>JAWLEV010000021.1:15297-30851 GCA_041685915.1 Anaerolineae bacterium | reverse complement strand
GCTGATTTCGCCCGTCTCGTCGACGAGCGTGCCGTCAACGTCCAGGGCCAGGAGATCAAAGCGGTTTTTTGGGACCCCTTTTTGGTTCTTTGGCCTGTTTTCAATCACGCTGTCGTGCCTCCCAGGCGCGATAAAGCATGATGGAGCCCGCGACAGAGACGTTAAGAGAGTTGATGTGCCCCACCATGGGGATGCGATACAAAAAATCGCACCTTTCCGCCGTCAGCCGGCGCATGCCCTGCCCCTCGCTGCCCAGTACTAGGGCCAGGGGCATATCCAGGTCGGCCTCTCGATAGTCCTGGGCGTCAGGATGATCCTCCACGCCCACCACCCAGATGCGCTCCTCTTTGAACCTCTCCAGGGTACGTGCCAGGTTCGTCACCTGGGCCACGTGGAGATACTCTATGGCCCCCATGGAGGCGCGGCTGACCGCCTCGGTGACGCTCACGGAGCGGCGCCTGGGAATGACGATGCCCTGTACGCCCACCGCCTCTGCCGTACGCGCCAGGGCGCCCAGATTCTGGGGGTCCTTGAGCGAATCCAGAATCAGAAAGAAAGGTTGCTCCTCGCGCCGTTTGGACAGGTGCAACAGTTCGTCCAGGGGTAGATAGGGGTAGGGGGATACGCGCGCGGTTACCCCCTGATGGTTTACGTCCCGGGCCATCTGATCCAGTTGCTGCCGATCCACCCACGAGACAGAAATATCCCTTTGATCGCAGGCTTGAAGGATGTCGTCGATGATGTCCTTTTGGGCTATGCCCTCGGCCAGGATCACCTCTTTCACCGAACGACGCCCGGCACGCAGTGTCTCATATACGGGATTGCGACCTGCAAGCATCTCCATCGTCGTCTACCTCGAATGATCCCTATCGTTTCTCAGGTGTAATTCCACGTGGTGCCCTCCGGTCCGTCCTGTAGTTCGATGTCCAATTCTTGGAGGCGCTCGCGCGTCTCATCGGCCAGGTCATAGAGCTTTTCCTCGCGCAGTTGGGTGCGGATGTCGATGAGGAGTTCGATGAGATCCTCCTCCAGTCCTCTCTCTGTCCGCTGTCCCAGATCGTCGGGGAGGACGCCCAGTGCATCGCCGGCCAGGCGTGTGTAAAGGTCATCTATGGCCTCCAGCGATCCCCGGGAGAGGGGACGGTCCGCGTTCAACAGGCTGTTGACCTGTCGCGTCATGTCAAATAGGGCGGCGACGGCGCCCGCCGTATTGAAATCATCGTTCATATTTTCCTCGAACCGTTCCCCGCTCTCCTCTATGAGATCAGCCACTGGCGGGCTTGTATCTCCTTCTGGGGCTGAGGACAGCTCCCTGCGCACGGCGGTGACGGCGTTCAGCAGGCGTCGATATCCGCTCTTTGCGGCGTCAAGGGCCTCTTCTGTCATATCCAGGGGACCGCGATAATGGCTGAGCAGGATAAAGAAACGGATGACCATGGGATCCCAGCGCTCAAAGGCCTCTTCCAGCGTGATAAAGTTGCCCAGGGACTTGTGCATCTCCTCGCCACGGATCATGAGCATGCCATTGTGCAACCAATATTTCGCAAAGGGCTTGTCCTCGGCGGCTTCTGCCTGGGCGATCTCGCATTCATGATGGGGGAATTTGTTTTCCACGCCGCCCCCATGAATATCAAAGGGCTGCCCCAGGTACTTGGTGGACATGACGGTGCATTCGATGTGCCAACCAGGGAAGCCTTCCCCCCAGGGGCTCTTCCAGCGCATAATGTGGCCAGGGGGTGCCTTTTTCCAGAGGGCAAAATCGGCCGGATGACGCTTTTCCTCGCGTACCTCCACCCGGGCACCACTCTGCATATCCTCTATACTGCGTCCAGAGAGTTTGCCATAGTCCTCGAATTTGGTGACGGCAAAGTACACCGAGCCGTTCACCTCGTAGGCGTATCCTGCCTCGATGAGCTTTTTCACCCACTCTATCATCTCTGGGATGTGGCCGCTCGCTCGCGGCGCGATGTCGGGGCGGAGGACGTTGAGTTTGTCCATATCGCGAAAGTAGCGTCGCGTATAGAGTTCAGCGACTTGCATGGGTTGCATCTGCTCGCGCTCGGCTCCTTTGATCAGGCGGTCCTCGCCGTCTTCCAGCAGATGCCCCACGTCGGTGATATTCTGAACATAGACGACGTCGTATCCCAGGTAACGAAGGTAACGTGCAATAGTGTCAAAGTTCACATAAGTCTTGCCGTGCCCGAGATGGGCATCGTTATACACAGTGGGTCCACACACATACATATGCACGCGTCCCTCGTGAATGGATTCAAAGACCTCTTTTTCTCGCGTCAACGAGTTATATACGTAGAGCGTCATCGTTTTGTACCTCCAAACGCAAAAGGCAAAATGAATGCTGAGGCCGGGATATGAGTATAAAGACTATTTTTCTTAAGAGCTGGTCATCTCCAGCGACAGCGCTCTTTTTAGCCGTTTCTGACAGCGCGATAAGCCACACAGGGACATGACCAGACCGAGGCTGGGACCAGAGACCGAGCCCGTGAGGGCAGCCCGCAGGGGAAACATGACGTCCCGACCGCCAAGGTCGGCTGCCTCTCGGAGATGCTCCCTCAGGCCTTGTAAATAGTCGTTGGCTGCCTCGTGGCTGATCAGATCCGATAGAGTCAATGTGTCAAGGCAATGTTGCAGCACCATGCAGGCCTCTTTCCTTCCCAGAGCCTGTTGGGCCTTGGGGGAAAACTTGGATACATTCTCCACAAAGGCGAATTCGCTCAGGGAGACCATATCCTCAAGGGTGGTGGCCTCCTCCCGAGTGGCTTCCACGAGCAGGCGATACCACGTGTGCGGGTCATACGCCGTGTCCTCGGCATGGTGCCAGCGTCCGTAGGCCGCCTGCAGACGCGGCTTCAAAAGTTCTCCCACGTATTCTACATCTGCTTTTTGGAGCCGTCTCTTGTTGGACCAGTCCAGGCGATCAGGATCAAAGACGGAAGGATTAGCAGATAGTTCATCAAGGGCGAAACGTTCGATCAGTTGCCCCCGGGTGAGGCGCTCTGGATGCTCATCCGGCGCCCAGCCCAGCGTGGCGAGATAGGCCACCAGAGCCTCTGGTAGATATCCTCTCTCGCGATAGGAGGCGATGGATATATCTCCCAATCGCTTGCTCATCTTGGTGCCGTCGGGAGTCATGATCAAGGATAGATGACCAAAGAGGGGAGGTGCATGATCGAATGCTCTGTACAGCAAGAGTTGGCGGGGGGTATTGGGAAGATGTTCTTCCCCCCGCAGGACGTGGGTTATATCCATGGCCTGATCGTCGACCACAGCCGCCAAATTATAGAATGGGCGTCCGCCTTCCAGACTCTCGTCCTGGCTTTTGTAAATGACAAAATCGCCGATGTCATCGCTGGCGAAGCGCACTTTTCCACGTATCAGGTCGCGGACCACGATGGTCTCTCCCCGGGGGACCCAAAAGCGGACCACAGGATGCCGTCCTTCTTCTTGAGACAGCCTCTGGCGCACCTCAGGATCGCGGCAGCGACCGCTATAGCGCGGGGGGCGGCCCTCGGAGGAAGCGCGCTCGCGTTCGGCCGCCAGTTCTTCCGGGGTGCAGTAGCAAAAGTAGGCTTTCCCCGCATCCAGGAGTTGACGCACTGCCTGGCGATAGAGTTTTAGGCGTTCGGACTGCCGATACGGCCCCGCGTCCCCGCCCACGTCAGGCCCCTCGTCCCACTTTAAGCCGAGCCAGCAAAGCGAATCGTACAGATCCTTCTCATAGCGCATCTCGGAACGGCTGATATCCGTGTCCTCTATGCGCAAGATGAAGGCCCCGCCGGTCTTGCGGGCGTAGAGATAGTTGAAAAGCGCCGTTCGTATACCACCGATATGCTGTTTGCCCGTGGGACTGGGCGCGTAACGGACGCGTGTTTTATTCATCACGGGTCCGACGTCTCTGTTCTTTGATGTTGCCAAATATCATCCGCCCCGCAGCCGTTTGCAGTACGCGGGTCACCTCGATCTCCACCTTTCTATCCATATAGCGTTCTCCATTTTCCACCACTATCATCGTCCCATCGTCCAGGTATCCCACTCCCTGTCGCGGTTCCTTTCCTTCCTGTATGATATGCACTTGAAGGGTCTCGCCGGGCAGCACCACTGTCTTGACCGTATTCGCCAGTTCGTTGATATTCAGCACGTGCACGCCCTGGAGCTCGGCTACTCTGTTGAGATTGTAATCATTGGTGAGGATGGGACAGTGCAGTTCCTGTGCCAACTTGATGAGTTTGGCATCCACAGTATGCCCGTTTCTTACATTGCGTTCGCTTATCTCCAGGGGGACGTTTTCATCCCTTTGCATGTTGTTCAACATCTCGAGGCCTCGCCGACCTCGCCTGCGGCGCAGGTCGTCCGACGAATCGGCAATGTGTTGTAGTTCATTCAGCACAAAACGCGGCACGATGAGGGTGCCGCTGACAAAGCCTGTTTTCCGAATGTCGGCGATGCGTCCGTCGATGATCACGCTGGTGTCTAGCAAAACAAGATTTTCTCTTTCCGTCGCGCCCTCGTGCTCTGTAAACCAGCCCAAAAGGGTGAGTACCTCTTTTTCGTGCATGCGCAGGAGGGCCACCCCCAAAAATCCAAACGCCACTGCCCCTACAAGGGGGGAGAACTGTCCCCATTGGCCAGGTAGCAGTGAGAGGGGAATCGTCAAAAGGGCGGCGACAAGCAAGCCCATGATAAGCCCCATCACGCTAACAAGAAGAGAGGGTATGGGGGTCTGTTTCAATTGCTTATGAAGTGCCTGTCCGGGTCTGATCACCAGTCGGGGTGCGGCGGTGAACCCCACGATGGCTCCCAGAAACGAGACCACAAAACAATAGTGCCCCTTTGTGAGGGGGATCGTCGAGGGTATCCGTGGGCTAAGAAGGAAACCGAGTTTCCAACCCAGCAGCGCGAAAAAGCCCATCAATGCAAGACGTAAAAAAATATTAGTAGACATGATACCTCTTTCCGAAGACCTTGGCGCCATGTCAAAAAGCGCCTTTCTCCTCTATCTACTTTTTAGGTACCGTCGCGTTCAGGCCAAATGGCTACCTCCTTAAGGTATGAGGGATATGGTGTCTAGCTGGCTTCTTCCAGGGCTGCGTCGATGGCTTGGGCTACAGAGCGTGCCGTGATGGGTTTGATCTCTCCCTCCATGGACGGTCTTTGCCCCTTTGTATTGGGCATGAGGATATGCTCAAAGCCAAGTTTACTGGCCTCACGGCATCGCCTCTCACTCTGGCTCACGCGTCGTAACTCGCCCGCAAGCCCCACTTCGCCAAAGATGGCCAGATCGGCGGATACGGGACGATTATAGTAACTGGAGGCGATGGCTACAGTGATAGCCAGGTCCACGGCGGGTTCCCTGATGCGCAATCCCCCAACCACATTGACAAAGATGTCCTGATTGCCCAACTTTAGTCCGACGCGCTTGGAGAGCACGGCAGCAAGAAGCAGCAAACGGTTGGTTTCTATACCGTTGCATGTACGGCGTGGATAGTTTAGGTTCGATTGGCTAACCAGGGCCTGGATCTCCACCAGGATGGGCCGTGTGCCCTCCATGGTCACGGCCACGGCGGATCCAGAGGCATGCCCCAATCTCTCTTCGAGGAACATCTGAGAAGGATTGGAGACTTCAAGAAGCCCCTTGTCGCACATCTCAAAGACGCCCACCTCGTTCGTGGAGCCAAAGCGATTCTTTACGCTGCGTAGCAGCCGATAGGTGTGAAAACGCTCGCCCTCCAGATACAATACCGTGTCCACGATGTGCTCAAGGGCCTTGGGACCTGCTATGCTGCCGCTTTTGGTGACGTGGCCGACGATAAAGGTGGGGACGTTTCGGACTTTGGCCAGACGGAGGAGGGACGTTGCACAGTCTCGCACCTGACCTATGCTGCCGGCCGACGCATCGCGGGCGTCCGTATAGATGGACTGGATCGAGTCCACGATGACGAGGGTCGGTTCCATCTCCTCGATTTGATGTGCGATCCGTTCCAGGTTGGTTTCTGACAGCACGTAAAGCTGCGACGAATCGAGGGATAGGCGGTTGGCACGAAGCTTGATCTGCTGAAGGGATTCTTCGCCCGAGACATACAATGCCTTTCCGTCCCTTTCACCCATGACGGAAGCCAGTTGAAGCAGCAAGGTAGACTTGCCGATCCCCGGGTCGCCTCCCAGCAGCACCATGGCTCCGGGGACGATGCCGCCTCCCAATACGCGGTTCAACTCTTCAATGGGGACAGGGACGCGATCATGAGCGTCCGAAGCAATATCCGAAAGGGAGAACGCACGCGCTTCTCCCGCGGGCGCGGTGGCGCTGTTGGAATCGCTCGATGATTCTGATAGGACCGTCTCTACGAGCGTATTCCATTCCCCACATTCGGGGCAGCGCCCCATCCACTTCAGTTGCATCGCACCGCAAGCTTCGCAGACGAAGCGCGTGCGTTTTTTGGTCATGCCTAATGCTGCTCCCCGGACAGCAAGGCTGCTGGCTCATCCAAAGTTTCGGCGTCCTCTAGTACTATTTCGTCGTCTTTTGCATCGATCAAGACAACATCCCCTGGCCCAAAGATATTTTCCAACACCTTTTCAGCCAGTGGATCCTCTACCAAGCGCTGTATGGCGCGACGGAGCGGCCGAGCGCCAAATTTGGGATCATAGCCTTCCTCGGCGAGAAGATCGGCGCCGGCTTCGGTGCATTCCACCCGCATCTCGTGTTCCATCAGACGCTCATTGACTCTGGTCAGTTGCATTTCAACGATCTTTTTGATATCCCCTTTTGTCAGCTCATGGAAGACGACGATCTCGTCGACGCGGTTCAGAAACTCGGGGCGGAAGAGTCTCTTGAGCTCCCCCATGGCTTTGCCTTTCATCTCCTCGTATTCCGTCTCCACATCTTCCCTAGCCAGGTTCGAGAAACCTATGGCCGAATCCCGCGTGATCACGGAACTGCCGACGTTGGAGGTCATGATGATGACGGTATTGCGGAAATCCACCGTACGCCCTTTGGCATCCGTCAGTTGCCCCTCTTCCATGATTTGCAACAACATGTTAAAGGCCTCGTGATGTGCCTTCTCTATCTCGTCAAAGCAGACGACAGAGTAGGGGCGGCGACGAATGGCCTCTGTAAGTTGCCCGGCCTCTTCATAGCCCACATAGCCAGGAGGCGCGCCCACTAGCCGCGAAACTGTGTGACGCTCCATGAACTCGGACATATCGAGTTGGATCAAGGCTTCCTCGCTGCCGAACATGAATTCGGCGAGCGCCTTACAAAGCTCTGTCTTTCCCACACCCGTGGGTCCCAAAAAGATCAGGGAACCGATGGGACGGTTGGGATCTTTTAGACCGGCGCGAGCGCGACGAATTGTACGTGCGAGAACTTTGATGGCCTCATCCTGCGACACGATGCGTTCATGGAGGGCTTTTTCCATGTTCAACAACCGCTCAGACTCTTTTTCGGCGATGCGGGCGACGGGAATCCCCGTCCACATGGAGATGATCTCGGCGATGTCCTCTTCCGTCACCTTGAGTCCAGAGGGATGTTCCGATATCGTCGTCTCAAAGCCAAGTTGGTCGCTCATGAACTGCAGTTCATCGCGCATGTTGGCCGTGGAGGGCACAATCGCATCTTGCTCCGCCGATTCTATGTCGTCTTCACTCGCCGATCCTCCACCAATCAAGCCCGATATCTCGTCCGGATGCAGCACCTTGAAGACGCGCACGCGCGAGGCCGCTTCGTCCACCAGGTCGATAGCCTTGTCTGGCAGATAGCGATCTGAGACATAGCGTACGGCGAACTTGGCCGCCGCTTCCAGCGCTTCGTCCGTGATCTTTAGATGATGGTGATCCTCGTAACGACTGCGGATACCATGCAGGATGTCGATGGTCTCCTCAATGCTTGGTTCATCCACAAACACGGGCTGGAAGCGACGTTCCAGCGCGGCGTCGCCCTCGATGTGCTTGCGATATTCGTCCAGGGTGGTTGCCCCGATGCACTGTAATTCGCCTCGGGCCAGGGCGGGTTTCAGGATATTGGCGGCGTCCACCGAGTTTCCCGCGGATCCCGCACCGACGAGCATGTGCAGCTCGTCGATAAAGAGCATGGTATCCGTCGAGCTGATCTCGTCGATCACGCGCTTGAGTCGTTCTTCAAACTGTCCCCGATACATGGTCCCTGCTACCAGGGAACCCACATCCAGACGTATCAGACGTTTGGTTTGCAGGTCGGGGGGAACCTTTCCAGCCACGATCCGCTGAGCCAACCCTTCCACGATGGCTGTCTTGCCCACGCCAGGGTCTCCAATCAGGGCGGGGTTGTTCTTTGTCCGTCGAGCGAGGATCTGAATCACGCGCTCGATCTCCTGAATGCGACCGATGACGGGATCCAGTTCGTTACGGCGTGCCATCTCTGTCAGGTCCACGCTCAACTTATCAAGCACCGATTTCCCCTTGCTCTGAGATCTCTCTCTGGACATTGAGGAAGGATTCGCGTTCTGGCGCATCAGATTCAGCACCCTACGGCGCACCACCTCATCGTTGATCTTGAGACTTCGCAACACCGCCGCGGCCACCGAATCCCGGTTGCGCAAAAGGGCCAGCAGCAGGTGCTCTGTGCCGATATAGTCATGATCAAGTTTTTTAGCTTCTTCTATGGCTAACTGTATTACCCGTTTTGTCTGGTCGGCTAATTGTAAACTCGTCGACCCATGCTCGCCCGAACCTACTATGCTCCGCACGACGCGGCGCGCTCGCCCTACAGAAAGTCCCATATCCATAAGCACGCGGGAGGCGATGCCCTCTTCCTCGCGCAGGAGCCCCAGCAAGAGGTGCTCTGTACCGATATAGCCGTGGTTCATACTCCGTGCCTCTTGCTGTGCCATACTTAACGATTGTCGAGCCCGCTTTGTAAAACGGTCGAATTTGCCACTCATTTTTTCACCTTGCTTTCATACAATCAATCAAAAATATCTTGATAGTGCCTAAACTTCTTCGCCTCGATATAATAGTTCAACATTACATCTTAATTATATCGACTTTTGGGGTAGAAGGCAAGGCTGGAACGCCCTTTCCGTGGTCATCGTATCATCCTGTTTGCGGCTTTGGGTAGGTGGCTAGGATCCGAACCACAGGGTCACCACACCCCCCACATGGAGTGCGCTATCGCTGGCTTGCAAGACACGCAGGTTGAGGCGCGCATAGATGTCGTCGCGTAGCGTGCCTTCCCAGAATATAGAATCGCCAACCTTGCGATAGGGATGGCCCTCGATTCCCCCTAACCTTACCCCCTCATCCGTTTTCTCTTCGAAGACGATGGTCGAGCCTGGGATGACGGCGCCCTTGGCGATGCCATAGGCCACAGGTCCACTGAACTGAATGGGAGCCGAGGTGGAGATGGTTCTGGCCACCGGGTCGACATCTTTTATGCTGCTCTCGGCTGTGCCCACAAGATGCAATTCCTGATCCGTGACCCAGCCTATGCGCAGTTCCAGATCTACGTCTACGCCAGGACGTGGACTGAAACTCGCGGCCAGCGAGTCTCCTTTGCGCTTGAGTGCCTCTTGTCCGTCGATGGTCAGATGTGCGCCGTCCTCGTCCTCATAGTCATAAGTGATATCTGTACCGGGCACCTTCTCTCCGGCGGCGACGGTCAACTTGGTGGGGAGATTATACACAAGGGGATTCGGCTGCTTTGACGACTCGCGCAGGCAGCCCACGAGTGACAAGGATATAAGAAAATAGATCAGTACGAGGAATACGGCTCGTCTTCTCACGCGGCGTTTCACAGTGCCCCCTTCTCCCCCAGTCGTTGAGGTCAAGCCTCATCCCCATTCTACAAATCTAAAAGAGCCCTGTCAAAGTCCGTAGACATAGGACATCAGCACTCAAAATCGGCTGATTTTGAGCGTCCTTGGTGGCCACTCCTATTGACCACCGACTTGCTCCCCGACGTATCGATCCCAGCCCCACATGCCGGGAGGAAAACTTTTTCGGAGCGCATTCACTGTATGCTCTGGCTACCGTCTCGGAGTGGGCCTGATGACTGTAGAGGAGGTTTCTTCTGTCACGGGATTCAATTCAGCAGATTCCTCCACGAACTCTTTGCGGATCTGGTTCTTTAGCGACCTGATTTCGTTTTCTGTCAGCGGAAAGTACAGGCCGGCGTCGAATACCCGGTCTCGGATATTACCAAGATCCTTTTTGACGTGTTGGTAGCCTATCCACATTACCTCTGTCAAGTAGACGGGGGGAATGGCGTCAAAGCTGCCATCATCATACTGGATGACTGTGGCTCCATCTCTCCACGTCGCGCGCCGTAGCGCATTCTCTATGGCCTGATCCAAACTTGTACCCCTCTTACTCATTTTCCGTGCCTTCCTCTCTGTTTCGTGGATCCTCTTTACTGACAAGATACAAAGCACTTGAAGAACTCGTCACACGGATCTTGAAAAGTCCCGTAGAGAAAAAAGCGATCACCTTGTGGCTAAATCTCCTGTATCGAGTTCTCGCCTCCAAAGGGATTGGGGATAGAGCGGTCGGCGTGCCATTCGTTTTGCCAGTTTTTCCCATCGATGAGATAGCGAAAATGGTACTCCTGGACCTTCTCATGTTCGATGTTCGGTTGCCATGCGCCATTCTCGTGCTCGCACGTCAAGGGATGAGAACGCCGATTCCAGTCGTTGAAATCCCCTACCACCTGGATGCTATCCGCTAGCAAGCTTCTATGAAGGCAAAAGCTTACCGATACTTTGCCGGGAGTTGTCCCCTTTATGATCATTGGCGCTCCTCGGCGGCTGAAAAACACACAGGGGACGTCACATTTTCCGTGACGTCCCCCAAATAATCGATAGACGTTGCGAAATCCTCCCCAACGTTGTATATTCGCTTCCCAAGAATGTCGATTATTTCTCTATATCGTGTCCGATGTCATTCTCGTTGGCCGCTCAAAGCGTCATTTTCCAGTAGCCTCCTTACTTCTATTGTAACGATTTTTCAATTCTTTGTCAATGATCATTTCCATAATTTCGGGAGCTATCTTCTGCTTCTTTTCTCTTTTTTCACCGCGTTCTCCGTTTCCGCCCGACGGTCGTCGCCTCCATCGTGGGGTCGGATTTCGAATTTGACACCGCTGTTAGTCTATGTTATATTTGGTTCACAATATCATACATGAAACGTTGACCAAGAGTAGTAGATCGCATGGCGGAGCTCAGAGAGTCGGTGGTTGGTGTGAATCCGATGCTCACAGTGCGATCGAATGGGCTTGCGAGTTGTGTAGCAAAAGGGTGTAGACCCGAGTAGCCTGCACCGGTGACGCCCCGTTATCTGAGCGCGGAATATCGGGCATCCGTACAATGGTAGGTCGGAGCCCCGTATTTGTCGAGAGAGGCTGGCTTACCCGTCTTTTGACGGGTTTTTTTGTTAAGGAGCCAGTCTAATGTGGGTGGCACCGCGGGGGAGTTGGGCCCCTCGTCCCGCTGAACCTCCTATTCGCAGCGGATAGGAGGCGGGACGAGGGGCTTTTTGTATGCACGAAAGGAGAGTTTTCATGATGGTGACATTGGAGAAATCTGCGATTTCGAATCGGGAGTTGCAGCCAGTCATCCGCGAATTGCCGGCCGATGTGGATACGCCGATCTCCGTGTATCTCAAACTACGGGGACTCGGGTCGTCGTTCCTCTTGGAAAGCGTTGAAGGGGGCGAGCATCTGGCCCGCTATTCTATGATTGGCACGCAGCCCAGGGGCATTCTGCGTTGCTGGGGAGACCGAGGGATTCTGGAGGAAGAAGGGCGTTGGGAAGAGTTCGCACTGGACGGGGATGATATTCTGGACGTGCTGCGGGCCCACCTCCCCACATATGCCCCGGATCGACAGGATGGGTTGCCCCGTTTCACCGGGGGAGCGGTGGGCTATATGGGCTACGATCTGGTGCGCTCCTTTGAGCGGCTGCCGGAATCCGCCCCTGATACGCTAAAGTTGCCAGAGGCTGTCTTCCTCATAAGTGATCGCTTGGTGATTTATGATCATGCCCGCCACTGCCTACTGGCCATCGCGCATGCCGACCCCTCCGATGCCGAGTCCGTGCGCGAGGCGGAGGCGGCGTTGGACGAGATGGTCGCACGTTTGCAGCGTCCTTTGCCCACACCGCATCCTTCTACAGAGGATACTTGGGAGACGGAAGGGGAATCGTTTGACTCCGCCTTTTCCCAGGAGGCCTTTGAGGATGCGGTGCGCAAGACCAAGGAGTATATTGCCGCTGGCGATATCTTTCAGGCGGTGATCTCGCGACGAATTCATCGCCGCACAGAAGCCCGACCCCTTGACGTGTACCGCGCGCTGCGGCGGGTGAACCCCTCTCCCTATATGTTCTATCTGGAGTTGCCGGACGGTCTGCGTCTTATCGGTTCCTCGCCGGAGGTGCTGGTGCGTCTGGAGCAGGGTGTGGCCGAGAGCCGTCCCCTGGCAGGGACGCGTCCAAGGGGAGAGACGCTTGAGGGGGACGAGGCATTGGCCAAAGAGCTCTTGGAGGATCCCAAGGAGCGCGCCGAGCACGTGATGTTGGTGGATCTGGCACGGAACGATCTGGGCCGCGTGTGCCGTTTCGGAACGGTGAGCACCCCCACGATGATGGAGATAGAGCGCTATTCTCATGTCATGCATATCGTTTCCGAGGTTCGGGGAGAATTGGAGGATTCCAAGGACGCTTTCGATCTGCTGCGCGCCTGTTTCCCCGCGGGGACGGTCTCGGGCGCTCCCAAAGTGCGAGCCATGGAGATCATCGAGGAACTGGAGCCCGAGCGTCGAGGCCCCTATGCTGGCGCCGTGGGCTACTTTGGGTTCTCTGGCAACATGGACACCTGTATCACCATCCGTACCATCGTTATGCAGGGGAAGGAGGTCTACCTGCAGGCGGGAGCCGGAATCGTCGCCGATTCCAGGCCCACAAAAGAATTCGAAGAGACAAACAATAAGCTCCGTGCTCTGTCCCAGGCCCTCTTACTGGCCGAACGCGGAGAACTGTGAATCTGGAGGTGACAGATGATAGCCGTGATCGATAATTACGATTCCTTTACTTACAATCTCGTGCAGTTCCTGGGAGAGTTGGGGGTGGAATCCCGCGTCTTTCGCAACGACTCCGTCACTGTGGAAGAGTTGGCGGACATGGAACCATCACATCTTGTGATCTCGCCTGGTCCGGGCAGGCCGGAGACCGATGCCGGAATCACCAACCAGGCCATAGCATATTTCCATGGCCAAATACCCATCCTCGGGGTCTGCCTCGGGCACCAGTGCATCGCGCATACCTTTGGCGCGCGTGTGGAACGCGCTTCGCGGTTGATGCATGGCAAGGTCTCCCATATCATGCACCGGGGGGACGAGCTCTTTGACGGCGTTCCCACCTTTTTCGAGGCCACACGCTATCACTCCCTCATCGTCAGGGAACCTCTCTCCGATGCCCTGCAAGTCATTGCGCACACGCCCGAGGGAGAGATTATGGCCCTTCGCCATCGTGATGCCCCTACGTATGGCGTGCAGTTCCATCCCGAGTCCATCCTGACACCCCACGGCAAGCAAATGCTAAGGAATTTCCTTACAATCACGGAGAAAAGTGCGGCCTCCCCCGGGCGTTCGGAGGGGGCCGGTACCATAGAACTGACCGCCGCCCTTGAACGGACGTTGTCCTACGAGCACCTTTCCCCCACCGAGGCGGAAGCGGTGATGGCACGCATCATGAGTGGTGAGGCGACGCCAGCGCAGATAGGGGCCTATCTGGCGGCCCTGCGGGCCAAAGGAGAGACCATCGGTGAGATCACGGGCTTTGCCCGCGCCATGCGCCAGCACGCCACGGCCGTCCGTCCGACACGGCGTCCCCTGATCGATACTTGCGGTACCGGCGGGGATGGGGCACATACCTTCAATATCTCCACCACGGCGGCCTTGGTGGTGGCGGGAGCCGGCGTCGCCGTAGCCAAGCATGGAAACCGCTCGGTCTCCAGCCGCTCCGGCAGCGCCGATGTGCTGGAGGCTTTGGGAGTGAATCTGGAACTCGCGCCCGAGGACGTGGCTCGTTGCATTGACGATGTGGGTTTTGGCTTCCTCTTTGCCCCCTCCCTCCATCCGGCCATGAGACATGCCATCGGGCCTCGCCGTGAGATGGGCGTGCGCACCGTGTTCAATATCCTTGGACCGCTCACCAATCCCGCAGGCGCCTCGATCCAGATCATTGGCGTCTATGATCGTCGATTGGTGGAACCCCTGGGGCACGTGCTACGGGAGTTGGGATGCAAAGCGGCCTATGTGGTCAACAGTGCCGATGGACTCGACGAGCTTTCCACGACCGCTCCCAACTTTGTGGCCCGTCTGCGAAACGATCAGGTACGGTGTCTGACCCTGGACGCTCTCGACTATGGCTTGGAGCGGGTGGCCCTGGAAGGGATTCAGGGAGGCGATGCGGAGGAAAACGCGCAGATCACGCGGGACGTTCTGGCCGGAACGCGGGGACCTAAGCGAGATATCGTTCTGTTGAACGCGGGCATGGCCCTGGTCGCCGCCGGCGTGGCCGCGGATGTCCAGGAGGGGCTCGATATGGCTGCAGAGGCCATCGATACGGGCCGTGCGGCACGGGGGCTAGAGGAACTCATAGCCTTTACGCAAGGGGTGGCATGATTCTGGATGAGATCGTCGCGGACGTGCGGGACGCATTGGGGCAGCGCAAAGCCGACTGTCCGCAGGAAAGGCTGGAGGAAAAGGTGGAAGGCCTTGCGCCACCTCTGGAACTGGAGGCCTTTTTGCGGCGTCCGGGTGTTTCCATCATCGCCGAGGTAAAGCGCGCCTCGCCATCCCGGGGGCTACTCAACATGGGCCTGGATCCGGCTGAACTCGCCGTCTCTTATGCGTCGGCCGGCGCGCAGGCGATTTCGGTGTTAACCGAGGAGCACCACTTTCGTGGACGACTGGCTGACCTTACAGATGTGCGTCGGGCTCTTGATAGCTCAGACGTGACGCGGCCTATATTGCGCAAGGATTTCATCGTCGATCCCTACCAACTATTGGAAGCCCGCGCATGGGGGGCGGACGCCGTCTTGCTCATCACCGCCGTGCTGGAGACGGCGACTCTGGAGACCCTGATGCAGCGGGCCCTGGCCTTGGGGCTGACGCCCTTTGTGGAAGTGCACGATGAGGGTGAATTGGAAACCGTACTGCCTCTCGACCCTCCGGTGATCGGCGTCAACAATCGTAATTTGAAGGATTTCACAGTGAATCTCGTGACGACACAAAAACTGGTGCCTCTTATACCAGACTCCTCCTTGATCGTTTCGGAAAGCGGGATCCATGGGACGGATCAGATGCGGCGCTTATCGGCACTGGGCGTCGACGCGGTGCTGATCGGCGAGGCGCTGGTGACGGCCACCGATCCCGCGGCCACGCTGCGAAAATTGCGGGAGGCGGGCCGATTAAGCGAGGCGGGCCGATGACAAAAGTCAAAATATGTGGACTGACGAATCTAAAGGACGCGCGCTGGGCATGGCAATGTGGTGCCGATCTGTTGGGCTTT
>JAWLEV010000021.1:0-15197 GCA_041685915.1 Anaerolineae bacterium | reverse complement strand
AAGCGAGGCGGGCCGATGACAAAAGTCAAAATATGTGGACTGACGAATCTAAAGGACGCGCGCTGGGCATGGCAATGTGGTGCCGATCTGTTGGGCTTTATCTTTGTCCCTTCCAGCCCGCGTTACATTCCTCCCATAAGGGCGGCCGGTATCATGGAGGCGTTGCGAGCCGAGGGATGCCATGCGCGCTTTGTGGGGGTGTTCGTCGACGAACCCCTGGAACGTCTCAAGGAGACGGCGGAGATTTGTTCTCTGCACCTTGTCCAGTTGCACGGTGACGAGTCGGTGGAATATGTTCGTCGACTGGATCTGTCCGTGATCATCGCGCGGCGTGTGCGGGGACGTGTACCGTGGGAGGATCTGGGCGTCTATGCGGCCTGGGGCTATCTGCTGGATAGCTATGATGCACGCAGGCGGGGAGGGACGGGCCAGACGTGGGACTGGGATTTGCTCCGCACAGATGCAGGTGAGACTCCGGAGCGGTTGATCATCGCCGGAGGACTCACACCGGACAATGTGGCCGTGGTCGTGCGGGGCGCGCAGCCGTGGGGAGTAGATGTTGCCTCTGGCGTTGAGCGTTGCCCCGGCCAAAAGGATCACGATGCGGTTAAGCGATTCATCGAAAATGTTAGGGAGGCGGATAAGAGATTATGCGAGAAGAGCGAACGATGAGGGCGATCAGGACGGAACCCGATGAGAGGGGCTACTTTGGTCCCTATGGCGGCCGCTACGCTCCCGAGGTGCTCATGGCACCATTGCTGGAGTTGGAGCAGGTATATCGGGAGGCCCGTGACGATGAGGATTTTCGCCGTTCTTTGGATGAACTTCTCAAAGATTATGCGGGACGGCCCACGCCCGTCACCCCTGTCCGGCGCCTGAGCGAGGCCTGTGGGGGCGCCCAGATATGGTTGAAGCGAGAGGATCTGGCCCATACGGGTGCACATAAGATAAACAACGCCCTGGGGCAGGCGCTCCTGGCACAGCGCATGGGTAAGGAGCGCATCATCGCTGAGACGGGGGCGGGGCAGCACGGTGTGGCCACTGCCACGGCCGCGGCCCTCTTGGGATTTCCGTGTGTCATCTATATGGGGCGGGAGGACATACGACGGCAGGCTCCCAACGTGTTGCGTATGCGTCTTCTCGGTGCGGAGATTCGTCCCGTGGATACGGGATCACGCACGCTAAAAGATGCCATCAATGAGGCCCTGCGCGACTGGGCCACAAACGCCCAAGACACCCATTATCTGCTGGGATCGGCGCTGGGTCCCCACCCGTATCCCATGATGGTGCGCGATTTCCAGAGCGTGATTGGGCGTGAGGCCCGGGCGCAGAGCCTGGAGCAGATGGGGCAATTGCCGGACATGCTCATCGCCTGTGTGGGAGGCGGCTCCAATGCCATCGGGCTCTTTCATCCCTTTCTCGAGGATGAGGTAGAGATGGTGGGCGTCGAGGCGGGGGGCGAGGGGATCGCCAGCGGTCGGCACGCGGCGCGCTTTGCCGATACGCAAAAGAGTCGCCTGGGAATCCTTCACGGTGTCAGGACGTACGTGCTCCAGGATGAACATGGGCAGATCGCAGAGACCCATTCCGTGTCCGCTGGCCTCGACTATCCCTCGGTGGGCCCCGAGCATGCCCATCTGCGTGCGTTGGGACGTGCGTCTTATACGTCCGTCACCGATGAGGAGGCCCTGGAGGCCTTTCAGGCCCTCTCCCGCTACGAGGGCATCCTGCCGGCTCTGGAATCCGCCCATGCCGTGGCACACGCGTGCGATATCGCGGCCGATATGCCTCAGGAGACGATCCTGCTGGTTAACCTCTCGGGGCGGGGTGACAAGGACCTGGATACGGTAACAGAAAGGTTGGGAGACGACATATGATCGAGACCGTGCGAGGAGCGCGAGGACTGGAGGCTCTTGCGGATGCTTTTGAGGAGGCTCAGGCGAAGGGGCACTGCGCTTTTATCCCCTATCTGCCCCTGGGATATCCCACGCCTGCCGATACTCTCGAACTCGTCCCCGCCCTTATGGCCGGAGGCGCGGATATCATCGAGTTGGGGATCCCCTTTTCGGACCCGGTGGCCGATGGGCCTACCATTCAGGAGGCGAGCCAGCTTGCCCTACGGGCTGGTGTAACTCCCTCCACCTGTCTGGATCTGGTCGCGGAACTGCGACAGGGAGGTGTAGCAGTGCCTTTGCTTCTGATGGGCTATTACAATCCCATCCACAGCTATGGGGTGGAGGATTACGTGCGCGATTGTGCCGAGGTGGGTGTCGATGGTTTCATCATCCCCGATCTACCCCCCGAGGAGGCGGGCCCCCTGCAAAAAGCCTGTGAGGAGAAGGAGATGGCCCTCGTCTTTCTCGTCGCCCCCACGACAAGGGAGGAGCGCATCGCCACCATCGCCGATGCCACGCGAGGGTTCCTTTACGTGGTCTCGCGGCTGGGCATCACGGGGACGGAGCACAGTCCCGAGGAGGACCTGATCTCCCGGATTCGGCAGGTGCGCCGCTATGCCAGGACACCCATCGTCGTGGGCTTTGGCATATCCGGCCCCCAGCAGGCGCGGGGGCTGGCTCCCCACGTGGATGGCGTGGTGGTGGGTAGTGCCCTGGTCCGTCGGGCGACAGAGGGGCCAGAGGCCGTGCGCGATTTTGTGGCCTCGTTTCGCCCTGCTCTGGCAAGATGATCCCGTACTCTGGCGTACAGTACAATAAAGAGGGTCGTCGCTTTCTCCAAAAGTGAATAGTAGGCTGAGGAATAGGGGCTCCTGCGAGGTATACGATAAGATGGGAATGTGGCGATGGGGCGTGCTCATCTACAGCGGTTCAATCCGATCCAGCAAAGCACAAGGGCGACGATGGTAAGCAGCGCGGGCATTTGCCTTTCCTCCCTTTGGCTCGGCAATATAACAGGGCTGACCTTGCTTCTCCCTCTCTTGTTATAACGCAGGAACACCCGCTAAGTTACGGGAAAAGCGCTGACAATTGGCTGGAACGTAACCTGATAGAAAAAAAGTCTGATCAAAGGGGAATAGGCAGGGCAGGCCGTGTCTTCTGCCATCAGGAGTTTTCCTGGAACAGTCGTTGATAGCTGTGGTAGCGTTCTTCATCTATCTCGCCCGCTTCCACGGCGCGGCGCACCGCACAATCCGGCTCATGGATATGTGTGCAGGTGGCAAAGCGACATTCGTCTAGGTAGGGGACCATTTCGGGAAAAAAAGTATCCAGCTGCTCAGGATCCATGTCCCAGAGATGGAAGCGGCGCAGGCCGGGCGTGTCGGCTATGTAGACGCCGGGTTCGGGATTGAGCAATTCGGACACCACCGTCGTGTGCCTGCCCTGATCGTGATAGTCGCTGATCTCGCCCACCTTTTGCTCCACGTGGGGCCACATGGCGTTCAGGATGCTGGATTTGCCCGTGCCTGAGGGCCCCACCAGGACGGAGACGCGCTCCTGGGCCAGATGTCTGATAGTATCCATATTCTCGCCCGTCTCTGCGCTGGTGTAAACAGACGTATAGCCGATGCGTTGATAGCGGTCGAGCAGATGGGGATGTGCGTCGGGCGGCAACAGATCGATCTTGTTGACGACGATGATCGCTGGTAGATGGGCCGCCTCGCAGGCCACCAGATAGCGATCCAGCACAAAGGGACTGAGGGGGGGATTGCGAACGGAAAAGACGACGAGTACCTGATCCAGGTTGGCGATGAGCACTTGTTCCGAATCGCCGTGGGGCCGGCGGCGTGATAATTTGGTCCTGCGGGGCAGGATCTCCTCGATGATGCCACGTTCCTCTTCGGTGGGAGACCAGCGCACGCGGTCGCCGATGACGATCAGGTCCCGTCGGCTCCGTCTTTGCTTCAGCCGCCCGCGCACGCTGCAGTCGAACACGATGTCATTCGCTTGGACATAGTAATGTCCCCCATGTGTGCGGACGACCAGGCCTTGCTGCATAGAGATATGCCCTGTGACTCCTCTCGCCAACGAGCCTCACGCAGAAATAAGGTGGTGAAAGGCAGTTTAACATATAAGGGAGGGAGGGGCAATCTCCTCTGCGGGCTCTTTTATGCCTGTTAACTCTTTCCCTCCTCCTTTCTGCCGGACGAGCATCGATGCGCGTCGCCCGGTCGGCGATTAGGATTTTTCCTCCTCATAGTGGCCTCCGCTCAGGATGGCCCGCACCTCGGCGGCGTTCTTGGCCTGGCGCAGTTTGGCCATATGCTCGGCCTCCTGTTCACGCAGCTTGGTCACCCGCTCAAGAACCTGGGCCAGATACTCGGACGGGAACTTGACCGCGCCATTCTCGTCCATGTGGATGACCTCACCAGGCGCCACGTCCATGCCCGCCACGCTCACGGGCACGTTCACGGCATGGATGGCCATGTTACCGTGCCCGGCGCACACGCCGCCCGTCAGGTACTGAAAGTCCATCTCCCGAATCTCGTCGATGTCGCGCGAGGGGCCGTTGCTGATGGCGCCCACGCAGCCCGATGCCTTCATGGCCGTGGTCATGTTGCCGCCGGACAGCCCCACTTTGTTGGCGATCTCGGGTGGGAAGCGCTGCTCGAACACAAAGATGGTTGGGTCGGGAGATGCCTCCATGGCCGCGATCACGTCGGAAAGCGACAGGCCCTCATAGTTCGGGTCGGGGAGCCCATACACACAGGTTACGGCATAGCCCGCCACAGCTCCCAATTCGGGATACCAGCAGCGCAGGCTGGTGTCCGTGTACCAGTTCTGGCTCCAGGGATTGTACAGCCCCAAGCAGATTGGATTGTCCGGATAGGTGGCCACCACGTTGGTGATGGATGGCGTATCAAAGTCCTTCAAGGCCCCAAGTATTTCCTGATCGTTGGACATCTTTTTTCTCCTTTTTCTATCGATGAGTGGATTCTGAACGGATGAACTATGTTCGGATCCAGTCTAGCACACGCGGCGGAGAAGTGCAAGCCTTTGTCCGCTATTCGCCGCGCCCATCGCTCAGGTGGGTGTAAAAGCCCTTGGGGGCCAGTTCTTCGAAGTCATCTGCGAAAAGCAGATGTTTACGGATATCCAGACAGAGGTCACACTTGGAGATATATCCGTCGTCGCGCGTGTCGTAATCGAACGCGTGGGCGAAATCCAGCAGGCCCTCCATGTCCTCGGCGATCAGCTGCGCCAGTATGGGATGCTCCTCCAGGTCGATACCCTCGGTGGTCAGGCGCTTCAGATCGTGCCAGTTTCCCAGGGATATCCCGCCGCAGTAGCCGGAAAGAAAATGACCATAGTTATCAAAGTGGTTGTGCCAATCGCGTAGAAAAGAGGGGCGGCAGGGCTGCTCAAAATAGGCCTCTGCCGGGCGATGGGGGTGGGATGTCTGTAGTTTGTGGGCGGCGCGTCCCATCAAAAAGAGTTCCACGTGTTGGGCGGCCCGGGCATCACGGGTCATCTCGGCATACTTTTCAAGCGGGATGCGCCCCTCGATGCCCAGGCGTTTGAACTGGCGGTAGTAGGCCTGTTGATAGACCATGACGTTGCCCCCGAACACGCGCTGGCTCACGCGGACACAGCGCTCGGTGCGTTCAAAGGGCACATATTCGGTATAGAAGGGATTCACCGAGATGAGGATACCCTTGAGACCGGCCTCCTGAAGCAGGCGCAATCTGTCCTCGGCCTCTGCGTCGTTGCGGCACCAAAAGCCATTGGTCTCCACAAAGGTGGAGGGGATGTCCAGCGTATCGGCGATCTCTACCGCCCTCAACAGCAGGTCATAGTTCAAAAAGGGCTCGCCGCCGGTAAAGTGCAGGCCATAGTTGAGGCTGACTCTCTCGGGGCCGGCCGGACTGGACCGTATGGTGGGTGCCAGTTGTGCCAATCCCTCTTCTAGCCGCTCTTCCTTTATCCAGTCGCCCTCCCACTGGGGAGAGCAGGCGTACATACAGTGACGGCAGGCCGCAGAGCATTTGTAGGAGAGGATCAGGCCCCCCGAGATGGGCTGTGGTATGAGCATCCGTTTTGTGTCCATTTTTCGTCCCTTTCCCGCATTCGATTGCTTCCCCTTTCTCATCCTTTTATAATTGTATATGAACCGTTCACTGTAACACAATGTCTTTGAAAGGTGCGTACCGGCTGCGATCTGGATGATTGGGGAAACATCGTCGAGATGGTGGGCATCTTTTTCGAATAGATGGGATGTCACAATGGTTCCTGATAATGACAAAGACGCGGTCCTACACGTCCTCTGGCGGGACAAGATGCACGTGGCGCCCCGAGCCTTTGAACTCTCGCCGCCCTCGGCGCAGAAGCGCTTTGAATACGCCCTAGAGGCCACCGATGTGGTTCTGGATCTCCTGCGTCCCTTCCCCACGGGATTGTTGCGCCTGTGGCAGGATACTCCTCGTGGCCATGTGGTTGTCACCCATCGCCCTTCGGTCTATCGACCAGGCCCCCAATCCTGGCGCGACGGACACTTGGAGAGTATATGCTGTCTTTCCTTAAGCGATCTCTGTGAGGAAAACAGGAAGGCCATGGTGGCCCTTTTTCATCTGCTCGATCACATCTGGGGCAGTCGGGGGGTCGCCGGTGAGCCCTGGCTCTCCGATGGAGGAGGCATCACGGAACGCCTGCGGCGGGTGGGAGAGAGGTTCGCCAAGATCCAATCCCTGGGGTATGGACACGAGGAACTGGGCGTGTCCAGCGCCCACGATTATTTTGCCCACGGTCTGTGGATCTATTTCCAGGCCCGTCAGCGTCTCAACGTCCTCGATCCCCTTTTGGAAAAACTCTATCGAGGGACTCTTTTGCGGGAGAACCTGTGGTGAGTGGGGCGTCACTTATCCAAACAGGGCTATGTGAGAGCCTCCCCGATGAGATCGTACTCTCTGGCCTGTACAATCTCCGCCTCCACAAAGTCGCCATTGGGGAATTCTCCGGGCAATAGCACCATCCCGTCGATCTCGGGCGCGTGGCGGTAGCTTCTCCCCACGCTGATGCCGTCCCCGGCGCCGTCTATCAGGATGGGTAGGGAACGCCCAACCTGCTCCTGGTTGCGGGCCAAAGAGATCTCTTGCTGGAGGAGCATGGCCCGCTCGTAGCGCTCGGCTATCGCCTGGCGCGAGACCCGGTCGGGCAGTCTGGCGGCGAGGGTGCCCTCCTCTGGACAATAGGCAAAGATCCCCACGTGGTCAAAGGCCAGGTCTTCCATCACATCGAGGAGCGTCTCGAATTCCTCCTCGGTTTCGCCCGGATACCCCACGATAAAGGTGGAGCGCAGGGCGATATCGGGCATGGCCTCGCGCAGGGAGGCCACCATATCGTAGATGCCATCCATGTCGGGAGAGCGGTGCATGCGACGCAGGACGTCGGGATGCCCGTGTTGCAGGGGGATGTCCAGATAATGGCACACGGGATTCAGCTCGGCCATGGTGCGAATCAATTCCTCCGAGACGTGCTGCGGGTAGGCGTACAGGATGCGCAGCCAATCCAGTTGGGCAACCTCCTTGGTGATGGAGCGCAGGAGCGACGGCAGCGTGCTGCCGTCGTCGCGATCCCGTCCATAGGCGGTCGTGTCCTGGGCGATGAGGATGATCTCACGGACACCCTCTGCCACCAGTTCGCGGGCCTCGCCCAGGATGTCGGCTTCTGGTTTGCTCCGCTGAGGACCCTTTATAAGGGGGATGGCGCAAAAAGCACAGGGAGCGTCGCAGCCGTCGGCGATCTTGAGATAGGCGGTGCCACCCGTGACGGCGTGGCGTCGCACCGAGGCCACCAGATTGCCCTTTTGTCTGACATAATCTATGTTTTCGTGCTGACGCTCCAGATCCCTGACCAGGGAGGTGATCTCGGGCCACGATCGGGTGCCGATGATGGCGTCCACGCCGGGGATACGGCGCAGGACCTCTCCCTCATAGCGCTGTGGCAGGCAGCCCGCGGCTATCAGTTTCTGGGAGTGCTTTTTGTTGGCGGCCAGTTCCTCCAGCATCTCATAGGCCTCCTGACGGGCGGCCTCTATGAAGGCGCAGGTGTTCAGGATGAGGAGATCAGCCTCTTCCCGTTCCTCTACCAGTGTGTGGCCCTCTTGACGCAGGAGCTGGGCCATCATCTCCGAATCGACGACGTTCTTGGGGCAGCCCAGGGTGATGATGTGAAATTTCATACCTTTTCCTCATAAAAAGAAGCTGGCGTGCAGGACGTCAGCCTCGTGGTTTACGTGTGAATTGTGGGCGCATTTGTGCTAGGGTTCGGGAAGGTTATCCAGCGTGTATTCGACCTCCACCACCTCGCCCGATGCTCCCAGGGGCCCGACCTCTACTCCATTCACCGTGAGGGATATGCCTCCCGCATTGCCGACGCGCAGGCCAAGGCGCTCGCTGGCTGTCCAGGAACGTTCCTCACCCTCTTCCAGAACTCCCGTAAAGACCTCTTCCTCATCGCCTCTCACCTCCACGTAGGTGGGCGCTACAAAGTTTGCCTGGACGACGATACCCTCCGTCGACGTGATGGCCGGCGTCGGTCTGGGAGTATAAGCGGGTGTCGGCGTTGCCAACGCCGACGTCGTTACTGTGAGAGAGGCGGTGGGTGTGGGTTCCGGTGTAGGAGTATCCACTTGGGGTTCTGCGAGGCCCTCTTCCTCTGTGGGGGAGGGAGCAGGGGATGTTTGCGTCGGTGTGGTATCGAGGGTATCGGTAGAGACCGCGACCGGCTCCGTGGGCCGAGACCTGGACGTGGGCCAGGGGTCTCTTTGCAGGTAGAAGCGGTTGTAACCGTACCAGACGGCCAGCGCACAGATGAGGAGGATCATGATTCCCAAAAAGATGGCTCCCCACAGTCTGGGCCGCGTGCCTTCCAACAGTGGCTCATCCAACACGCGGGGAGAATCGGTGGAGGATTCTCCCTTCATCTTGCGGTAGGAGGCCAGTATCTTTTCCGCGTCCAGTCCCAGAAAAGTGGCATAGTTACGCAGTAGCCCCTTGGCATAGGCTCCCTCGGGCAAGTCGTCAAAGCGCTCCTCTTCCAGGGAGCGAATAAAGACGTCCTGTATGCGGGTTTTCCCCTCTACATCGGCATAGGAAAGCCCTTTTTCCTCCCGTGCTTCTCGTAGACGGTCGCCGAGCTCACCCACCTATTTCCCATCCTTCCTATCATCGATTACAAAATCCTACTATACATGTGAAGCCAGTGTATGTCAAAGGTTTGCTCCATTCTGCATTGGCTGTCGGAGAATGGAACGCGCCCGGCTTTGTTTTCTTGTAAGTGAGTCTGGAGCATACTACAATAAGAGTGGTTGTCACTTGTCCTGGCAACTTTTTGTCTGGGTTCGCCAACTGGAAGGAGGAAGGACAGTGACGTGGAGGGACCATTACTATCATCGCACCGATTGGCCAGAGGCGGCGTCATGGAGAAAAGAACTCTCAAAGAAAGAGCAGCCGCCGATTGATCCTGACGTGGAGCGTCCAGGTTCTGAGGCGGAAGAGGAATTGGTGGGGCTTGACGGCAAAAAGATCCCCGTGCAAGGACTGGACGAGGAATGAGACGGCCCAGTTCTCGTCTGGGTGAAGATTCCATTATAAGGCTGATGAAGGCTATTGTCCTTCCCCTGTGGCGATGGCCTGGGGCTCGGGTTTGGAAATGATCTCTTCCAGTGCCTGGTCCAGATCGGCGATGAGATCGTCTGTATCTTCCACGCCCAGCGCATAGCGCACCAATCCGTCTGGGATGCCGATCTCTGCCCGTTCTTCTTTGCTCAGGCTGAAATGGGACATGAGGGCGGGCTGCTCCACGATGCTCTCCACCCCACCGAGGCTGGGTCCCACATAGGGTATCTGGAGGGCGTCGATGAAACGGCTGGTGTTTTGGGCTTCCGTTGCCAACAAAAAGCTCACCACGCCCCCGTAGCCCTTCATCAGCCGCTTTCCGGTCTCGTGATCGGGGTGGGAGGGGAGACCCGGATACCACACCTTTTGCACCGCTGGGTGCTCGTGCAGGAACTCGGCCACGCGCTGACCGTTCTCATTGTGGCGTGCCATGCGCAGTCCTAGCGTCTTCAGGCCGCGCAGGAGGAGATACATGGTGTGTGGGCTGGGGATGGCCCCTATCATGTCGTTGGTCTCCTTGATGCTTTCCACGTGTTCCCGATTTCCCACCAGGACGCCGGCCAGCAGGTCGTTATGTCCCCCCAGGTACTTGGTCGCGCTGTGTATCACCAGGTCGATCCCGAATGCAAGGGGCTGAATGTTGTAAGGCGTGCCGAACGTGGTGTCCACGATGGTCAGTAGATCGTGGGCCTTGGCGATCTCGGCCAGGCGAGGCAAGTCGGCGATCCGCAGATAGGGGTTCGTGGGCGTCTCCGAAACGATAAGGCGCGTGTTCGGTTGGATGGCCGCCTCCAGCGCCTCATCGTCACCCAGAGGAACCAGGCTGCACTGGACGTCCATCTTGGACATGAACTCCAGGGAGAACTGGCGCGTCTTGCGATAGCAGTCGTCGGTCAGTATATAATGGTCGCCCGATGATAGGAGGGTGAGCAGCGTGCAGGTGATGGCTGCCATGCCGCTGGCAAAGGTCAGTCCTCGTTCGCCGCCATCCAGGGCGGCTACCTTGCGCTCCACAGCCCCTTGTGTGGGGTTCCCATAACGCCCATACTCGCCCCTCTCGCTTTGTTGCCCCCGTTCTTTGCGCTGCATATGGGCTATGAGGGCCGCCGAATCCTCAAAACAGTAGGTGGATGTCTGAACGATGGGCGTGGTTAGCGAATGATAGGGCTTGTTTTTCTCCTCGCCGCCATGGACGGTTTCCGTGTCAAAGCGTGTCTTCCCATCACAGTCTGTCATGGTTCCTCCTTGCGATATAAAAACTCCCAGCCCTTCCAGAGCTGGGGGCCATATTCTTACCATGTAAAAAAAGACCCTTTGCCGATTCAAGCGCAAAGGGCCTGCACGTATATCATCCGAGTCCCCATCTTTCAGAGTCCTTGAGCGTCGACTCTGTCGGAATTGGCACCAACGACGTGAGTAGAAGCGCCGGCTGTCCTACCAGCAAATACAGCTACGCCTACCCCTTGGCTCAGGTTGCCGAGGTTTCACAGGGCCGGTCCCTCCACCTCTCTGGATAGAACTTTATCGATTTGGCCTATTATATCATCTTTGCTTCGCAGGCCCAAATCGGCGCTGCGCAGCCTTTGTAAGGGGGGTTTGACGGGGGAGCGAGGCTATCCTTATAATAGCCTAACCGTGTCCACCCATGGGCACAGCATCGAATTCGAAGAGAGGGTATATGCACTATCTGAGCTTTGACTTGCGTCTGGGAGAGTGGGATCCCCATTCTCGGGCTGGAGTGGCCGAGGTGCTCGACTCCCCCGCCGGCCAGGGAGGCCGTTACACCTTTTACCTGCCGCGTAACGTGGCCTCCTATGATGGGACGACCTATTGCACGCTTCCCCGTGCCCGGGAGCTTGGTCGCAAGTTGCTGGAGGGGGCCTTTTCGCAGGATAGCCTCACGCTTTGGTACGAGAGCTATCAACTGGCCAGGGAGCGGAGGCGGGGGCTTCGCCTGCGCCTGCACATCAACTCGTGGGAACTCTCTCGATTGCCCTGGGAACTGATGTATGATCCTCGTCGCGGCGAGTTCCTCGTCTTCGATCAGCGGGTTTCCCTCGTGCGTTATCTGCGCCTGCTGGCGACCTCCCCGGCGCTGCGGCGCTCCTCGTCCCTCAAGATCCTGGCGGTGGTGGCCTCGCCCCTTGATCAACTCCAGTTGGATTGGCGGTCCGAGTTGGATGTCCTGCAAGAGTCCGTGGGCGATCTGGTGGAGGATGGCTTTGTGGATTTCTCCGTGTGCGAGCATGCCACCTATGACAAGATGCACGGTGCCCTCATGACCGAGAGGCCGGACGTCATCCACTTTATCGGGCACGGTGAGTTCGACCCTCAGGAGGAGCGGGGCTTTATCATCCTGGAGGATGGCGAGGGATGTGTGGATTGCCTGGATGCCACCGGGGCTGCGCGCATCTTTCGGCGCTACGGCACGCGCCTCGTCGTCCTGAATGCCTGTTATACGGCCGCAGGAGGATGGGCGGGGTTGGCCCCGGCCCTGGTGCGGGCCGAGCTTCCAGCCGTGGTGGCCATGCAGTGGCCCGTGGAGGACGAGGCCGCCGTGCGTTTCAGCCGTGCCTTTTACCGCTCCCTGGCCCTGGAGCAGCCCATCGACGAGTGTGTGGCGGAGGGGCGACTGGGAGCCAGTGCCACCACCTCCGACCCCGGCCATTGGGGCTCCCCCGTACTCTTTTTGCGTTCCGTGAGCGGACAGTTATGGAGAACCCGAGCCATGAGCGATGACAAAAGACCACAGGATTTCCGGACGTCTCCCGAGACGGCCCCCGCTGGCCACGTCGCCAATCCGGACGGCCAAGGCGCCGCCTCCCTTTTCAAGACCCGTGGCCCCCTGGTGGCCTCCATGGACGGTGACCTGGTCGTGGAGAGGCCCGAGCTAAAGCGCGCCCTGCGCGTCGCTCGCCAGCCCTCTGTGACCCAGTACGTGGCCTTTTTGGGGCCCCGCCAGATCGGCAAGACGACGCTCCTTTTCCACCTCATGGAGCGCCTGCGCAATACCCACGCCTGCGTCTTTATCGACCTGTCTGTACTCCGTGCCCAGGACACCCGTGCCTGTTTCCGTTTCGTCGCCTTTCGGTTGCTCAGCGAGCTTCGCGATCTGCTGGAGGACGATCTTTCCCTGCCAGAGACCCGTCATATGGAGGGCTCTATCGATTTCCTCGCCTTTTTGTACGACCTGGCAGATGCGGTGCCTGTCTCACGGATCGTCCTGCTGGTGGACGAGGTGGGCGCCCTCACGCCAGAGGTGTCGGATAGTTTTTTCAATACCCTGCGCACGGTGTTCACCCAGGGGCGGGGGGCGGGCGAGGAACTGTCCAAGTACCTTTTTATCTTTAGCGGCGCCGTCGATCTCTATGCCCTCACTTTTGGCAGCAATTCCCCCCTGAATATCTGTGAAAAGGTGTACCTCTCCGATTTCAGTTTGCGGGAGGTAAAAGAGATCGTGCGACATTTTGACCGCATGGGCGTTTCTGTGGAGGAAGGGACGCCCGAACTGCTCTACGACCTGGCCGGCGGGCATCCCTATCTTACCATGCGGGCCTGCGCCCTGATGGAACAGGACGCCCCCGATAGGGTGACGCCCGACCTCGTGCAAGAGGCCGCCGACAGACTGCTGCTGGAGGATGATAACATCCGCCACGTCATTCGCGAACTGGAGAACCATCCCCTGGAACGCGAACGCCTGCGCGAGATCCTGATCGAGGGGCGTGAACTGGCCTTTAGCCGCAACGACCTCGTGCTGGCCTCGCTGGAGATGATCGGCGCCATCCGACCGGGGCAGCCCTGCCGCGTGCGCAATCGCCTCTATGCGCGGGCCCTGCGCAAATATTATGAGGGGCGGGATGAGGGCATGGCACTGGCGGACCTCTTTGCGGAGCAGCGGACAGAGGACGACGTGGAACTGACCTATACCCATCTGCAGGCCCTTCATGCCAAGGCTCTGGGCGCCGGCGACACGCTGGCGCCAAACAAGGAGTGGGAGGCCTTTGTAGGGGCCTTTTTCTCCCTGGTACCCGCCTTTTCCGTCTGTCCCGACGTGCAGGGCGAGGGCATGGTGGGAGAGGTCCTGTTGACCGTGGAGAACGGGGCGAAAGGGGAGGGGGACTGGGGTTCCCCCGAGGCGCCGATCCTGGTCGCCTGTCAGGGGGGACGGGAAACGTCCTCTGAAAAGACGCTGGACGCCGTGCTGGAGAGGGCCGCGCACTATGGCGCGGAACTCGTCTTTGTGCTGCGTGACGGTGAATCCGACGGGGGCGAGGACTCGGGCACCTGGGACGATACGACGGTGGTATTTCTGGACGACGCGGAGGTGGCTGCCCTGTTGGAGGAGCGAAAGGATGTGGAGATCTTTTTGCGGGACAGGGTGCAGGAGGCGCGGGCGCGCCGTATATAGCGCCCCTTTTCGTTCACGTTCTTGAGGGCGGTTCGGGGCGCACTGACATCCTGGTGCAGCCGCAGGATGTCCATACCACCGTCAAGGCCCTGGCAGGGGTACCTGTCCTGGCGAGGGCTCTTTTTCCCCAGCGGATGGCATGGGTGAGGTATTTTGCACGGGGACGCGTCTTATATACAATGGCCTGCATAAGAGATACCGGGCACCTGCTCGGTGCCGTATGCGATGAAAGGGGCGTTGATATCGGGGTTGATAGCCGGTCTGGTCTGTAGGAGAGATGGTTCACATGGGAGAGCATTCGACTAGAGGAGTGAGGGACGATGGAGTTTAACTGCAAAGAAGACATCATTCAACTGACCCCCCTGTGGGAGGGGGAGCGTTTTGAGGACGGCAGGCCCAAGGTGCCCGACGACATCCTCACGCGTATGGAGAACGTGATCACCGAGGAGGCCTGGTCCGTACTGTGGCGCAACGGGTACCAGTTCCAGTTCGAGGGAGGCTGGAACATCATGCACCCGGATCGCATCCTCGTGGGACGGGCTGTGACCGGCGTCATGGTGCCCCACCGCCCGGACCTGCACGATTATCTGATGGAGTATGGCCACGAGGAGGAAGGACGCATCGGGGCCATGAACTCGTGGGTCATCGAGACCCTGGTCAAGGATGACGTCATGGTCATCGACCTCTTTGGCAAGGTGTACAAGGGCACCTACTCTGGCGCCAACCTCTCCACAGCCGTCGCCTCGCGCACCGGCCGCGGTCAGGTGATCGACGGCGGTGTCCGCGATGCCCAGCAGATCATGGAGATCGACGGATTCAATACCTTTTGCCGGGGCTGGGACCCCACCCCCATCCGCGACGTGACCCTGGTGGGCATGAACGTGCCCTGTCGCATCGGTGAGGCCACCTGCATGCCCGGCGACGTGGTGCTGGGCACGCCCACGGGCGTGTTGTTCATCCCCCCACACCTGGCGCGGGACGTGGTGGAGCACTCGGAGCGTACCCATCTGCGCGAGCGCTTTAGCCACCAGCGGCTGCGGGAGGGTACCTACAACTCCAGTCAGATGGATACCCAGTGGACGCGGTCCATCGTGGATGACTTTATGCAGTGGCTGGAGGACAGAAACCTGGGTCAGCACCTGACCTGGGAATGGGGCTTTGAGGAAGAAGAGGAAGAGGGCGACGAGGAGGAGACCCTGTTAGGCTAGCGTCCCCTCC
>JAWLEV010000108.1:0-7335 GCA_041685915.1 Anaerolineae bacterium | reverse complement strand
GCAAGCAGGGGACACAAACACTACACAATCGAGGCCGTTCGCATGGATCCTGATGCTTTCCCTTCGCAAGGGACCAAGGGGAGCCGAGGGGCGTCGGACCGACGATCTCACCTTGGCAACCCGTGCGAATATCTCCGAGCAAATCTCAGGGCTGCATCTTGTGCTCCATCTCGACCAGGTCGCGGAGGACGCCGATGCTCTCCGCGTACTCGGCCCTTTCTGCAATCTTGCCCGCCACCTCCATGGCGGCATTCCCAACGAGATCCTTGAACTTTTCACGGCTGAGGAACACCATCTCCTCTCTCAAGTGAAGATGAGGATCACGTATTCCCCCGTTGATGCCTTCGATGATCTTTATTCGCGGCGCCTCCTCGGCGATGGCCTCCAAAGCCCTTCGACCGAGCAGTTCCTCGGGGCCGATGGGCCAGCATCCGGCCAGATGCCCGGGGGGCCACTCCACCCGGACACGAATGGGAAGCTCGACGAGCCTGGCCGCCACCTCCTGGAACTCTTTCATCGAACCCTTGAACTCTATTTCCGTCCTGAACGTGATCTGCTTATCCATGATCCCTCTCCTTTTTACCGGTACTGACGCCCCTCACGCACATACGCCATCAGGTGATCCACGAACAACTCGTTATCATGCAGGGCGCTGAAAACGTGCCCCGCTGCTTGCAGCAGTGCTTTCTCGCTCGCACACAACATGGGACCCGCCAGGTCCGTGCGGCCCGTCATATAGAAATTGGTACATCCACACCAGGTCATACAGTATCCCTCCAGGCTGCAGCGTCCACATGCCTCGTTGTGATTGCCCCGATAGGCAAGAAGCGCATCGCGGCGGGCGGTGTCCAGCCCCGTGTGGATGTTGCCCAGACACAAAAAAGAGTCCTCATCCTCGCCGATGAACCGCTCACAGGGATAGATGTTGCCGCTCGGCGCGAATCCCCATTCGGTCTCTCCCATGCCGCACTTGTCCTGGGACGCATAGCCCCCCTTCATAAAGATGATGCTCTTGCTATCGATCAGGTTCACGGCCAACTCGCGTCCGCTCCGGTAACTGTCGATGTAATAGTCCGCAATCTGTTCATAGGCCTTTTCCAGACCGGCGTAGGCGTCCGGCGTCCACGAGGCGCAGATGTCAGCGTTCAGATGGACGGCAGAGACGCCGAGGTCGGCGATAAAGGCCACACTTTCGGGGAGGCTGTCCACCGTCTCCGGCCCAAAGACGGCGTTGGCCTGCACGCGGTCGAGTTGGTCGACGGCCCGCTCGAGGTTACCCGCCGCCTGATCGAAACTTCCGCGGCCGTCCCGATAGCGGCGTTTCAAGTCGTGGACGTGGGCGGGACCGTCCAGGCTCACACAGAGATCGATGTCCTCCGCCTCGAGGAAATCGAGGATGGGCTGGGTGAGGAGGGTGCCGTTGGTGGTGATGCTGAGGCGGGTGGGATGCGCCACCTTATCCCCTTCCCTCTCGCGAATATAATCCACGATCTCCTTCATACGCTCGAAACAGAGGAGGGGCTCGCCGCCAAAGAAATAGTACTCTATGATCCGCCCTGGCGGGGTGATCTCTTGGGCCCAATCGACGATCTTTTTTGCCGTGGCCAGGGACATATCCCGGTCAAAGGGCTTGCCCCCATAGCAGTATTCACAGGCCATATTGCAGCGATGGGTCAAACTCAGCGTGATGCGCATGGTCACCTCCTCCACCATTCACCGCAGGGCCTCGTAAAGCCATCCCCGTAACCGACGCCCTGCCGGGACGCCCAAAATGAAAACAGCCGACCTTCCCTCGGAAGCCTTTTCCAAGAAAGGTCGGCTGCTAGTTCTCACATCACTCTCCCCGATAGCGGCAGGTGTGCGACGAGAGTACGATGATGGTCTATTCAATTGTTCGCGGGCATTGTAACACGGCCGGAAACAAAAGTCAACGGTGTTCTTGCTGAGAACGCGAGCAAATCTTGCAGATCAGTAGTCATTGCTCGTCCGCGAAGGCGTTCGGGCCACCGAAGGTGGCCCATCTGGCCGTAGGCCTGTGCAATGAGACTTTAGTCCATGCACCGCCAGGGCGCCGGTGGCCAGCGGCCAGTGAAGGCGGCTTCTGAGGCGCTTCGCGCCGGGCGTCGACCTGCGTCGACGCATCCGGGTGACGCCCAAGACTGCACTCACGCTACTTCTGCCCCGTCAGTTTCTTCTTTCTAAAATGTCCGGTCAGTCTAACAGACTTTGACCCGACGCCACCGTCGGGCCTTCATGCCGCCGTCGGACCCAGGGTAGTAAAAACGGTACCAAAGTTCATCTTTCTCACCGGTGCGGGGGTCATCTCCGTCCACGTCTCCCCATCCCAGCGGTAGATACGATTCGTATGCTGATCCTCGTCCTCCCCCGCCGCCTCGTCGATGGTACCCAGATAGCGCCAGAGGTACTCGCCGTCCGAGCGGGCGCCCCCGTGGTGCCAGTGGCCGGGCAGCAAGGGCGCGTAGCGCCAGGCGTTGGACTGGTAATTGTAGATGGCGTGTAGGCGCTTGACCGGTCCCCGATAATGAGGAGCATCCTCATGATAGAATTCGGTGTTAACATTCCAGCCTCCCAAAAAGTGGAGTTCCCCCCGCCACACGTCGCCCGAGCCGTCGGTGACCGGATGAGGACAGGGCGCCACCACCTGCCAGGTATCCGTCTCGGGATGGTAGCGCTGGTTGAGGCCGCCGGGATAGTCGTTCTGCGGCCCCTTGCACTGGGTATTGCCGGTGGCATAGTAAAGCCAGCCGCCGTGCAGGCTGGGGCAGGAGAAGGACTGGGAGTAGGGCGCGTCGGCCACGTCCGTGTCCCACGTGCCTTCCTCCAGATCGTAGCGCCAGTTCCAGCTCACGCGGTGAAAGCGTCCCTCGGCGTCGTCCCCCCCAAAGAGAAAGACGTAACGCTCCTCGTAGACGGGGTAGAACTTGCCCAGCTTGCTGCGGGCGGCGGGCATGGCCGGCAGCACCGTCCATTGGTCGTCGGCGATATCGTAGGCCTGCACGTAAGGCACACAGCCGCTGTGGGCCTCGGTCTTGCCGCCAAAGCAATAGATCACGCCCTCGTGCAGGGTCCAGCCGGCCCCCTGAACGCCATAGGGCATGGGCGCCAGCTCGCCGCGCACGCTGCTGTACCAGCGATCCTCGTCGATGCTGTAGACGGTAGTATCACGGACGGTGTGGGAATCCTCGATCTTGCCGCCGATGGCCCACAGGAAACGGCCCTGGGTGGTCGCTATGGGCATGGTGTACCTCCTCGTCGCTTATGGTCTCTTCGGGTGGCAGGGTCAGTATAGGGCAGGGTATGGAGAGAGCAAGGAACACTTGGAATAAAGGGGATCAAATCGAATCTTGAGATCGGTCAGTCGCTAGGCAAAATCAAAAACTGGCGTCTGAACGGTGCGGGCGGGTTCCTGATGCCTGATAATATGCTGCAAGCGCTCAACCGCCTCCGGGGAGAAATACTGCTCACCCGTTTCTACGTTGACACGAGCGGGCACATTCTCGACAACGTAAAGCTTTCCTTCCTTGAGTAATGTATATGTTACTTTTCTTTCTTCCAATCTCTCAGTTTTTTTTTCGGCACACATGGCTCATCTCCTGATTCTGTAACTGACCCAACGGCTGGCATCGGGCTCATAGACGGTTATCACCTTGATCAAAGGACGTGAGGGATAACTACATTGGACGTGGATGGGCCGACCCTCCCGCGTGACCCCAAATATCAAACAACTTGCTCCGTATTTGTCGTCTGGATAGTCTTCTATTATTTCACCCACCTCTATTGCATCGCGTATATCTTGAACCGAGATTTCCCGCAAGATAGACTGGTCAACAGCATGTCGCGAGAATTCGAATGCGTCACGAGCAAATTTCTCGCGAATCTTTTCAACATGTGTCATAACTCAATTATACTATAAAATCCCTCAGGCAATCAATGTCTCTACACACCGTTAGGCTGCGTCCCGGCTTCCCCTGATCCATATACCATCACACCCGTGTCACTATCTTGTATCAAGGTATCGAGGGAATAGGACAAGAGTCGGACAGTCATGACCAGATCACCCGCCGCACCTGCCACGTTGAAAACGATAAAGAGACTGAGGATATGTACAGCGATAACGGGTACAATCAGCATTAACAACAATCCCACAAGTGTCAGTAGCACGAGGGGCGCCATGCCGACGACAAGATATTGGTTGCGCGGGAAATATACCCTTGGTGGCGCCGCCGCATAAACGAACAGCCCTTTGACGCCAAACATGGGACGCTGGCCCGCGAACCGCCAGAACAACGCGCCATGAAATTCATGGATGACCATCACCAGAATAAGCGCGACGACGAGGTCCACAACCGGTAGCGTGATAGATACATGTCCGTCGGGAGTTGTGGTCAGCAAATCGCCAAATCCTATGTACTCCAAGGCAGCAGGGCACAGAAAACGAGTAAACTGCATCAGCAGCCAGGCAGCAGCAAAGAGTAACATGATGCCAAAGACGATGGCACCAACGATGGCTCCCTTGCTCTTTGACAGGTCGAGGGGGACTTTTTGGCGGTGATTCGGGGGGAGCATTCTGGTCGCCTGCATAGACTGGAACGTCTCCTTACGTTATCCTCTGCAGGGGCTTGCACACCACCTGCAGTCAGACTGGCTGACCAACTTCTATATCGTCTTATTTTGATCTACGTCGTTCGTAACCACTATCTATAGGGCGCGAGCCAGCAGCCTGTTTCCAACAGGCTTTTTCCTCATAGACCCGGGATTCATCTCGGGGCACGTGGCCAGCGGCGTCGTTTTGGCCATGAGCCTGCCACATAACAGCCGCCGGCAGCGTCAGAACCTGGCCAGGAAATCCTCGATGACGGCGAGGTCATCTTCGTCGAGACTGTACAGTTCGGCGACCCGTTCATCCACCTCGGCCTCGCCGTCGGCCAAGCGCCGTCGACACGTCGCCGCCCCTCGTGCCTGCGCGTCCGCAATGCCCCGCAACCTCCTCATAGCCACTGCCTGACGCCCCGCTGGTGAGGCGATGACATCCAGTTGTCATACGCCTAAAAGTGCGAACCTTGTTGGGTGTGCAAGGAGCGGGACTATTCGACCGGGACGAGTTCAACGCTGATGTTCGTGTAATACAGGGTGGTCGCACCCTCAAAGCCCGAGTCGGTGCCCACGAATATCCAGAGGTTGCCCGCCTCGTCGCTGGTGATCTCCAGCGGCTCGTCGGCGTTGTTCAGGGTCTTTAGTTCGTAAACACCAAATTCCTCGTCGTGCGCCTTGGCGACGTCCCCGATGCGCAGGGCATGTTCCCCGTCGTCGTTCTGGCGCCCCTTGTCGACATTCATGAGCAGGTATTCCTCCCCACCCATGTCGCCCTCTGGCCTTGCCACAGGCTCGAACGGTGCGGCGCCAACCTTCACCCATACGGACTCGCCGGGAGGACCACCGATACCGACAGCACCGGCAGGTGCGTCGGTACCGAACGCCACCTCGAAGGTGATCCTGTATGTCGTGTTGGGAGCGATGCCGTCGTCGCTCGTCAGCCCCTTCTTGACGAACATAAAGAGGTCATCGCTGGCATTCCGCCCGCTGAGCATGAGGGCTCTCTCCGGCTCCAGTTCGGCGGGCGTCTCGGTGTGGGCGAATTCCAGCTGATAGAGGTCCGGATCATAGTCGGCGGGCAGGTCGGAGAAGCCGCCGCTCCAATCGTGATAGCTCTTGGAAAAGTCGTATTCGAGACGCATGCGATCTTGCACAGCATTCGCTCGATCGCAGCCCGGGACCATTAACGAGAGTGCAGCGACAAGCGTTAGGATAACAGTCAACATCCTTTTCATTCTTGATTCCTCCATCGCATCCATATTATCGCCTCCGTCCATCGTGTCAGCTGTTAGACGGCCGAGGAAACGCTTTTGTTCCAATGATGCACGTGGAGACGCAAAAAATATCCGCAGACTCTGTTCGAGATCCCGTCCTGTGGATATGGGAGATTTTACCGTCTGGGATTTCGAGTAATATTGCGAAAAACCTTCCGGTCTCTCGAGATAAAGGCGAGAGAAAACCCTGAGGACTGGTGTGTGCCGATACGAGCCAGGCAGCGCGTGCCCGCATCACGGCAACTGCTCAGACAGGAACGCCGATGCCGTCGAGCACGCTGCGCAGGGCAAACGTGGCCATACCCGACCCAAAGGCCAGCGTCCCCAGTTTGCCCCCCGCTCCACCAAGACAGGGCATGCTGTAGACAAAGACGAGCCCGGTGAATACCCCGGCTACCGTCATCCACAGATGGTCAGGAATCCGCGCGGGGCTCGACATACCTGTGAACGAGGCGCAGATCGCAACGACTGCCAGCAGCGCCCCGGATTCTGGCACCAGAGCCGGGAGAAAGAGGCCGCCCAGCAGCCCGACGACGCTCGAGCCCATGACTGCGCCGTGCTCCAGATCCACGCTCAACCAGTAGGTGGCCACACCTGCAACCACTGCGACGGCCATTATCTGCCAGGCCACAGGACGAGGGGGCAAATCAGAGGGAACGAACTCGCATCCGAGGGCCACCGGCGTGACGACGGTCCCGGTGAAGGCAATCGTCCCCAACTTGCCGCCAAATCCGCTGAATGTATCCGTTGCGAGAACGAATACGGCCCCCGCGATCAGTCCCGCGAGCAGCACCTCCGAACAACAACCAAGCAGCGCGGGCGACACCATGCCCACAAAGGAGCCACAGTAGATCGCGACGGCCTGGTTCGGAAAGATCAATGCCCCAAGTAGACCGACCGTCCCGGAGGCGACCACTGCTCCCAGCCCCACGTCGCGGTTTACCAGATAGGTCACAAGGCCGCCGCCGACCACCCCTGTGAAATTGAGCAGCGAGGATCGCGACAGGAGCGTTGACGGCTCAGCGTCAAAAAGTGTCCTGGCCTCCCGGACGAGGCTGATGAGTATCAATGCCACCAGGATCGTGACGGCAGTCCCCCCGCCCACATCCGAGAGCCAGGCCTGCTGCATGGACATGCCAAAAAGAACGACTGCCATAACAGCGAGGACGAGAAACCCAGCCAACATCGGAAGACGGTGTGGCAACGCAGTTATAGATAGCGAATGCCGTGAGGTGCTCTGATCCTGCATCTTGTCTGCTGACTCCTCCTGGTCAAAGGTTCGGTTGACCGCGATTCGGCATAAAGTCTGTGGCACCAAAAGAATCTGTGCGGTGCCAGCGGCCCCTCGCGACGGATATTTCTTGCTACTCATCCCTCTGCGCTGGCCCGTCGACTAGACTGTGCCTCATTGTACCAGCCGGTCCGCCGCGTGCAAACCGTGCTGAAT
>JAWLEV010000107.1:0-7346 GCA_041685915.1 Anaerolineae bacterium | reverse complement strand
TGGTAGAGCAGGAGACTCATAAGCTCTTGGTCACTGGTTCAAATCCAGTCGTCGCCATGACGTATCGAAGGCCTTTCCCATAGTGGGAAAGGCCTTTTTGGCTTCATCGCTTCTCGACCTTGCGTCCTTTCAGGATGTCGCTGGCATTCCGCCGCCCTCTCCCTTCAAAAGGGGATCATACTCGTCGGGCATCTCCCGGATGACGTGTGCCCACTCGCCCTCTGGCACGGCCTCCCGCAGCACCGCCACCACTGCCTTGGCGCGTTCCACGGCAGGCCCCTGTGTTACGTCGGCCCGGGCCGCCACGCGGTTGTAGAAGTCACCCAGAGTGAAACAGGCCCGACGCCGTATGGGCTCCGACGAATCCACATATTCGTACAGAAATTCCTTCACCTCTTTGGGCAATTGGGAGGCCAGGTGGCGCCGCTCCGTCTTGTAGAGACATTCCCCCAGAGCGGAGAGTGTGGCCCTGATCGTTTTCTCCGCTTCCGCGGGGGAATCAAGCCCCCCGCGCTCCTGAATACGGTTGACGAACTCGTGATAGCGCATAGGTCTGTGTTCCCCCTTTGCTGTGCGATTCAACGTAGATTTCTCAATTTGCTTTGTGTCACACTCTTACTTCCTATCCAACATCCGGTCTTGTTCTTCCGAATCTTGCCGTGTACGGCAGAGTAACCTCGCTAGATGAGGAATTCCATGGCCTCCCTCACCCGTCCCCACGTGTCATCGTCGGGATTCTCGAGACCGGGATCGACGATGGGCATCAGCTCCAAAGTCACCATCATCAGCGTGCCGAACATATCAGGCAGCAAATCGATGACTTGTTGGCTTGGCTCACGTTCCAACAGTGGCCGGGTCGCCAACTGCTCCAGTATCGGCTCCACATCCACCCTCTCCTTATAAAGGGTGAAATCCTCCATGCTATCCCGCAGTCCCCGGGTTAGGGGCAGATCGGGCTCCATAATGAGATCCCGCCCGTTGTAACTCGCGTTTCGCACGCCGACGAGGAGCAGATCGTACAACTTCTCATCGACGAGATCCGTCAGCCGGTCCAGATCGTTACGGTCCACCGTGAGGCCGGACATGCGCCGAACCAATTCATCCAAGCGATTCACTCCAAAAGCTTCTGACATCGTCTTCTACTCCTATCTCGGATAAAACCTAACCGGCATTGGCAGCCCCCAATTAGAATTGCCGCTGTACGCCGTTTCCCTCTGACCGAAGAAAATGGGCGACAGATTCCAGAATCTGGACGCCACGAATGGCCAGTCCAATATGACTATTACACCACCGTACGCGATCTGACGCACAGGCGAGTGGAAGACAGGAGAAGCCGGACAGGCCCCGCACGCCCCCGCATCCCCTGCGCGTCGATACTTCTATCCTTCTATAGGTCGGGGGCCTCTTTGGCGAGCCTTACAGCCTCTCTGACCATCTGGCTGGTGAAACCCCACTCGTTGTCGTACCAGCTCATCACCTTGATCAAGTTTCCGTCCACCACCTGGGTCATGCCCAGGTCGACGACGGAAGCGCGAGGATCCTTGATGATGTCAGACGAGACGATGGGATCCTCCGACACACCCAGGACACCCTCATACTTGTCGCGCTCTGCCTCCTCGCGAAAGATATCGTTCACTTCTTCGGCACTCGTCTCCCTAGAGGTGACAAAAATGATATCAGCGATGGATCCCACGACCGCGGGCGCACGCACAGCAACGCCGTTGAACCTGCCCTCGTATTCGGGAAGCGCCTTGGTGGTAGCGATAGCCGCACCCGTAGAGGTGGGCACAAAGTTGGCGGCCGCGGCACGTCCACGGCGGATCTTGCGGTTTGGGCTATCCACGATCGCCTGAGAGGAGGTGTAGGCGTGGATCGTGGTCATGATAGCTTTCTCTATACCCACTCTGCGTCCCATCACCTCAACGACGGGTGTAATGCAATTGGTGGTGCAGCTCGCACAGGAGATCATGCGCGTGGCGTCCTCCTCAGGTTCTGACACGCCATGAACGACTGTGGGAACTCCCTCTCCCTTGGCCGGTGCGGAGAGGATGACGTATTTGGCCCCGGCCTGAAGATGCTTCTCCATATCCTCCCCCTGGGTAAAGACACCCGTGCACTCTAGGGCAATCTCCACGTCCATCTCGTCCCATGGGAGATCGGCGGGCTCTCTCTCCTTGAGCACTGGATAGCTCTTGCCACCCACTACCAAGTTATCGCCATCTACCTCTACAGACTTTTCATACCGACCATAGGCGCTATCATATCTCAACAGATAGGCCAGGTTTTCCACCGGCACGATATCATTTACGGCAACCAAGTCCAGTTCAGGTGTATCCAAAATGATCTTGAAAGCCGCTCGACCTATTCTTCCAAATCCGTTAATGGCTATATTGGCCATTGTGTGACTCCTTTCCTTATCTGCTCACTCACGATCGAGAAAAATGTATGTAGCTCAACAAGCGTTCTCTTTGGCTGCCACGCGGTCAAAAAGGTCTTCAACGGAGAACCGCTCCGCCTTCTCGACGCCTCGCAGGAACTTGCCCACTTCTTGAGGCAGCTGGGCTGCCAGATCCTCGGCCTCTTGGCCGGCAACCCGCTCTGCCAGGGTTTCCAACGTGGCTCGGATGGCGCGTACCGCCTCGTCCGACGACGCCAGTCGAGCTCGATTGTGAACCTCTCCGACAAATTCATCATATTGCATTTTCCTGTCTCCTTTTTCCTGATGAAACTGTGATCGACACTTTATTCTCAATCGCAGCACCGCGGAAACGAATCCCATCGGTGGCGTTGCTACCAGATACTTTCTGCTCCAGACCCTTGACTTCTGTGGCGTCTGCCGACGTCCAGATGCTCATTTCTTCTTTTATCAAAACCCTCCCTTCGGCTTTATAGCGAGTCAATCACTTCTATCTCGTCAACGAGACGACCGCCGAAGCCGCTGGCAGGTCGGCAAGAATGGGCTGCCAGACAAGTGTCTCCAGTGACGTCGCTATCAGACGACCGTTGGACAATACGGCTATCAGATTGTCGCCCACCTGCTCAAAACGCTCGACCATATGATCGGGCCACGGGACATCCAGCCCCTCCGACGCGTCCTCCCACGTCTCACCACCATCGGTCGTCCTCTCAATCCGGCCATTTTCGTCCACGCCATCGGCGGGACCAAAGATGAGATGATCGGGATCATCGGGATCGGCCCACACCGCACGACAATAACAGTCATAGAGGTGCGTCCAGGTGTCACCCCCGTCCTCAGAGATGTAAAATCCGCCACCCGTCGGAGCAAAGACCAGATCCGGTGAAGAAGGATGCACCGCAACCGAGTGAACGTCGGTGTGGATGTTGGAATCCAGGTTAGGCGCGTGGGGATCACCTGTGGTTCCCTCGGCCAAGCGCCACGACCGGCCCCCGTCATCGCTGCGCAGCAAACCGCCCTGCTCCACGGCGGCATACCCGCGAGAGCCGTGGAAAGCAAAGCCCCGCACGCAGCCCGCCTCGGGCGAATAGGGAAGGTACCAGTCGTTGGTACCCCGTAAATCGGCCACCTCGGGACACTCTTGCCAAGTCTCCGCGCCATCGTCCGAGAAATGGATGGTCGCGGGTTCCGTGCCGGCAAAGGCGGACCAGGGATCGTTGAGATGAGTAGCCAGCCAGCGAACGTGGGTTTCGGTCAATCCCTCATTCGCTTCCTGCCAAGACGCGCCGTCGTCCTCTGAAATAAAGATCCCATTGCGCGTCCCGGCCAGGACGGCGTCTTCGTTGGCGGTGATGCTCGTCACATCCTGCCCCTCCAGTCCCCGTACGACCTCATTCCAGCCTTCCGTTTCGCGTTCGTAAACCCAAAGACCGTCTGCCGTAGCCACAAATAGCATACTATCCATCGTCTACCTCCCCGTTAGGCTTCTCTTAGCAACTTGTCTTCTTATTCCTCGCTGGCGAAGGATTGTTGGATCGAACCCTCATTTTCTCGCCAGTACCCTGTTGACAGCGTCCTTGACGTCGCTGGGCATCAGACCATACTTTGCAAACAGTTGCTGGGGCGTGCCAGACTCGGCATACGCGTTGTCGATCCCCACAAATTCCATGGGCACCGCGTGTAGCCTTGCCACAGCCCAAGCGACCTCGGAACCCAGTCCGCCGTTCAAGACGTGCTCCTCCACGGTCACGATAGCTCCCGTCTCTCGTGCTGCACGCTCGACAGCCTCCTCATCCACGGGTTTGATCGTATGCATGTCCAACACGCGCGCCTCGACACCGTCCTGGCGCAGTTCGGCAGCAGCCTCCCTCATCTCCCCTGGTAAAGACAGTTGCCGAACTAGCCGACGCAGATCTCATTGCGCGGGCGGCACGATCTTGAACGCTTTGCCCGTATCCCCAGTGGGACCCGACGTATCGGACGTCAACACATAGAGTTCCCGATCCGTATCCTGCCCGAAGGAAAGCAAGTAGCGTCCCAAAAGTCCGTTCTCCTCCGTTGCAACATGCAACTCCTCTAACGACCATACCTCCCCGGTCGTTGCCGGCGGGGTGGCCACAAGCAAGATGCCATCCGGCTGACCAAAGCTGGTGCTCCAATCGCCAAAGATGTAGCGTCCCTGAAACGCGGGCAGCGCATCGCCGCGATAGACCATACCGCCGACGACAGCCAGCCCCAGACCGCCCGGTGCGTTGCCATTTTGATATTCGACGATGGGATCGATCAACGGTTCCCCCATGGCGCCCGTATCGGGACACTCTTTGGGCGACGTATCTGGATTCTGGGGATCGAAGCAGTGAGTGCCCTCCTTGATGTTCCATCCATAGTTGCCCCCCATAGTGACAATGTTGACCTCCTCCCAGAGGTTCTGGCCAGCATCGCTGACGAACATCTGGCGCTCGCCACCAGCGTCAAAGGCGATGCGATATGGGTTGCGGAAGCCATAAGCATAGATCTCGTCCCGGCCCTCTTCTCCTACAAGGGGATTGTCGGACGGAATTCCATATGGATCCCCGCCGTCCACGTCAATACGCAGAATACTGCCTAACAGCACTGACGAATCCTGTCCGTTCCCAATCTCGGCAGTATGGCCAAGTCCTGTATCGTTCGCCCCACCACCGTCTCCCAACGGGATATAGAGATAGCCATCGGGACCAAAAGCGATCTGCCCCGCATCGTGATTGGACTGGGGTTGGTCAACCTGCATGAGGATGCGTTCCGAATCGGGATCTGCCACGTTGGGGTCGTCCTCGGAGACGACGAACTCGGAGACATGACTGGTATGGTTCCAATCGGATGGCGCACCCTCGCGCAACGGCGCGCTATAGTACACGTAAAAGCGCCCGTTCTCAGCAAAGTCCGGATGAAAAGCCAAGCCCAACAGGCCCCGTTCATCGTAACCAGCCGACAATTCGACCATGCGGTCGCTCACATCGAGGAAAGGTTCATCCACGAGCTCCCCCTGCGACGTCAGGATCCAGATCTGACCCGTTTGATCCAGAACAAAGAGCCGCTCGCTGTCATCGCCTGCGGGTTTTAGCGCCAAGGGGGCCCCAAGGCCATCAAGCACCAGCTCCAAGCCAACGACATGCTCAAACGTCGCTGCGGTCGTCTCTTCCGGAGACGCGGTAGCTGTAGGCTTCTCCGTGGGCGGTTCGGTTGGCATCTCCATAGGCGCATCGGTCGCTGCCGCAGTAGGCGTTTCACTTGGTGCTTCCGTGGCCGCTTCGGTTGCCGCCTCCGTAGACATTTCAGCCGCCTTTTCCGTAGGTTTCTCCGCTGGCATCTCGGTCGGGGGCACACCGGGCGCAGCGCAACCCACCACAGTGGCAACTAACGAAGCGACAATGAGCACAGAAATCTTTTTGAGCATTCTTGCCTCCTGACTAACAATACAGGACTTTTACCAAGGCACAGCCACGGTGATCGCTGTCAGCAGGACAGCGGCCAGTACGGATTCAATGTGCACTCGCCGAGCCTGGCGCCGTACCTGGACCAGTTCCTCGGGGTCCTCGATCTCTTCCTCTTCACCACCCATGTCGCGCAGACCGCGCGCTGCCAGGAACACTCAAGTCTTCTCTAGTCCTTGGAAGACGCCCAGCGCCCCCGGCCAGAAGGGAAGAAACAGTCCCAGCCTCCACCATCGGCTGATATCAGCGACGAAGAGAACCACGACCAGGGCAATCCCCAATGCCAGGGAGATCAGGCCACCCCTCAGCCTTCTACGCTGCCCCTCGGGCCCGATGTTTGGAATCCGTCCCGTCACACTGGCCCCTCCAACTGATACCGACCATCCTTTGTCCTTGCGCGCAAGGTCTCTGGCACATCACGAGGGGGCTGTCCAAGGATGCGTTTCAGTGTCTCATTGTCGAAAATATCGACTTCCAGATCGTCCAGTGCTAGGTCGCGCGCGGCTCGAAGCAGGGCCCTGTTGTACGATCCCTCGCCCAATCTACCAGCAATTCCCAACGCCTTGATCATAGTATTTTCTGTTGTACTCATTATATCCGTCTTCCCCTACACCATTCCGCCAGTTGTGCTCCAGACAACAGGGCAACCAACGAGACTATTCGGCACCCCCTGCATCCCATCTGCTCCGCCTGCTCAACAGCATCGCCTGAACCACCACGCCGACGGCGAAAAGGGCCAAGAACAGCCCCCCGGTGCCGGCCTGGGTCGCATTCAGCGACCGAGCGATCACTCCCGCTCCAGCCAGGGAAGATAGAATGATCAATGCCCACTCAAAGAGCATCAGCGTCAAGACCAGCCCGATAACGCCACCAACAAGCGCCAGAATCCAAGGGGCCGGACCCGTCTGTAGACCGATGGAATCGGAGATGGTCAATAGCATATAACCACCAGCGAAAAAACCCGCCAGACCAATGGCTGTTTTTTGCAAAAAGATGGCTAGTAAGGCCCCAAAGGCACCGACCACTAGAGCGATAACGAGTATCAGAAGTGTCGGCTCGATCTGAACCAGGCGAGTCATCAGATCCAGCGCCACTACAAAGCCAACGCCCGCTACATAGAGCCAGTAGAGCTGTCGCCCCAGAAGTAATAACCCCACCCCGATCAGAATTCCCAAAACTCGCGCCGTCATCTAGCCCCTCTCCTATTTCCTGACTAGGATCAACGCACCCGCAGCGATGGCGACCAGATTCAGGATAAGACCAGCACTCTGAATATCGATATTAACCAGGGACAGTAGCCCTGTAACCAACACCCAGACGCCTAGGAGAACCATACCGATCTCCTCTGACCAGCTTCTCCCCTGTAACAGGATCAGACTCCCGGCAACGATGGCCAAGAGATTCAAGATGAAACTGCCATCCGGCAGACTGGCACCTGTGACGGCCAGGAGCCCCTTAGC
>JAWLEV010000106.1:0-7378 GCA_041685915.1 Anaerolineae bacterium | reverse complement strand
TCCTCGATGTATATTCCACCTCCCATACCACTACCGAGTTCAGACACATCGGCCGTGTTGGAGTAGATGGCGTTGTCGCTGAGCGTGGTGGCGTTGCTGCCTCCCACGTACACTCCGCCGCCATAACCCTCTGCCTCTTGTTGTACCTCCTCCATTTCGTTCGCTACGTTGGAATAGACGTCGCTAGCCATGATCGTAGTATAATCGCTACCTCCTACTGCCACCCCGCCCCCAGCACCAAAGCCACCCGAGTCTCCAATGTTGGCCGTGTTGGAGTAGATGGCGCAGTTGCTTATAGTGGTCGTGGCCGTGAGTACATATATGCCACCACCAAGACCAAAAGAACCACCCCCGATGAGCATCTCCCAGGCAGAGACAATTAGTATCGCCATGGGATGGTTCTGGATCGGCTCGGGAACGTCACTTTCGATCGGTACGGTCGCATTGCCGCCGGTGATGCGCAGGCTCTCCAACGTGGGGGTTATGTTTCCCCCCACAAAGACGACGCGCTTCTCGCCCTCACCGTCCAGGATGGTGGTATAGGAAATGGGATTGGTCTCCGTAAAGCCAGGGCTGTAGCCGCCACGGATGGTCACCGTCTCGCTGACGCAGACCACCTGGGTGATGGAGTTCGTTGGCGAGATGGGATAGGCCGCAGGGAATGTCCGCGTCACGGTGTCGGTGTAGGTGCCGCCGGCCACGCGGATCTCGTCGCCGGCACCGGCCTGATCCACGGCCTGCTGGATGGTAAGACAGGGGGTGATGCAATCGGTGCAATCGTTGTCTTTGCTATCAATCGTATCGCTACCCGTGGTGGCCACGTAGCGCGTCTCGGCCAGGGCCACCGAAGGGATGATCAGCAGGAGTACGAGGAAGAGGAGAAAGGTGAGCAAGCGAGTATGGACGAGACCATGATCGCGGGAGTTAAGAGTCATAAAGCCTCCTAGAGATAATAAAATAGATCAAAACACTTGAAGAGTGTAGTGTCTGGCGCGTTGTGTGTCAAACGTCTCCAGAGGTAGCAGGCACTTGTGTTGGAGGCTGCGCCTCCAGGGCGGAACGGCCTTCCGCCCTACGTGCCGGCGCTCCACCATGAACAGAGGACACTCGCAGGGCGAATGGGAAATCCACAAAGTGGTTCCCCTCGCGTAGGTACAGTTATGCTCGGTGAACCGGGCTTCTGGAGGCTTGATGCATCAGCGTTTGGTCCGATGATTCATGCAGACCACAAGTCCCATTCATGGGACGTAACTTGGTAGCGCTGCGGCTTTAGCCCTGCGCGCAGGGCCCCTGGGCAGAACGGCTTGCCGACCTACGCAACCCGCCTTGGCCGGCTGCGGATCGAATCCGCAGACGGTATCGTTCGCAAAGGCCCATCTTGACCCTGCTGCGAGGCGGACTAGAATATGTTGAGGTGACGGTGCGATGGCTCGGAAAAGGATGACCGACAAAAGGAACGGTGAATTCAGGCAAGGGAATGAAACGTTGCAGGCGGAGCGCAACCTGACCAGCGCCGTCCTGGATACGATGGCGGCGCTGGTGATGGTGCTTGACCACCAGGGGCGCATCGTGCGCTTTAACCGTGCCTGTGAGCGGATCACGGGCTATGCGGCGGAGCAGGTGCGGGGCGAGCGCGTCTGGGATCTCTTTCTCACGCCCGAGGAGACCGAGGAGGTCAAGGCCGTCTTCGATGAGCTGACGGCGGGTGTGTTCCCCTTGCAATATGAGAATTATCTGGTGACCAGGGACGGTGAACGCCGGCTCATGGCCTGGTCCAACACGGCCCTGGTGGATGATAAAGGGGCGGTCGAATATGTGGTGGCCACGGGCATCGACATTACGGAGCAGCGGCGAGCTGAAGAGGCGCTGTATCGAGCTCGCGATGAACTGGAGGAGCGAGTGCGGCAGAGGACAGCCCAGCTAAGCCACCGCGTGGCTTTTGAGGATCTGGTCACTACCATCTCCACGCGCTTTATCGATCTGTCCTCCGAGGAGATCGACACGGGCATCAATCGGGCCTTGGGCGATGTGGGCCAGTTCATGAACGTGGACCGCAGCTATGTGTTCCTCTTCTCGCCCGACGGTGAGACCATAGATAACACCCACGAGTGGTGTGCCGAGGGTATCCCCTGCCAGATGGAACACATGCAGAACGTACCAGTGAACGACCTGTCCTGGTCCAACGATATCCTTTTGCGGGGGGAGATATTGCACATCCCCCGCGTTGCAGAGCTTCCTCCCGAGGCAGAGGCGGAAAGGCAAGAGTTCTCCTCGCAGGGCATCCAATCTCTCCTCGCTGTGCCCATGATCCACCAGGGCGAGGTGATGGGATTCGTGGGCTTTGATGCCGTACGGGGAAAGAAGCGCTGGCCTTCGGAGAGCTTTCGTCTGCTCAAGACCCTGGCGGCCATCTTTGTCAGTGCGCTGGAACGCAAACGGGCCAGGGAGGCGTTGCAATCGGCCTATCAGACACTCGAGCGGCGTGTCGAGGAGCGCACGCGAGAACTCGCCACCCTGTTGGAGATCTCCCACAATGTGGCTTCCACGCTCGAACTGGATCCCCTCCTGGGGTTGATCCTGGATCAACTATGGGCTGTGGTCGATTATGACGCCGCCTCCATCATGATCCTGGAGGACGATACGCTGAGCATCGCGGCCTACCGTGGTCCGATTCCCTACGAGGAGGCTCTGAATTTTCGTTTCTCCACGGATGAGGCGGCGGCCAATCGGGAGGTGATTCGACGACGAGAGCCCCTTATCATCGGAGATATTAGGAGCGAAACGCCCCTGGCTGCCGCTTTCCGCGAGACGGCGGGCGATGAACTCGATGGCGCCTACGGCTACATTCGCTGTTGGATGGGGGTGCCCCTCATCGTCAAGGATCGTGTGGTGGGCATGCTCACCCTGGATCACAGCCAGCCCGACCACTATACGCCGCAGGATGCGAAATTGGTGATGGCCTTTGCGGATCAGGTGGCCGTGGCCATCGAGAACGCCCAACTCTATGAGAGGGAGCAGAAGCGGCTGGTGGAGAGCGAAAGACGACGTCAGGTGGCCGAGGGGCTGCGCGAGATACTGGGAGTGTTGAATTCTAATCAACCGTTGGACGAGGTTCTGGATTCCATCGTGGCACAGGCGACGCGGTTGCTGGACGCCGATGGCGATGCCATATACCGCTTGAACCGCGAGGAGGACAGCGTCGCCATCGTCACCGCCCACGGTATGCCCGCCGAATTCATGCGTGTAAAGAGCTTTCCGCTTGCTTCTGTTGCTGTGCATTGTACGGTGATGCAGCAGCGGCCCTTTGTCGTTCCCGACTTTTCGCGTTTTCCGGTGGGGGGCGATGATCTGTCGCCTCCCATGAGGCAATTGTCGCGTGCCGTGCGCGAGCACTTTGGTTCTTCACTGACGGTGCCCCTGGTGGTCGAGGGTGAGATCTATGGGGCCATCTCCTTGTATTATCATATGCCCCATACCTTCTCCGAGGAAGAGATCGAGTTGGCCGAATCCTTTGCCGATCAGGTCGCATTGGCTATCGGCAACGCCCGGCTGCGCGATCAGATGGAAAAGGCTGCGGTGTCAGCCGAACGCAGCCGTCTGGCCCGTGATCTTCACGACGCGGTGACGCAAACCCTCTTTTCCGCCAGCCTCATCGCCGAGGTCTTGCCCCGTATCTGGGAGCGGGATCCGGAGATGGGGCAGCGACGCCTGGAAGAACTGCGGGAACTTACCCGGGGTGCCCTGGCCGAGATGCGCACCCTCCTGCTGGAGTTGCGTCCCTCCAGCCTTGAGGACGCCGCCCTGCGCGATCTGCTGCGACAACTCGCTGAATCCATCACCGGCAGGGCCCGCGTGCCCGTGGCCGTGGAGATAGAAGGCGAGTGCGCGCTGCCTTCTCTGGTGAAGGTGGCCCTTTACCGCATCGCCCAGGAGGCGCTGAACAATGTGGCCAAGCATGCTAACGCTTCCCAGGCGGAGATATATCTGCGCTGTGGGCGGGAGGCGGTGGAGTTGTGCGTCTGCGACGATGGAAAGGGCTTTGATCCCGATGACGTCTTGCCCGATAGCTTGGGCCTGGGCATCATGCGCGAGCGAGCCCAAGAGATCGAGGCGCGGCTGATTATCGAGAGCGAGAGGGGACGGGGGACCATCGTCAGGGTGGTTTGGTCCTGCGATGGGGCGAGAGCGACGGGCGGAACGTGAGGTGCATTCCGTTTATTGGAGGATCATCATGAGATTGGAGACGAACCTGTGACCGAATCGGACGTTATTCGCGTATTGTTGGTGGATGATCACGCCGTGGTGCGCAGTGGTCTGGGCGCCTTTCTGACGATCTTTGACGACCTGGACCTGGTCGGTGAGGCGGGAGGGGGCCAGGAAGCGGTGACCCTGTGCGAGCGGCTGGAGCCCGACGTGGTGCTGATGGACCTCGTCATGCCGCACATGGATGGCGTCGAGGCCACCCGCAGGATCCGCGAGCGCTGCCCGGACACCCAGGTCATCGCCTTGACCAGTTTCAAGGAGAGGGAACTGGTGGAGGGCGCCATGGAGGCCGGCGCCGTCGGCTATCTCCTAAAGAACGTCTCCGCTGATGAGTTGGCCGAGGCCATCCGCGCGGCAGACGCTGGCGAACCCACCCTCGCGCCCGAGGCGGCCCAGGTCCTGATCCAATCGACCAGAGAATCCCGCCCCTTGGGCTTTGATCTGACGGAGCGGGAGCGCCAGGTTCTGATCCTGATGGTTGAGGGACTCACCAACCCCCAGATAGCCGAGGAACTTTTTATCAGTCGCTCCACAGTCAAGTTTCACGTGAGCAACATCCTCTCCAAGCTGGCGGCGGATAGCCGCACCGAGGCGGTGGCCTTGGCCCTGCAGCACGATCTGGTATGACCTGGCCACCTGTCCAGGATAGGGACCGATCATTCAACCAGCCTCAAAACTCCCCGGTTGGCCGATGCGCTGGGGCGCTTCTCATGTCATACTGTATGATAGAAAATCGTCATGTTGTTAGGAGGTAATGTGCGTATCGAACGTTTGAGAACCGGGTTTCTAGTCTTTGCGATCATAGCGCTTCTGAGTGGCTGTGGACAGGCTGCGGTGCGCGTGCCCAGTACGCCTACAGAGCAGCCCAGTGAGCCCGCGATGGCAACGCCAACTGCCACGCCCACATCGACTCTTACTCCCACCTCCACATTCACGCCCGCACCCACATCGACGCCTACGGTCGTGGAGACGGTAGAGCAGGTCGAGGGATGGGAGGGGGCAGTTTACGGGCGTCCCGTCGACGGTCGGTTCGACCTCTATTTTGTACGTAGCGAGGATGGTGAGCGCTTTGTTCTTGAGACTCGCGATGATACAATGGCGCAGGATGTCAAAGAGGCCGCGTGGATTGGTGCGCATATCGCCCTCTCGGGTACGCTGTACAGCGACGTGGCAGAAGGAAAAGAGCGCCGAATCGAAGTGGAGCGCTTTGAGATAGAATCCATCGTGGCGCCAGAGGCCCGATACCTTTCCCCCTTTGCGACCGTCGAGGCCTCTTCCCAACTTGAGGGGGCCGATCCTTTCTATGCCATCGATGATTCAAAAGAGACGGCTTGGGGCGTGCCCGGACCGGGTGTCGGCGAGTGGATCGAACTCACTTTTCCCGGTGTGGCCGAGATACATGAGATCGACTTTGTCATCGGCCTGGACAAAAGTGCGGAGGCCTTTGCCGCCAACAATCGTATCAAGGAGGCCACCCTCATCTTTTCCTCTGGTGAACAGATGCAATTGACCTTTGAGGACAATCGGGGCTCCCAGGCCGTGTCTTTGATTCAAGAGACTGGCTCGACTGTGAAGACGAACGCTGTCAGGATGATCATCGACCACGTCTATCCGGGAGCTGAGGATGGCGACACCTATCTGTCAGAGATTGGAGTGCATGGGGTAGTGCCCGTTGATGAGGACGGCAAACCGTCCGTATCCCACGCCACGCCAGATCCGGCTTTGTGGTTGCCCGATACGGCCGAGATACTGGATGGGAACCGTGGCGATTTGAACGGCGATGGGCTGGCCGAGCACATCATGCTCGTCGGATATGGGGGGGCGCCCGAGCGTCTCGGATACGATGCCCTGGAACTTTTTGTCCTTCAGCCCCATGCCGAGGATCCCGTGGTCTGGCACAGCGGACATCTGGTCGGCGACCGGGCCCAACCCCTGGAGGTCGAGGACGTCAACGACGACGGACAGCCCGAGGTGCTCTCCGTGCAGTCCATGGGCGCCTCTGGGCAGACGTTGTATATCCTCGCCTGGCGGGATACGGACTATGATTTTTTACGTCCCCACGGGGGATATTTCGACGGACAGGATACCTTTGGTGATAACAGCGTGCGCCTGGAGGATCTGAGCGGCGATGGCATCATGGAGATACGTGCCAGCCATGGGCCCGTCGCGTCCATCCACGAGATCTACCGTTGGGACGGCACGCGCTATGTCCATGAGAGGACTGTTGAGGAGTAGACTGAGGGGACAGGTCGGCCCGATTGCAGAGGGCCAATCTGCCCCCCTTTTCTCCATATAGCCTCATCGTCGGAGTGTCGGTTCACTCGTATTGTCTGGCCACGTATTCGATGATCAATCCATAGGCGATGCCCGCAAAGAAGGCGGGCACGTCCTGCAGGCCGGTGGACAGAAAAATGGCCAGGCTGACGAGAAAGCCCAGCAGGCCGCCGCGGAGATAGCGATTCCACGCGCCATCGACGAGCTGCCACCCGCCTGCCAGGCCGATCATCAACCCCATGATGACACGATTGTACCACATGGCGAGGAGAAAGAGGCCGTTGCCGGCCAACTTTCCCGTCCTGATGCCCACGCCGATGATGCAGACGATGCCCAGTAGTGCTCCCGTAATGACCGAGGCCGTCAATCTCTTTTTCACCATGTACCCCCCTATGCGTCAGTGCCACCGAATTCGTGGATATTCTACGCGACTTGCGATAAGGGGGCAAAGGAAGAGGCATTCTCCAGGCTGCCGCACCTGGTCACCTGACCAGGACGCACACTCTCCCCTCGGCCAGCCTCAAAACTCCCCCACTGGCGGATGTGTGATGAGGCGATTCATGTTACACTGACATCAGAAGACAGGGAGGATCCTTGTGCTATGGAGGAAGGGAGAGGGGGATGATACCCGTTACCAACGCCTACGAGATGGAATATCTGATAAGGGATCACATGCGAGAGGGCCTCCGTGAGGTGGAGCGAGATCGGCTGGGACGGACGGTGATGAGATCGACGCGTCAGAACGGATCGTGGCTCATCTCCAGTTTGTCCGGGCTGCTGGTTTCCCTCTCTGTATTCCTGAGGCATTAACCATGGAATTTTTCATACAGCGTCGTTGTTT
>JAWLEV010000002.1:62353-88070 GCA_041685915.1 Anaerolineae bacterium | reverse complement strand
GTGACCAAGCCCTTTAGCCCTCGGGTCCTGGTGGCCCGGGTGCGCGCCGTGCTCCGCCGGGCGGGCATGACGCCACCCGAGGCGAAGATCCTCCGCGCGGCGGATATCGCGTTGGACCGGAGCAGCCATAGCGTTTCCGTGGGCGATGAGCCCGTGGATCTGACGCCCTCCGAGTTCGACCTGCTTTCGGCCCTCATGGCCGCGCCGGGCCGCGTCTTTACGCGGACGGAGCTGCTGGAGCAGGTGCAGGGCATCGTCTATGAGGGATACGAGCGCACCATCGACGTGCACATTCGCAACCTACGGGCCAAAATCGAGCCGGAACCAGGCGAGCCCCGCTACATCGAGACCGTCTACGGCGTGGGCTACCGCTTTTCCAAGGAGTGAAGACGATGCGATCGACGATACGATCGTTGCACACAAAACTGATCATCGCCTTTCTGGTCATAAGCCTGGTGGGCACGCTCCTGGCTGCTGCCTATGTGTGGTGGACGACGACCCAGGAATTCAACCTCTTCTTGGTAGCTCAAAACCGGAGCAGCATCCTGGAGAACCTGGCGGAGACCTATCGCACGGACGATGGGTGGGAGGACCTCGAACATGGCCCCGGTGCCGCCTTTGGGCCACCACGGTTTTCGCGCTATGGACCCACTGGCGATCACATGGTGGTGGTTGACGTGACCGGGCAGGTGGTGTGGGGAGGGCGCGGCTATCGCAAGGGACAAACAGTTTCCCCAGCGGAGTATGAGAGAGGTGCCCCCATTCTCGTGAACGGGCGAGAAGTGGGGCGACTGTTATTGGACTATGAGCCCGCCATGTGGGATCGCCCCTGGGAGCGTTTCATGAATCGCTTCTATCTGGCGTTGGGACTGGGGACCCTGGGAGGCACGTTGATCGCCCTCCTGTTGGGAATCGTGGTCGCCCGCTCCCTCACCTCCCCCCTGCGTGAACTCACCCGGGCGACCCGGGCCATGTCCGCCGGGGATCTGGACCAACATATCCCCGTGCGCTCCCAGGACGAACTGGGGGAACTGGCCCGTTCCTTCAACCAGCTCAGTGACGATCTGTTGGCATCTCGGGAACTGCGGCGTCAGATGACGGCCGACATCGCCCACGAACTGCGCACCCCCCTGAGCCTCATTCTGGGCCACGCCGAGGGGCTGGTCGACGGGGTGCTGCCTCCCTCAGAGGAGACGTTCGACATCATATACGACGAGGCACGGCGACTCAACCGACTGATAGATGATCTGCGTACACTGACCCTCTCCGATGCCGGCGAACTCGCGCTCGAGCCCCAGCCGACGCCGCCGGGCTTGCTGCTGGAGCGCGCCGCGGCCGCGCATCGGGCAGATGCGCAAGCGCAGGATGTAGAATTGACACTGACGTTGGAGGAGAATCTCCCCCTGGTGAACGCGGATCCCGACCGCATCGCCCAGGTGCTGCACAATCTCTTGAGCAACGCGTTACGCTACACGCCAGAGAGGGGATCCATCGTCCTATCTGCTGCCATGTCCGATGAAGGCGTGTCCTTTGCCGTGAGGGACAGCGGGCCGGGCATTTCGGAGGAGGATATCAATCGCATCTTTGATCGTTTCTACCGCGGGGACAGGGCCCGTCGGCGGGACGATGGCGGGGCGGGGTTGGGTCTGGCCATCGCCAGATCGTTGGTGGAGCGTCACGGTGGGCGCATGTGGGTGGAGAGTGAGGTGGGCGAGGGAACCACCTTCTACTTTACGTCGCCCACAGCTTGATCGCTTCAGCGAATCTGGGCGCAAGATCGAATTCCACTGAAACCTAGGTACCGTAAAAAGGGCTGGACATGGTGCCTGCCTCTTTTCCTAGAGCTCGTAACTGCGCTGTGCTTGGCTTTCGAGAGTCTCTGTATAAAGATTGTTCCCATGTTTGAATATCCTGATGCTAAGAAGCATTTTCTTCGACGCCCCCTCTTATCCAGACCCACGATGCCAACAGGATTGCCATTGACACTGTAGTTCGCATTTAGCTGAATCCACGGCAACGTGGCCCTGCTCATCTACCCAGAAGACGATGAGCCCCACAGTTCCTCTATTCCTGCTCTTATGCCATCGAGCAAGTCAAGATGATCTCCGTTCTGCGGCAAGGCAATCCCCACCAAGACCCGATGACGGCCCTTCTCTCTGGTTTGAATTTCCGCCGCTTTGTAAAAAGCCATGGCTATATGGTTTCGAACTTGAGCCCTCGTAAAGGGCTCACCGTACCGCCGGCTTCCCTTTCTGGAGCTCGTGGCACCCTTGGCCTCGACAAAGAGTCGGTATTGGGGCTCGCCCTTGCAGACAGCGATGATGTCGTCGCCGTGCTCGGCTCCCGAAAGTCTCTGCTCGATGCGAAAGCCGTGGCGCTCGAGATATTCGCAGACAGCATCTATGACTTGGTACTCAAAGAGCATCATACGATAGGCTTCCGGTAGAATGACAAAAGATATGCGGACCTTGTCTCTTATGAAGCTGGCTTGACGGTCTATAGCCAATCCGCGAACTCTGAATGGATTTCTACATCCGCAAGCCGGATTTCCAAGACATCGTCATCCGTTGACTCCTCAATCCAAGTCTTAACCCGGCTCATCGGCATTTCCCAAAATCCCTTGATCTTCTGTGTCATCGGTCCAAGTTGAACACGAGTTGCCAACAAATCGACGAAACTCTCCTCTGTTGACATCCTGAAGTATAGAGGCTCTCCCTCTTTGTGTTTTGAAGCTATTATTTCCACCGCAGGCTTTGCAAGCCCAATAGAAAATGATTCGCCGCTCTCACGATACTGCCCAAAATGAAGCACCGATATAAGCTCATCTGCGGCCTCCAAATCTTCTTCGGTGAAGTGCCCACCTTCGGGCAGATACACAAGTTGACCACTGAGATTCTGGATTTTGCACACCTTATCAGCAAGATCCAATACCTTCTGATCTGGTTGAGGTAACGTCCCAGGCGCCACAGAAAACTCCAGGGGGGCTTTCTCTGCATCCAAGAACGCTATTCGAATGTTTCCGCCACTAGAGAGGATCTGCTGTATCCTAAGAACTTGTCTCGCCACATAGCCATCCATATCTTTTATGCTCTTCGTGAACGTGAATCTGTGCTGGCGAGTTCTTCTGTTTTCGATAATCTGAATCTTGAAGGGGAGACCCTGGTGCGCGTTGGAAAGGGTCATCTCCTCTTCACCCTTTTTAACAACTCGAAGCTCTATAGGCGACATACGTTCGTTGCCGTATTGTGGTGAGTGGAAGTCAATCTGGACTGGTCTGGATTCAGAAGCCTTTGACGGACCCATTTCTAGCCGCATCGTTTCTATATCGGGCTCGCCAAATAGTCTCACCCACAGTTCAGGGAACTCGACCGCTTTGATGAATTGACCGTCTATTGCTATCTTGTCTCCAAAAGCCATATGCTTCCTAAGCTCAGCCGCCTTCGCTCTGGCTTCCGGAGTAGGAGGGAATCTGAATTTGAACTTCCCTTTGAGTTCCTTTCCCTGAGAAATCGCTGGATAGTAGTGATGGGCCATAACCTGACGCAATTGCTCTAATCTTCCCTCGTTCAGTACGTGTTCAAAAGGGAAGTGTACTCGTACGCTCTTTTGGGTTCGCCAGTTCGGCTTATGCTCATCAAGCGAACCGATAATATCATCAATCCATCGCCACCATCCTTGCTTTTGACTGACGTCCCAGATGGTAATGACTACCGTCGTAACTTGGGTTGCCCAATGCTCAAGATCTGCGACCTCGAATGAATACCCGATCTCTCCAGATTCCAGGCAGTAGTCCTGAATGTCCGCAGTACTCTTGAGTTGAACATAGAAGCTCAACCCAGTTGATACGCCGTTCTCGTAGATGCGTACAAGGAAGTCTTCTCCGAGATCGGGGTGTACGTCGGCTGTAATCCACTCATGGGGTTCCAGGAAATCCCCAAATTGTTTTCTGCTAACGTTCTCTTGTTTTTGCTGAGGCGAAAGACGTCTCCTCCTGCTCATTGCGCGATACCTCACTCAGTCGAATCAATCGGACAATGGAGTCTTGCAGCGCCAAACAGTACGAACGGTACCGAGTAGCAACATGGTCTCGTCGGTTGGCAATCTGTCAGATCCTCATCGAAAGTTCGCTTGCTATCATCAAATCTGGACCTTGAAGCACAATATGGACCACTGTGAGGACACGCTGATCCTTGCCTTTCTCCCCGTGAAGGCCCATTCGTTTTCTTGAGATTCGAGGTCACGAAGCACTCTTATCCACTAGAAAGCCTTGCTCTTCACGAACGAGAGATAGATGCACAAATGTGACCTATAGAACGACTTCGACAAGGAAGGCAAATGGGGGAAAGGGAATAGGTCACGATGTAACCGATTGTCCGCAGCCTTGATATAGGTGAACGATTTCATCTTTCCTGATCGCCAGTCAGACGTGTAACCCCAATAGTCTCTGACTTTTGTAGACTCCCCACTGCTTAGCAGGGGACCAAGAATCGGTTCGCCCAATGTGATAACGGGGGCCTCTGGATAATGCTCCAATTCCTTTTCCAAGAGCGGCAGCCACGGATCCAAGAACTCTTGGAATGGATCTATCTTCTCGATCTGTGTCGGGGGCTTCATGAAAAAGTTCTTGTACAGATTGGTAGCGTACAAATTTTCGCTGATATCAATGCCCAGGCTATTGCATATACATGCAATATATGACCATAGCGCGCCGCCGGGCTTGTCCATGTTCAGTGTAGTCGTGATGCTTCTCCGGCTTTGACGATCCTGGACTGTGGGATCTTGACCCAACACGATGAGCCGTATCGGTCCTGGACTGCGGTAGGGCTTCGGGATACTCAATTCCTCATCGATATACTCACACAGCTTCTTGTCCTGCTCGAGCTTCTGGAGAATATGTTTGGCCTCGCTCATAATGTCTTGCATCGTATATGCCCCTTTCTGCAAATGGGAAACGACTCATCAACTCGCCTCATAGCTCGCGATTAACAACGGCTGTGCCTTTTCCAGATCCTCCCTGTCCTCCAAGGTGATCTCCAGGTCGCCCGTGCCGTAATGTCCCACCTCTCGCACATCACGGGTGAAGCCGGGCTCCAATTCCACTGTGTCAGGATCCACTTTGACGAAGACTAGCAGCTTGCCAGATTGGGGATGCACCTCCACACAGGCAAAGTTGCGTAGCCGCTTATAGGCGATGTAATACTTGAGCGTCTTGACTTGTACGTCGTCGCCCAAATTGATAAGAAAGGCTTTCAAGGCCTCGTACAGGTCACGTAGATTCCGGTCCGCCTTGTCGAGATACTCGGTAACGGTAGTGTAGCTTGCGTCGTTGCTACTTCTTCTAGACGGCTGGGCCGTGGACGCGTTCACCAGCTCCAATAGCAGCAAGTTGCTTCCGTAGCGTCGGTAACGGATGAGTTCGATGTTGCGGTTGATCTGTTGGACGGCGTGCTCGTCGTAGCGGGTGAAATCGCCAGCGATGCACAGCAGTCGGGCATTCTCCCAGTCGATCTGATCGGCGGCTTCCCGTCCCAGGGTATTCATCACTTCCAGAGTGAAGGCTCCTTTGTGATCCATGAGCCAATCAAGATAGAAGAGACCCTGGTTGATGACATTCTCATTCAACGCTCTTTTGTACTCAATGATGACGGGGGCACCATTCTCATCCAGGCCCAAAGTATCGATACGCCCGCTGTGACTTGGACCTGTGCGGTATTCGGAGGCCAGGAAGCGTACGCCCAAGAATGCCTCGAGATGACGCTCCAAAAGCTGCTGAAGGGAGCGCTCCACGGCCACTGATTCACCTTCCAGTTCACTGACGTGGTTGACCGTCGTGCGAAAAAGGCGAATATCACCCATCAGTCCTCTCCCTTCCTGGCGTGCACTTTTCGAGCAACTACAGGATACACGGTCGCGTTGCAGCTTGTCAAGGTACTTTTTTCCGTGATCCACACACTGTAAATGCAAATCGCTTCCACATCGTTCCTTAACAAGATCTGAACATTTTCCTGCTATGCTAAAGGTACAGGTTCGAGAGGGCTTCTCGAACGATACATTGAGTGATTTTGTGGAGGTATAGCGATGAGAAAGATTGTAAAAGTTATTGCCGTGATCGGAATGGTAGCGCTTTTGAGTCTGGGTACCGCTGTGGCGGTCTCTGCCCGTGGAGGAGGCGTCTTTGGTCGCTCGTTCGCCCCCCGCGCTGGCGGGCAGGAGGATGTAGCGGAACTTTTGGGCATGGATGTCGATGAACTGTGTGACGCCCTGCGGGATGGAAAGACGCTGGCCGATCTGGCCGAGGAAAAGGATGTTGACTTGCAGGCCCTCAAGGACGCGGCCGATGCTTCTCGCGATGAGGCCGTACGCGAGGCCATCGCCCAGGCCGTCGACGAGGGCGATCTAACCCAGGATCAGGCCGACTGGATGCTGCAGGGACTTGACAGCGGCTATGGGCTGGGCGGACGATTCTCCGGTGGCCTATTTGGCAGATTCGGCTTTCATATGGGAGCGGAACGGCCTGGCCTCGAAACTGCGGCCCAGGCTCTTGGCATGACAGAGGACGAACTATCGCTGCAACTCTGGGGCGGTAGATCTCTGGCCGACGTGGCCGAGGCACAGGACGTCGATCTTGAGGACGTCCAGAGCGCGGTCGAGGAGGCCCGTGTGGCCGCCATGAGCGAGGCCATCCAACAGGCAGTTGAGAATGGCAATCTGACCCAGGAACAGGCCGAATGGATGCTAAAGGGTCTCGAGGAAGGCTATATCCCGCAGGGACCGGGGGTTAACGGGGCCGTTGGCGGTCACATGGGCCGCGGCGGGTTCCGTCGGGGAGGTCATCCCGGTGGATGCGCCCCCTCGGGGGACGGAGAGGAAATGGGCGCGGGCAACGGCAAAGGCATCCGCTTCCCCGGCGCCAGAACCTCTTTTGGCCGACCCATGTAAGAGGGATATAATAAAATGGTAAGCGAATAGGGGCTACTCCCTATCACTAGAGTCCCCTTTCGCACAGCGCCGCGGGCCTAACGGTTCGCGGCGCTGTGCGCGTTGGGGGGCTCCGAGCCAATGCCCCCAGTACTCTTCGCCCTAAAAAGGCGGAGCTGGGCTGAGCCAGCCAACCAGCACCGTCTGTTTACGGCGGTGCGACACACAGCATAGCCTGCGAGGTCTCGTTACGCCATGACGTGGTGATCTCTTCCCGGATGTTCGATCAAGACCGTTGGGCCAGGGCAAAGCGCATGAGACTGCCTCTGTACCGCGCCATCGTGACCGATGGCATCTCCCTTCTCCCAGAGCCCCTCGCTACCTAATCCTACACCCCAATCCCCAACGCCTCCAGTATAACCACAATAGTCGGCGCGATGAGGAGGGCGGGCAGCAGGTTGGCCACCCGGATGCGCTTAAGGTCCAGCAGAAGGAGTCCGATGGCCAGTATCAGCACCCCGCCGGTGGCCGACATCTCCGCTATCATGGGGTCGGTGAGGGCATTCTGCGCCAGCCCGGCCAGGAGGGAGATGCCCCCCTGATACACGATGAGGGTGATGATGGAAAAGACCACCCCGATGCCCAGGGTGGAGGCAAAGGCCAGGGCGGCAAAACCGTCGAGCATGGATTTGATGGCCAGCAGGGAATAGTCCCCCGTGAGGCCATCTTGGATGGCGCCCAGGATGGTCATCGGCCCGATACAAAAGACCAGACTGGCAGTGATGAATCCCTCGCTAAAGTGCTGCAGCCCCTGTGAGGCTCCGCGACTGGCCACCCTGTCGCGGAGCCAGTTGCTGAGGGCCTCGAGGCGGGCGTCGATGCGCCACCACTCTCCCAGAACGGCCCCCAGCAGGACGCTGCCCATGACGATGAGGATGCTATGGGTCTCCATGGTCAGATGGATCCCGAGGGTTAGCGTCACCAGACCTAGCCCCTGGAGAACAGTCTCCCGCACGCGCTCCGGCAGCCTATCCCCCAAGATGGTGCCCAGGCTCCCTCCCAACAGAACCGCCATGACGTTGATCAGGGTGCCGATCACGTGAGACCCCTTATATCGCACCCATCGGCACCCCGCCAACGACAATATCCACTATCCCTCAAAGAAAGGCAATTCCTGGTCATCAAAGTACCACTTACCATCGTTGGCCAGGAACTCGTGGGTCTTCTGCAGAAAGGTGTAGTGGTGATCCTCGGCCTGGGCCAGGAATTCCCATACGGCCTTTTCCTGGGCATCCTCGGCATCCTCTGCGGCCTGGTGATAGAGATCGTAGCCCTTTTGCTCAAAGTCCATGGCCATCTCCAGGGCCTCCTCGTCGGAGGCGCCCTCGGGGATCAACTGCTGAGCGCTTTTGGCCTCGGGAAAGATCTCAGTGGGGCCGGCCGCCTCAGCCATGGTCTCCGCTTCCTGTACAGAGACCCACCGGTCGGCAATCCATTCATCGGGATCGATCGATTCCGCCATCTTGCGCGCTTCCTCGGGCGAGATCCAGTCCCCTTCGCCGACCAGGGCCGCATATTGGCCCCTCAGGATATCGAGATGTCTTTGCTCCTCTGCGACCAGGCTTTGGAAGACCTTTTTGCCGTCCTCGGCCTCGGTATGGGCCACCGCCTGCTGATAAAAGCGCCTGCCCCATATCTCGGTGCTCATGCCCCTTTTCAAAGCTTCAAGTACGTTATCCATACCTCTCCTTTCGTCACATTCTATCTTTTCCATGATAAATCAAAAGCCGGCAACCTCCGAGGGAAACCGAAACGCTCAGATCAGCCCTCGGTCACACATTTCATGAGCGCTTTCATATAGCCGATGCCATAGGCCCTGCCCCGATGTCCCCACCCCGTGTCGCCGACGATGCCGGGCGTGTGATCGACCACCAGGACGCGATCGTAGCCCGATTCGTGATAGGCGCGCATCGCCTCCAGCATATCCACCTTGCCCTCGTCGATGAACGTCTCCTCGAACCTGGGCACCACGCCCCGCACGTTGCGAAAATGTACGTGGGAGATCTTGCCCCGGGAGGCAAAATAGCGGATGGCCTCGTATACCTCCTCAGGCGTCTCACACCACTCTGCGACGGTACCCTGACAGAACTTTAGTCCGTTACTGGGGCTATCCACGATCTCGGTGGCCCGCTTATAGGCCTCAAAGCTGCGCAGGATATTGGCCACCCCCTGAATGCTCTTCACCGGCGGATCCGAGGGATGCAGGGCCAGCATCACGCCCTCCTCCTCAGCCACCGGAATCACAGCCTTGAGAAAATATGTCAAACTCTCCCACTCTTGCTCGTCGGTAAACTTGCCGATATCGGCGACGGGGGCATTCTCCACCTCCGCGTGGTCGTACTTGGTCACATAGGCACCTCCGCGCCCCGTGGGAGAGTACTCGGTGCGATAGGCGACTCCCAAAAGCGCCCAATTATACCCCAGGGTGTGAATCCCCGCGCGCCCAAGATTACGGATCAACTTATGCAGGTTTTCGATCTGTTCATCGCGGCCGGGTTTGCCCTGCATCACCTTATCAATAAAGTTCATCGGGAGACCATCGATACCAAATAATTTGAGCCCCACCGATTCCACCCGCCTGCGCATCATGAGCAGATCCCTGAAATGCCAGTAGCCGTCGCCGGGGAGATGACGGGGGGTATGGACAATGAGATTAGGAACCCCTAACTGCTTGGCGAACTGCAGTATCTCCTCGTCGATCTCGTTGAACGCTCCCAATCCGAGTTGCATGGCGCTCCTTCCAATATCGCCTTATTTATCCGCAACAATATATACGTCGTGTTCCCTTTTTGGGCGAACGCCTATACCCAGCCTCCCATGGTGACCTGCGATTCATAGTTGGTCATCAGCAGGTCAAAGTGGGTCAACTCGGCATCGGCCAGCCACATATAGAGTTTCTTTCCCTCCTCATCTTCCGTCTTTTTGGCAGCGTCCGTGTAGAGGCTGTGGGCTCTCATCTCGATGTCCAGGGCAAAGTGGAGGGCGTCCAGGACGTTGATGTCGCCCTCGAACTCGGCCTCGCGCGTCTCGCCCTCGGGGGGAAAGAGCCTCCTGTCCAGATCGATGTCCGGCGCCCTGATACCGGGCACCGGCTCATACTGCCTCTGCTCCTGGAGGGCGCGCATCTGACGCTCGATCATGGCGGCGTGCTTTTCCTCGTCGTCGGCGAGGGAAGCGAACACGTCCCTCCCCTTCTCGCCAGAGACCTCCCGAGCAGCCTGGCGATAGAAATTCTGCCCCCGCCTTTCCAGATCCAGGGCCTGGGTCAATATCTCCAGTGCTTTGTCCGTATCCCTCATCATACAGCCCTCCTCGACCATATATCCAAAATCAGGCGCACTATGTCCGAAGCGTCGTCTGTCGCCGCTCCTCTTTGCGAATATACGTCAGGGGGACGCGCTGCCCCATTGCCAGAAGAGACATGATCTGTTCCAGATCCGAGGCATCCTCCACAGTACGACCCGCCAGGGAGATGATGACGTCCCCCACACGGAGGCCGGCCCGCGCCGCCGCACTGCTCTCCCGCACCCTTCCCACATAGGCCCCGTGGTCGACGGAACAGCGTCCCTGGACAGCCATCCTGGCGGCGTCCGCCACTGCGGCCCCCAGTTTGGGCCGCCGCTCTTGTTGCAGCAACTGCTCCAGGCGGCCCGGATCATATCCCACCACAGCCTCGCCGTCCACAACGGTCACCGGCACCCCCCGCTGCCCCGAGAGACGCACCATCTCTGCGGCCGCCTGGGAATTCCGCGACACGTCAACCTCCTCAAAGGGTACTCCTCGCTGTGAAAGAAACTCTTTCACATGATGACAGTAGGGTCAGGTCGGCGTCGTGTAAAGCGTCACGTCCATGGTCGTCTCCACCTCCTCTAGATGAACTCCCGTAGAAGTTCGTCATAGTCTTCCAGGGGACGCGTCTGCAGTGGCTGTTTTACCAGGGCCTTTTCCTGCAACGTGGGCAGCTTTCCCTCGTAGCTCGCCTCCGATTCGGTGCGGTAGATGATGCCCATGGGGATACGGTCTCCCCCAGGAAACTCGAGGGCCCGCTCCATGGCCGCCATGCGGTCGCCGGGATCGTGATCCTCGTCCTCCACATAGTACCGACGTTCCCGGTACCACTCATAACTCATGGCCCGCATAAAGGTTACACAGGGCTGCATCACGTCGATGAGGGCATAGCCCCGGTGGCCCAAAGCCTCCACGATGAGGGATGCCAGTCGCGAGATGTCCATGCTGAATCCCCGGGCCACAAAAGTGGCCCCCTGGGAGATGGCCAGCGCCAGTGGACTCACGGGCTTTTCCAGCGCCCCCTGTGGCGAGGTCTTGGTCTCGAAACCAGAAGGGCTCGTGGGCGAGTACTGCCCCTTGGTCAGACCATATACGTGGTTATTCTCTATCAGGTCCACGATGCCTATGTTGCGCCGGGCGGCGTGCAAAAAGTGGTTGCCTCCCTCTCCATAGCCATCGCCATCGCCATGCACACAGATGACCTTCATATCCTGATTGGCCAGTTTAAAGCCGGTGGCGATGGGCACGGGGCGGCCATGCAATCCATGCAATCCCGTGACGTGCATATAGTCGTTCATCTTGCTGCCGCAGCCGATGCCAGTGACCATCATGACCTCGTGGGGCGCGATATCCGCCTCCGCAAAAGCCCGCTTCAGAGCGTTCCAGATGCCAAAGTCGCCACAGCCGGGACACCAGGTGGGAGGAATATCGATTGCGTAATCCTGTACCGTTACCATCTTACGCCTCCTTTATCTTTTCCATGATATATTCTGGTGTGAACGGGCGCCCGTCGTATTTGAGGATCTTTTTGTCCACCTCGATGCCCGTCTGACCATAGAGCAGGGAGGCGAACTGGGCCGTGCCATTTCCCTCCACGTCGATCAGTTCGCGAGCGCCGTCCAGTATCTCCTTCGTTTCCTCCACGGGAAAGGGCCACAGATCCACAAAGTGGACCATATTGGCCGGCGTCCCGCCCGCGTTACAGCGTTTCATGGCCTCGTGCACGGGGCCATAGCTCGACCCCCAGCTTAGGAAGGTGATCTCTGCCTCGGACGGGCCATAGGTAAAGGGGGCCTGTATCTCGGTGCGGGCGCCGTCGAGCTTGCGCATGCGCTTGTCCAACATGGCCGCGCTGATCTCCGGATCCTCGGTGATGTGGCCGTTCTCTCGGTGCTCGTTGCCCGTCGCCAGATAGACGGCCTGGGGATGGCTGCCAGGAAGCGCCCGGGGCGAGACCCCGTCGGGCGTGAACGCGTAGCGGTGGTAGACGTCTATGGCTTCCAGTGCTTCCTCGTCGAGCATTTTCCCCCTGTCTATCTCCACCTGTTGCGGGTCGAATTCCCCCGCGTCTACGGACCAGAGCGAGTTGGCGTTATAGTTGTCAGAGAGCACGATGACCACGCACTGATACTTTTCCGCGATATTCAGGGCCCGTTGCCCACAGCGGAAGGCCTCCTCCGGCGTGTGCGGCGCCAGTACCACGCGGGGATACTCGCCGTGGGAGGCATAGAGGGCGAGGTTGAGATCCCCCTGCGCTGTGCGGGTGGCTAATCCCGTGGCTGGCCCCGGTCGCTGGGCGAGATAGACGACCACGGGGGTCTCGGTCATGCCCGCCAGGCTGAGCCCCTCGGTCATGAGGTCGAACCCGCCCCCCGAGGTGCACGTCATGGCGCGCACGCCAGCGTGGCCTGCTCCCACGCACATGTTGACGGCCGCCAACTCGTCCTCGGCGTGTTTCACCACCATGCCCCAGGCGTCCGCGTGTTGGGCCATATACTCCAGCACGGAACTGGCCGGCGTCATGGGATAGCCGGAGACGAACTTGCAGCCACCCATGAGGCATCCCATGCCAAAGGCGTGGTTCACATCGATGATCAGGCGCTCCGGTGCCTGGCGCGCCTCGACGCGCCAGGTGGAGATATCGGAAAAGTCCTCCCCGGCGAGGGCGTAGGCGTCCTTTGCCACCTGTTCGTTGGCTTTGACGATATCCTCTCCCAGGGCGGCAAAGTTGTCGGCGATGACGCTGAGGATATGCTGTAGGTCAAAGCCAACCAGCCCTGCTGTCAGGGCCAGGGTGGCGGTGTTCATCATCACGGAGCTGCCGTGCTCCTCGGCGATATCGGCCAGAGGCGCCTGTACCACGCGCACCGCACGGCCTTCCACGAGCCCCTCGGGAACCTCGACCCCCTCGTCGGCGACGATCACCCCTTCAGTGACCAGATCGTCGATATGTTCCAGTACGCTTGTGTCGTCAAGGGCCAGCAGCACGTTGATCTTGTCCTTGACGGCGTATACGGGCTCGTCGCTGACGCGGATGATAAAGAAATTGTGTCCCCCGCGAATGCGCGAGTAGTAGCTGGGCGTGCCAAAGACATGCAGCCCCCCTCGGGTCATGGCCTGGGCAAAGCCCGCGCCGCTGGATTGCACGCCCTGTCCTGCCTCACCTCCAATGCAAAAACTAACGTCGGTGGTAGACATGGAACCCCCTTTCGCTATCCAGATAAACCTTTTCTCTGGTACGCATGGAGCACGCTCTACCTTTCTTTATGTTCTAAACTACTCTATCACACAGATGGCGCCCGGGCGCTTGATGCGCAGGGCCAGCGTCTCGAATATCCGGAACCTGTGATCGATTCCCTCGTTGCCCAGATAGGCGGTCACCGCATCCTGCCCCACCACGAGATCCACGTTCCACGAATGGGGGCTAACCACCAACACTTCACCATCGGGCAGGGCCGTGCTCTCAAAGATGCCCGATTCGGCTATCTTTTCCACCATCTCTATCTCGCGCCGTCCCTGTCGCATCAGGCTGGCCAGGCGCGCGTACATCTTTGGGTGCATGACCACGGCAAACGGCGCGTCGAATCCTGTGGCCCGAAGCTGGGCCGTAGCCTCGGAGACGAGCTCAAAGGGTCCGCCCAGGGTGTCCCAGTCGGTCATCTCGATGGAGTCCTCAGCCGCCTCTCGCAGGCCACCGATGACGATCTCTTCCTCCGCGTCGGCCAGTTTGGTGGCCGCCAGGGCCACGGCCCCCAGATCCAGGGCAAAGGGAGTGTCATCGGCCATGGCCATATGCTTGGCCCGCAGGGTGAACTCCTGAGCAATCTCTTGCAGCCGCAGGTATTCGGTCGTCTCCGTGGCCACATCCGCGCCGTCCTCTTCTACAAAGCCGAACGAGGGCGCCACCTCCACGCCCCATCCCAGGGGCCCCACGAGTTCGATGAACCGTCGGCCCTCCAGGTTCTTTTTCATGACCGTGACCACCATGTCGTCTATCTTTTCCCAACCCTCTTCACCGAACGGTGCGCCATCGCGCATCAAATAGTTATCCATGATCCCTCCCATGCGAAATATTCTTTAATCCATATTTCTTCAAAACGACTACTCTTTTCCCTTGAGGCTGCCGATAGAGGGGATATCCCGTGACGGCGATTCCTCCGCCTCATTCTCTTCTTGGACCGGTTCCGATGATGCCTCCTCTTCTACCTCCTCCAGGAGGTCCTTGAACACGGCCTCGTGGTATATCTCGTGATCGCGGATGCGCTCCACCAGTTTCCTCAAATCCTCTTCCTTGAGTTCGGAAAGTTGACTGGAGTAAGCCTCGGTCACCTCGGCCTCCACGTCGATATCCGCCAGCAGATTCTTGACCATATCATGGCTCAGCACCAGGTCACCGTGGGAATAGTCTGGCTCGCCCTTGTGTTCGTACTGTTCCTCTGCCAGCCAGCCCATGTGCTGCATCTCATTGATGGCCGCGTTCTCCAGTTCCTCGGCCACCTCCTTGTCCTCCGCCAGGAAGGAGTGGAAGAGATACTGCAGGATCACGCTGTACTCGTGGCGGATGCCCTCGTTCATGATCTCTTCGAGACGCTTGGCGTAATCTGCGTCTTCTGGCGCCTCGCCCTCGGCGTCGGGGGGCTCGCCAGCTTCCATCTGTTCGCGCGCTTCCTCGATCAGGTCTCGGAACTGGCCCTGGTGGGCCCTCTCGTCGTGGACGATCCTCGCCAGCAGCCGGCGTATCTCTGGCTCGTCGATGGCCTCCATATGTTCCTGGTACTGGTCGATGGCCACCTGCTCGAGGTCAATATCCTTTTCCAGCAGCTCGCCGGGGGGTACCATCTCAAAGTCCACGGGATCGCGCTCCATGGAGGGATCGCCGCCCAACTCCACGATCTCGTCGGCCAGCCAATCCAGGTGCCGCATCTCCTCGCGGGCGATGGCCTCTATCTCGCAGGCGATCTCCCCCTCCCCTAGGGTGTAGGCGTGGTTCAGGTACTGGATGATGGCCTGATGCTCTCCCCGCATATCCTTTCGCAACAGTTCGATGATCTGTTCCTTCTTCATATTCACCTCCATACAACTGTATATTTGTGGTCCCCCGGTGCGCAGCGCGAGGCCAAACACGCACTGCCCCAAGATTCTCTCGATTCGGTGTTCCTGGTGCCAGCCCCAGGGAGTGGGAGAGGATGCGTCCTGGGGACACACTGCCAGCCACGACGTCTATGAGGCGGGGACGAGGATAGGGATGAAGACTCTTGGGAATAGATGACGATATCCGCGTCGGGGCGTGCCCGCCTCACAAGGTTGGCCGTCGTCGTACCGGCCACACCATTTCCCATGATAACCACTCGCATCTCGCCTCCTATCCTGGCGGGATCGTCTCTATCCCCCTGTTTCGCGCCCCACTGTTAAACGTATGACGGGCGGGGCCACCTGTCCGCTAAGCAATCATTGTGCGGGGCGCGCAGAAAAAAACGTGCCCCACGCATACATCACTCTTCTTCGAACATCTCTTTACCCACGCCACACTCGGGGCAGACGAAATCGTCGGGAAGCTCCTCAAAGGGTATTCCCGGCTCTATCCCCTCCTCTGGAACGCCCTTTTCCGGATCATAGACCCAACCACAGACGATACATTCCCATTTAGTCACATCAGCCTCCTTCAAGATGTCACATAGCGAACCCCTCGCATTGGCGGAAGGGCTTGCGCACTATTTGCCGCGCTTTAATTCCACTGATAGACGACCTTTTCGTAGAGGGTCTCCACGCGTTTCTTATGTTGGGCCTCCTGATTGGCCAAGAATCGGAACAGATTCTTGGTATCTTCGTCATCGGCTACCTTGCCCAGGGCGGTATAGAGGTCGCGGCTGGCCTTCTCCCGCTTTCCGGCCACGATAAGCACCTCTTGCAGATCCGAGTCGGCATCCAGGGGCACCTCGACCAAATAGTCGGTTATCTTGAGATCCACAACCTTTTCCTGCTGCGATTTAGAGAGGGCGGGGAACCGTTCCCCCTTTAATAGCCCTTCCAACCTTTCGCGGTGTCCCACCTCCTGAGCGGCGAGTTCCTCAAGTATCGATCTGGCCTCCGGCCTTTCCACCTTCTGTGCTGTCGAATGATAAAGATTGTACGCGTCGACCTCTCGCTGAACCGCTGTCTGAAGGATCTGTTTCATCTGATCGTCCATAGCAGGCATAATCACCACTCCTATACCGGTTTAATTTGGCGTGATTGTAAGGAAATCATATGTCCCCGTCAAACAACACGGGCCTCTTGCGGTAGTGTACACACACTTACTATACTTGATATATATTATATATAAACAAGGGTTTTGCCCAAAAAGCCATTTCTCCATCGAGCACCACAGGGATAGATAGACCGTGTCAGCAGACCAGGATCACACAGGAATGTTTAACGTGAAACATTGGCTGCCCTTTTTTCAGGGCAGCCAACATTGTGCTCAAGACGGGGACTAGGGGTTCATAAATGACGAATTTAGCTGACACGGCGCGATCAATGGCATGTAGTGACCCCCATATTCATCTTGCCATTACATCTGTTCGAAAAGATGGATACCTTTTCTGCTAGAGAAAAAAGTTCTTTGGGCGTCCCGAGAACAAGAATCGACTGCGTTGAAAATAGGGTGCGACTTTACCAAGAGTAGAGCTTAATATTCCAACGGGGGCTCCTCCTGCTGGCATGTCTGTGCGACGGCTTATAGGCGATCCCAGTCAAAGATGACGCCTATAGAGGTGGAGCGATCCTCCAATAACCTGTTATAGACCTTGGGCGCTTCGGTTGGACGATGATGATGAGTTATCAGATCCGCTACGTGCATTCGCCCCTGCAGTAAATAGTCATAGAATAACGCGATCATCTGGCGTTGCGTCCACGGCGTGAACTCGGAATAGGCGGGGGGAGAACTGCTACCGTGGATACCAAGAATGGCTATCGAGTCACTGACCACGCCTGGACCCAAATACTGCTCGCTCGGTGTAGGGCAATCTCCTATCAGAATCACGCGCCCTCGCTTGCGTAACAGTTGGACGCAGGCAGCCAGTACCGTCGGATGGCCGGTGGCGTCCCACACCGCATCAAGCATTTTGCCCTCGGTGATTTCTTGGACTGTCTCGCGGGCATCTTGAGCCGGTCCCTGAAAGACATGGGTGGCGCCATGGCGCTTGGCACTCTCTAGCCGCATCGAAATCGTGTCCACGGCGATGATTTTCCTGGCCCCCGAGACATAAAGGTACTGTGTGATCAGTTGCCCCAGTATTCCCAACCCCACAACGCCGACCGTCTCTCCCAAGGCGACCTTTCCACGGCGTACCCCCAGTTGCGTGGTATTGGCCAGAGTCCCCCAGGTGGCCTCTTCCGAATCCACCCCGTCAGGAATGGGGAAGACGCGTTCCGGCGACGTCTTGAAAAACTGCTGGTGAGGGACCGAGGCAAGCACCCGATCTCCCTCCTCAACCCCCTCCACGTCGGCTCCAACCGCGCAGACGCGGGCGACCATACTATAACCCGGGCGGAAGGGATAGTTAACCCAACTCGCCCAGTTGGTTCCCGGATCAAATACCCCCCTAAGGCAGAATGTCTCTGTACCGATGCTGATGAGAGACTTTTCTGCCTGACAGAGGATCTCACCCGATGAGGGGGCGGTTACTTTTTCCTCCAGCACCTTTACTGTTTTGGCTTTCGGGAAGCCTATATACACCGACTTCATGATACCTCCTGTCTCTCTCCACCCTGACAACACATTAACCTGAATCGGGGATTTGTGACAGAATCTCCAGCATGGCCATCAAAAACCGACCGCAGAACGCGCACGGCGTCAAGATCGTCCAAAAAATAATTCTTACTCTACGGGTGCAAAGTCTCTTGATGAGGAATTTTACAAGAGCGTCCCAGATGGCACGATAAGGGATGACACAAACCTATCACACATCGGGCGGCTCGGATGGAGTTTACCATGGAACTGTCCGATCCGCTAATGAAAAATCCCTCTTATGATCGATTGACACGTAATCCCATAGATACATACAATATACTCAGCAAGAATGAGATGCGCACATGGGTGGGCAAGGATCCAGGTATGCTTTTCAGTAGATCCAGTATTGATATAGGGAAAGGGGAGGAGATAAATGCTCAAGAGAGCAGCGATCCTTTTTTTGGCTATCGCAACGCTACTATGTGCGGCGTGCTCCATCACCATGGCACCGACGGTCACCCCGGTACCAACGGTAGCAACGGAACCGACAACCGCATCGACACCGATGCCCACATCAGGGCTAACAGAGACCCCCAGACCCGAACCGACGGAGACGCCTACCGTTGAGGGCATCTCTGTCAAAGGCCCTGCCTGCAAGTCCACTGATTTCAAAGACAATCGCGTCATCACCAAAGAAGTCGCCATTCGCGCTCGCGCGCACCTGACGCTGACGGTGGGCTCCTCCCCCTCCATACCCTGTGAATGGCACTCTCCCGAGATCGACGATGATACCGTCTTGTGCCAGGTGGATCGTCAAGACAAGTGGCCCGCCGAGGACGTCACCCCCATGCCCGGAGCCCCAGGCACAAAGATATGGGTTTTTCAGGCCCTGGAAGAGGGTCCCTGCACGGTGTCGCTCCCGTGCTCATGCCTGGGGGAAGAGGGTGCCGAGATGGAGCAAGTGGGCACCTTTGTCCTAAAAGTCAGCGTCGGTGAGTAATGCGACGAGGAATATCACGGCAACCTGCGCAAGGGCATCTCCATCGCCCGCACCCAGTGGTGATAGGGGTAATAGGGTTCGTAGTAAGGCACGCAGAGGGAGTCCTGGTCATGTCATTCCGACCTGCGACAAGGGAACTTTTTCATCCTCCCGGCCGTCTAATAAATAGATGGTTGAAGCAAGGATATCGAGGAGGCGAAATGTTAAAACGGATAGGATTGTGTATGCTATTGTTGCTTCCCCTCCTGATCGTGGCGGGCTGTGAGGCCCCCGTACAGGAGGAGCGTGCCGGGGTGGTGCGTGCGGAGGAGGAGCGGATCTCCGAGCCCCAGGTAGGCGAGGACGATCTCGACGCGCTGGTTGAGGGAAACAGCGCCTTTGCCTTCGACCTCTATCGCTTCCTGGCAAAAGAGGAGGACAATCTCTTTTATTCCCCCTACTCTATCTCCCTGGCCCTGGCCATGACCCATGCGGGAGCACGAGGCGAGACCGAGGCGCAGATGGCTGATGTTCTCCACTTCACCCTGCCGCAAGAAGAGTTGCATCCCGCGTTCAACGCCCTGGACCTGGCCCTCGCCAGCCGGGGAGAAGAGGAAGAGGAGGGATTCCGCCTACACGTCGTAAACGCCCTGTGGGGGCAGAAGGGATACGAGTTCCTCTCCGAGTTTTTGCGGACCCTGGCGGAGAACTATGGCGCCGGGCTGCGGGTCCTCGACTTTGCCACAAAGCCGGAGGAATCCCGCGTCACCATCAACGACTGGGTGGCGGAGGAGACCGAGGAGCGCATCGAGGATCTGCTCCCCAAAAACGCCATCGATCGCTCCACCGTGCTGGTGCTCACCAACGCCATCTACTTTAACGCTGCCTGGCAGCATCCCTTCCAGGAGGAGCAGACAGAGGACGGCACCTTTTACCTTCGGGACGGAGAAGAGGTCACCGTACCCATGATGAACCAGACGGAATCCTTTGCCTATGGGGAGGGCGAGGGCTATCAGGCCCTCGAGTTGCCCTACGAGGATGAAGAACTCTCCATGGTGATTCTCCTGCCAAAAGAGGGAGGATTTGAGGAATTTGAGGGAACCCTGGATGCCGGGAGGGTAGAGGCCATCGTGCAGGATATGACGCGCACAAGCGTGAATATCACCATGCCCAAGTTCTCCCACGAGTGGGACACCAGCCTCAAGGAAACCCTTTCGGCCCTGGGTATGCCGGTGGCTTTTAGCAGCGGCGCCGACTTTTCGGGCATGACGGGTAGCCGAGGGCTGTTCATAGACGACGTGATCCACAAGGCGTTCGTCGCCGTGGACGAGGAGGGCACCGAGGCGGCCGCGGCCACTGCCGTCATCATGAGAGAGTCCGCGCCGCTCTCCCCCGTCGAGTTCACCGTCGATCATCCCTTTATCTTTTTGATTCGGGATAGGGAGACGGGGACCATCCTCTTTGTTGGTCGCGTCATGGATCCCAGCGCCTGATGGGCGGGCATATGCGTGAGTTGATTCTGCTAACAACATTCGCGTCCCTCCTCACTCCACTACGACCTCCCTTTTTCACTTCCCACCGTTGCACTTCTGAGTCGAATCTGGCTTCCTAAAAGACTCCCTCCGGATCACTAACAGATCTTCCCCTGCCCCACTTGCCAGCGTGGGCCAGACAAGTAGAATAGCGCGCGATCTTGAACGCCTTGTCCGTCACAAACGCGCGTGCCCGCAAGCGCTCATGGAAAATCCATGATTCTACACTGAAAAAAGAGATCACTTTACCACATCCACGCAAGAACCCGTGTGCACAATGTTTAACGTGAAACATTCCGTTCAATGTGGAGAAAGTACGGTATGTGCGCTTTCCCCGACGGTGGCCACTCACCCCCCATCAACCGATCGTGATCGAGGCCTCACCGACCACGCCATGTCGTGTCGTCACCCGCCGACCATCGTGCACCCAGAGGACTACCACGTCGGGCAGCGATTCCTCGGTACGGTAGCACCAGGCACCGTCTTTCCGGAACACCACGCGACGCATCGGCGAGTCATCGGCATCGTCCATGATGGAAATATACTCCACGCCATCCGGCACACCGTCAAGGGTGTAGAGTGGCCCGCCCAGCTTTTCGCGCCGCTCGTCCGCCACATCATAGAGGTCAAAAGCCCACTCGTCGATCAGGTTCTCGCGCTGCGCAGCCATCATCCAACGCAGCATCACCCGTTCTTGCTCATCGTTCAGTCGATCCAGAAAGCGCTGTACCTCGATCGCCGAACGCGGGATCTGGATCTCTCGGGGCATCTGCGAGCCAGGCACGGCGTCAAGGGCCTCTCGATTCGTCTCCAGGTATAGTGCCAAATAATCCAGGACGTGATCGTGCTTGCTTTCCATATATGAGAGGGGCGCTTTGCGGAAGATGAGACGCTGATCACCGCGTTCGATGGTGGTGATGGAGCCGTTGATATCGTAGGAAAGAAAATTGGAGGCATCGACCAGATCGCCATAGTTGATACCCCAGGTATCGAGATGAGCACGCGGATTTAAAAGTACGCCGTCCTCATCGATACGATGTCCCTCATCGCGCCAGCGCTGCACGTCGGCCTTGGCGCTCATGATCTCGTCCACCAGACGGGCGATTCGGGATTGCGTGGCATCGTCGGCGGGGGCGATGGGCCATTGTTTCAGATCGTCGGGGTAGAAGCGACGGCGACTGCCTCGACGCACAAAGGCCATCATGTAACTGCGTAGCCAACGGCAATTGAGCAGAGCAGTGATATAGCGGAGGTCATAGTCAGCCGAAACCTGGGCGCGCGCTTCAATAACTCTTTCCGCCAAGTCAGTTTTGGATAGATTGGATAGTTCTGACGGAGTAAGATCTAATGCTGCGATATCTCCGTCATCAATTTGTCGCGCCAGACTTCGAGCTACCCGCCGTCTCACTCTAGGAGTGTCAAATTCGTGATAAGGCACAAAGTTACGAACACTGTGATTATTGAAAAACTTGCCTTCTCTGTCATAGAAAACCGATGTTGTCTCTCCCATTACCATCTTCTCGTTGGTGAACAACCCTGGGAAACGCTTTCTACGCAGTTTATCAGGCACCCGATCTGTATTCCATTCCAACCATCGGGTTTGATACAGAACATATCGACCTATATCTTCTCCTTCAATGTAGGGCCTCGTATATCTACTAGATGGGTAAAAAGATACGAGATCATCCTTAATGAAAAGCTTATCTGTAGCAGTATCATATTTCTCATGAGATTGGAGTTCCATACCGCTATTTATATAGCAAATTCCCTTCAACTTACGATATTCTTCGAAATTCATCCCCGCATCGCCCTCGAACGCCGGACGAAAGATCTGCTCGCCCCATTTGGTCTGCGAGAGGGCGGGAAGGGTCTTCAGATGCCCTGAACGCAGTGTCGGTGCCACGGCCTCGTACCGCTCCACCTGGTGATCTCTAGAAGGCGCACCCTCGCGTACGGCATAGATCAGGTTGTGCACCTGTGCCTCCTCGAAGAAACTCACGTCTGGCGCAAAGGTCAGGCTCTCCACGGTCGTTTCTTCCAACAGGAACTGGCGCGAGCGGGAGCCATACTCTTCAGTCTGGTAGGCGTCGGAGACGATAAAGCCATGATGCCCGCCCGTAGCCAACATCTGCACCGCAAACTCGATGAAGGGGATATAGAGATCCCACTTTTGGTACAACGTCTCATAACGCCCGCTGGCCTCGATGCGCGAGCGCAGCACGCTCACATCCGGATTGTCGGCCCGCACATAAGGCGGATTGCCCACCACATAGTCGAAACCATGCCGAAAGTCCAACCTCAACGCCGGGCTATAGCCACGGGCCTTTATCAATTCTGCCACTTCGCTCTCGTAGGCGACCCCATTGCCAGGACCAACTGCCAGCGCCATCTCCTGCTCGCGGGGGAGCAACGTGTTGGTAGGATAAATGTGGAAACGCTCGATGGTGAAGGAGGAATCGCCCCGCAGCAGATCGAGCACCTGTACCAGCAGATTGACCTCGGCCAAAAAGCAGGCGAAACGATTGACGTCCATCCCAAAGAGGCTGTTCCGCAACCGCTCGTTAACCAGTTCCTTGGGCTCCAGATCGGTTCGCCGCTGCAGCGTACCCACCAGCCGCCGGGCCGCTTCTACCAGGAAGCGACCGCTGCCACAGGCCGGATCCAGCAGACGCTGACCGACGATATGCGGTCCCTCATATCCCACCCGATCGAGAATGTAATTGACCACCTGCGGCGGAGTATAGAATTGCCCTTTCTGCTTCCGCTCCAATTCATCCACGTACTGCTCATAGATGTGCCCTATCAGATCGGCGCTCACATTGGTAAAATCGAAGCGGTTGAGCGTCCAAAAGAGGCGTACGATGGCCTCTTCCTCCCAGGTGTACCAGTCAAAGACATCCTGGCTGAAAAAGTGGCCATAGATATAACTGGTGTCCTTGTAGGCCAGATCGAGCAACGTGGAATGGGCGTCGGCGATGTTGGAAAAGAATTGCTGGCTGAAATCCAGATACTCTTCATAGCCGCCGTCGGAGATTTTCTGCGTGATGAGGTCCTTATCCTCGCAGATGCGGATCAGGAGCAGGCGTGTGACAAAGATGTAAACCGTCTGCAGACAAAACTCCGCCGTGGCATCCTCGGCCATCACACCGATCTCCTCGCGCCAATGCTCAAAGTCCTCGATCAGGGCACGAATGGGACGCAACCTGACCCGCTGCTGAGCGTGCCACCGAGCGTGATCGGTAAAGGCGCGGTAGAACGCGCGCAGGCGCGTTTCAAGGTTGGACCGCCGCGTACCGTTCAGGTGTTGTTCGACCCCCGTTCGATCCAGCACCTGGGTGATAAACTCGTCCTCCTCGACATCAGTCCATCGATCTTCAAAAGTATCCAGATAGGTCTCGACGTCATCCCAGTTAACGTCGAGGCGCGTCTGCTGAGCAAAATCATCAAGCCGCTGCTTCAGTTTTCCCCTTTCCTGGTCGATCCGCGATTCCCTCTGCTCGTTATGCGCCAAAAAAGTCTCGTGGCGTCGGCGGTGACTGCGGAAACGCAGGATGACGAAACGATGCAAACGCTCGATTTCCCGCTTCAGATCCTCGATCAAAAGATTCTCGTTCTGTGGCTGGTCCGGAGCGAGGATGAGGAGAGGCGTCTTTGTAGCGACGATCTCCTGCTTCTGTCGCTCGATTGCCCGGAAGGTATCCTTGTTAAAGGCATCGAAAAAGGCCTGCAGGGCCTGTTTGTCGTGCAAGGAAGCCGTGCGCACCGTGCCCGAGGCGAAGGCGGTCAGTGGAAAGGCATAGGAGAAGCGCAGCGTGTCGCCCACCCGCTGATAGACGCGCACCTGGCGCCCGTTGCAGAGCATCGCATGGGTGACACCCTCGGCCAATACGTAGCGCGTCAACTGACCCCCGAACTCTGTGAGGTCCGTTTCCTGCGTGCGTTTCAGTTCCCAGAGCATCACCGGGACGCCATCGGCCTCGACCAGGATATCGATGGCGCTATCATCCCGCCGATGTTCGGGATCCAGGTCGGCTTGAAGATCATAGCCCAAGGCCGCCAGCAGCGGCTCGACGATCTTTTGCCGCACCACAGCCTCGTCGGAGGCCGCAGGCTGAGACTGGAGATAGTCGTTGTACTTTAGACTGTTATGCTGAAAGCCATCGAGAATTTGCTGCATCTGGTCTTGTGCGTCCGTCATTCTGGGTCCTTTGTTTCTGAGGAATCGAGACTGTTTAGGGCAAGCACGTAAAGTAGTCCACATTGTCAGACGCAGTATACGTCATCGACGGGGGTCCTGCAAGCATTTGTTGGGATTAGTATCAAAGTTGTGGACCACGATGTTGATACGGTGAAGATGCGTGCGCAGAGAATGTTTCACGTGAAACGTTGGCTCCCCTAAAAAAGCATTAGACGTTCAGTTGCGTCGCACTTTCGCAAGAACCTACAGTAGGAAAGCATAACTCTGTATACAACAAGAGTAATCTGCTAGAACACGCCCATCAAGTGTGATGCAACTCAGAGATCTTTCAGTAGAGCCAACCATTCTTCCCGATAAATTCTGTATCAACAGAATCAATTAGATTTTCGTGACATCTATCTATATCTTCACCAAGCCCGTTGATTAATTCGCCCGTTGTGCGGTCACTCATGTGACTCATCTCCCTTTGAGTAAAGTAAACTTGATGAGCGATTGTATTGACAAGGTAACCATTCTACTGGCTTCTAAGGTCTCTGGGCTAACATATTCTTCTGTCACAATTATCTCGCAAAGTCCTTGATCGCCTTCTATACGAAGACTACTTCTCTAACTCCCCTCTGTATTTCGGCCAGGATTCTCCCCACCTACCCTCACTTGCCAGCGTGGGCCAGGCAAGTAGAATAGCCCCTGGTACCAAACGCATTATACGTCATCGATATAGGGGCTGACAAGGGACAATGACCAAACATCACACAAAACGACCACTCCACCACATCCGCAAGGACAGGCACGCGGAAGGTTTAACGTGAAACATTCTCCTCCCCCCGACGAGGGGACACAGGAAGAGTCTTCCCCTCCCCCCATCTGCGATTACGAGGACAGTTCCTATCGCACCGATTTTTGGGAGGGGCAGGGGCGGGAATACGAGGATCGGGCGGAACGCTTTGCCCTGCGGCGGCTCCTGCCCCCCTCCGGCCGGCGCCTGCTCGATATCGGGGCCGGGTTCGGACGCCTGGCCTCCATGTATCGGG
>JAWLEV010000002.1:0-62253 GCA_041685915.1 Anaerolineae bacterium | reverse complement strand
GGGCGGAACGCTTTGCCCTGCGGCGGCTCCTGCCCCCCTCCGGCCGGCGCCTGCTCGATATCGGGGCCGGGTTCGGACGCCTGGCCTCCATGTATCGGGGATACGATGAGGTGATCCTCCTGGACTATTCCCAGTCCCAGTTGGAGTACGCCCGCTCGCGCCTGGGCGACGAGGGCTTTACCTACGTGGCCGCCGACATCTATCGCCTGCCCCTGGCCCCCAACGCCGTGGACGTGGCTGTCATGGTCCGTGTCCTGCACCACATCGCCGACGTGCCCGCGGCCCTGGCCCGGGTGCGCCGCGTCCTGTGCCCCCAGAGCACCTTCATCCTCGAGTTCGCCAACAAACGGCACCTGAAGAATATCCTCCGCTTTCTGGTGGGCCACAGCGTCAATCCCTTTGATCGGCAGCCCTACGAGTTCGCGCCCCTGCATTACGATTTTCACCCCGCCTGGGTAGAGGGAGAGTTAGAACGGACCGGGTTCGACGTCCGGGAGCGCCTGTCCGTCTCCCTATTTCGCGCCAACCTATTCAAGCGCGTCCTTCCCCCCTCTTTTCTCGCCCGTATGGACGCGGCCCTGCAGATGATCGCCGCCCCCCTCACCCTGGGGCCCAGCGTGTTCCTGCACACAACGGCACAAAAACCGGGGGAGCATCTTCCTGTCACGCCCGAAGCGCTCTTTTGCTGCCCCCAGTGCGAATGCGCCCCCCTGGAGCGCGTGGAGGGGGGGCTCCTATGCCCCCGCTGCGACACCCTGTGGCCCATCGAGAACGGCGTCTATATCTTTAAATAGCGCCCGTACCGTGAACTGAGGTGCGCGCAAATGTCGTTGGTCCGACGCGACCGTCCGCCTCCCTGAGACCGTGAATGGAATGCCAGCCCCACCCGTTCACGACGGGACACGATCATGCAAGACGTTCCTCCCTTTTTGAAGTCTGCAGATATCGAAGTACATTAGAACATATGTTCTAGTACCGACTGGGGGTGTATGCGTGCTGTGTGTGTTCACATCTTCTATCCCAACATTGCCCCACACCGCCTGTTGTGAGACGGATCCGTTTTTACGAAACGAACCCGTTTTCTGCCTATGGCCCCATATCTGGCCGACCGTCTCGCCCATAGATAAATCTGTTTCGATTTGATGCTGCTCGCAAGGTGTACACAAATATTGTAGATCATTAGCCATCTCTCGTCCGCGCAGGCGGACGATTGGCCGTAAGGCCTCACGAGCTGGCTTCAGACGGCGAAAGCCGGGGAACGAACGTCCGAAAATGCTCGGTCCGAAGCCCAGCGCTAAGGCACTTCGCGCCGAGCGTCGACGCAGGTCGACGCGTTTGGGCAGCGTCCAAAGCTGCGCTCACGCCACTTCAGCCCCGTCAGTTTCTTCCTGCTGACGTTTCTGGTCCTTCTAACAGACTTGGTGCACCCCTGCCCTCACTGTCGCTTGAACAGAGGGAGCGCAGGGGGTATAATGGTCCTGTACTCTCGAACAGAGATGGGCAGAGATCGTTTGGATCGTCCCGGATAGGAGAGCTGCAGATGCCAAAGAGAATCGCTGTTTTGTGCGCCCTGTGCGCCCTCACCCTCATGGCAGCGGGCGGCGTCTCGGCCGAGTCCGTCAACGTCATCAAGAACGGCAGTTTTGAGAAGGGATTCGTCGACGGCGTGGGCGAGCACTGGGGGACGTTCAACAACGGCGGTCCCGCCACCTACAGCTATCAGCCCGATCCGCGAGAGCCCGTGGTCTTTGACGGCGAGTATTCACAACTGATGACCCTGCACACCAGGGGTGTGGGGGGCAGCGAGCCCGATCGCTATATGGGCCTGTACCAGGTGGTGGACGTGGTCCCCGATGCCCGGTATATGTTCAGCCTTTATGGTCTGGTGCGCAGCACCGAGGGCACAGAGACCGAATCGCGGTGGAACTATCGCCTCCAGGTAGGATTCGACCCCGAGGGGGGTACCGATCCCAACGTGGTGACGGAATGGACGCAGCTGGATTGGCCCGAGTACGAACTAAGGAATCCCGGCCCCATGCAGTCCCACGCTCAGGGGGTGACGGCCACCGGCCACAGGATGACCGTCTTTATCCGCCTCTGGAAAAAGTTTCCCACCGTGGACGAGGAGGCGAACGTCAATATCGACGCCGTCAGCCTGGTAGGCCCAAGCCGCAAGGAGGCCATCTCCGAGGAGGCGACGCCGGAAAAAGAGATCGAGGAGGAGACCAGGCTTCCGGATACGGGCGGCGGCACCGCCCTGCCCCTGGTGGGATTGATGCTGGCCCTGGTGATCATGGGCGTGGCGGGCACCCGGCTCCTTTTGCGCCTGCGGTAGAATGTGATGTCTCGCTCCATCCAGAGACTACAGAGGCGCAAAGGGGCTGGTGGATGCCGAAACCAGCCCTGCCTCTTGTGGGGCTGTGTGCCCGTCGACGTGGGGCGATTGTGCATAGTGTGGGGGAGCGATCTTGGCACATAAAAAATTCCAAGAGGTCTCAGAAGAGTTTCGCACCGTCGTCGCCGGGCGCAGCAACATGATTGAGGCGGCCTTGCCACCGGTGGCGTTCTTGCTTCTGAATGCCCTGACGGGATTCGCGGTCGCTAGCTGGGCCTCGTTGGCAGTCGCCGGTGTGCTGGGTGGGCTCTCTCTGATCCGCAAGCAAAAACTGGGGTACGCCCTCGGTGGTCTTGGCGCAACGGGGCTCGCCATCCTGTCCGTGCGGCTCAGCGAGGGGGCAGCGGGATATTTTTTCCCCAGCCTGATCAGCGGAGGCCTCACCACCCTGATCTGTATCATAAGCGTGATCGCAGGACGCCCCTTGGTGGCCTTTACCAGCCACCTAGCGCGAGGCTGGCCTCTGGAATGGTACTGGCACCCCAAAGTGCGGCCGTCCTACAGCGAGGTGACGCTGGCCTGGGCGATTTTCTTTGCCTTGCGTTTGGCACTCCAGTGGTTCCTCTTTCGCCAGGCGGGGACCGCAGTTCTCGGTATATTCAGTCTCGTCATGGGATGGCCAGCGACCATCGTGTTGCTGGTTCTCAGCTATCTATATGGTACGTGGCGACTGCGAGATCTGGGTGGCCCAAGCGTCGAGGAACTCCAGGAGGGCGTCGATCCACCTTGGGAGGGACAGCAACGTGGATTCTAGCGCTCGACAGCGTTTCTGCAATGGAAGAACATATGCGTACGGACGTCGCTTTCAGTTGACGCACCGTATGACTGTGTCTATACTTTCTTTGTGCTTATTGTCTGAGGAGGTCAACTGATGAAACTCTCCTGCTTGCAAGAGAACCTAGCTGATGGACTGTCGGTGGTGAGCCGTGCTGTGGCCACCCGCAGCACGCTCCCCGTCCTGTCCAACATCCTCATGTCTACGGACGCGTCCCGCCTCAAGCTCTCGGCGACGGACCTGGAACTGGGCATCAACTGTTGGATCGGGGCACAGGTTGAGCAAGAAGGCGCCGTCACGGTGCCCGCGCGCCTGCTTTCCGATTTCGTCAACTCGTTGCCGCCGGGGCCCATGGAACTGGAGTTGGTCTCCCGCACCCAGACACTGAACCTGAAAAGCGGTCGCTTTGAGGCCAATATCAAGGGGATCGACGCCCAGGAATTCCCCCGCGTGGAGGTACCGGAGGAGGACGATGCCGTCTCCATCGCCCCCGATCTCCTGCGCCGTATGGTAGAGCAGGTGGCCTTTGCCGCCGCCACCGATGAGAGTCGACCCGTCCTCACCGGCGTATTGATGGATATCGCGGGGCAGGACCTCACCTTTGCCGCCGCCGATGGCTATCGCCTCTCCGTAAGTTCCACCGTGCTGGAGAACGAGGTGGAGGGGGAGATGTCGCTCATCGTGCCGGCCAGGGCCCTGCAGGAACTCCGCCGCGTCAGCGCGGAGCAGGAGGAGCCCATCGAGATGATCGTCTCCGCGGACAGGAATCAGGTCTTTTTCAAGCTGGAGAATGTCCACCTGGTGTCCCAACTCGTGGAGGGCACCTTCCCGGACTATCAGCAGATCATCCCCAGCGATCACAATACCCGCGTCATCCTGGGTACGGCCGATTTTCTAAAAGCCGTGCGCATGGCCTTTATCTTTGCCCGGGACGCAGCCAATATCGTGCGCTTTCAGGTGGTGCCCAACGAATCGGCGGACGCGGGGCGCCTGATCATCTCGGCGACCTCGGCAGAGCACGGGGACAATGTCAGCGAACTGGACGTGAACGTGGAGGGCGAGCCCATCGAGGTCGCCTTTAACGCCCGCTACTGCATCGATGCTCTGAGCATCATGGACACGGCCCAGGTCTCGCTGGAGACCTCGGATTCATCGAGCCCGGGCGTCCTAAAGCCGGTGGGCGGCGAGGACTTTGTTCATATCATCATGCCCATGCATATCTCTCAATAACTTCCATGTACGTCAGGCGTCTTTCCCTTGAGAATTTCCGCAATTACGCGGATCTGGACCTGGAGTTTCCCCCGCGTATCAACGTCCTCCAGGGCCAGAATGCTCAGGGAAAGACGAATTTTCTGGAGACCATCTACTACCTGTCCACAACAAAATCCCCTCGCGCCTCCACCTACAGCGAGCTTATGCGCTTTGGCGCCCATGAGGAGGTCATCCCTCACACGGACATTGAGGCCGTCTTTGTACGGGAGGAAGAGGATCACACCCTGGGGATGACCATCGTCAAGGAGCCAGTGGAGGGATCGCGGGATTTCTCCTACCACCGCCGGATCGAACTGGACGGCGTGGAGAAGCGCGCCTTTGATGTGGTGGGCAGGCTCAGCACCGTGCTCTTTTTCCCCGAGGACATCACCATCGTATCCGGCTCCCCCTCCGAACGACGGCGCTACATGGATATCCTCCTCTGTCAGATAGACGCCCATTACTGCCAGGCCCTTTCGCGCTACAACCGCGTCATAAGGCAGCGCAATGCCCTGTTGCGCCAGGTACGGGAGAACCTCACGGGCGCGGGGCAACTCGACTATTGGGATGAGCAGCTCGCCGGCCTCGCCGCCCCCGTGCTTGCCCGCCGTTTCTGGGCCACGAGGGAACTGGACGCCGACGCCAGGCAGAGGCAGATGGCGCTGACCGGGGAGGCCGAGGAACTGACCCTCACCTACGAGAGCACGCTGGCGGAAAAATCTACCCTCAGCGAACAGGAGGATTGGTACAAGGAGGATGATCTGGCGCTGCTGGACGAGGACGCCCTATCGCGTCTGGAGGAGATCTTTTTGCGCACCCTGCATCGAATTCGCGATGAAGAGATCGAGCGCGGCGTCACCATCCTCGGCCCCCACCGCGACGATCTGCGCTTCTGGGTGAACGGCGTCGATGCGACGACCTATTGCTCCCGGGGGCAGCAGCGCACCGTGGCCCTGGCCCTGAAACTCGCCGAGGTGGCCCTCATACACGGAGAGATCGGCGAGATGCCCGTCCTGCTCCTGGATGATGTGTTGTCCGAACTGGATCAGGTGCGCTCCTGTCTCCTGCTGGATACCATCTCCCGCGCGCAGCAGGTCTTTGTCACCACCACCGACGTGGGCTATTTTTCAGAGGCCTTTCTCGAACGCGCCGTCACGTGGCAGGTGGTGGAGGGCTCGATTCGCCCCCTGGAGTGAGGGATTTCCTCAAGAGAGAGGCCTCTTTTCGGGCATGCCGGGGCGACGGGGATACTTTTTCGGTGTCGGCGCCGTCTTGTCGATGGCTATCAGGTGATGTCCCGATCCCAGAATGGGCAGGGTGACGGATTTTATCTCCACCAGGGTCCCCCCCAGGACATCGAGGGCCTCTTGGCTGGCCTCGGCCTCCTCATGGGCCTCTTGGCCCTTGAGGGCTATCATGCGCCCACCCACGCGGCAGAGGGGGAGACAGTATTCGCACAGAATGGGCAGGTGGGCCACGGCGCGGGCCAGCACAATGTCGTACTGTTCCCGGTGCTGAGGCGCCTGTCCGAGTTCCTCGGCGCGGGCGTGGATGGCCTCCGCGTCCTCCAGTTCCAGTACCTCGATCATATGCCTGATAAAGCCCACCTTTTTGCGCGTGGAATCCACGAGGGTCATCCGTATGTCAGGGGCGAGGACCTTGAGGGCAAGGCCGGGAAAGCCGCCCCCGCTGCCCACGTCCATACACCGGATATGTCTCCTGTCGAGTTGCAGGGGGATGCGGTTGGGAAGGGGCCCCACGGTCCCGCCAGGAAAGGCCAAAAAGCAGCTCAGGGAATCCAAAAAGTGCTTGACCTGCACCTCCTGGTATCCTGTGATGGCCGTGAGGTTGAAACGGTCATTCCACTTTTTCAACTCGTGATAATAGCGCTCAAACATCTCGATATGCTTCGGACTGAGGGTGAGCCCCAGATCGTCGGCTCCCTCGCGCAGCAACTCCATGGTCATGACATCATCCCCTAGGCCGGAAAGACCTTGCCGGGGTTCATGATCCCCTTGGGGTCAAAGAGATCCTTGATGCTGCGCATCACTTTTAGGCTCTCGCCATGTTCCTGGTCCATGAAATGCCTCTTCATGAATCCGATGCCGTGTTCGCCGGCCACCGTGCCCCCCACCTCGAGGGCGCGGTTGACGATGGCGTCGGTGGCCTCCACCGCCCTGGCGAATTGTTCCTCGTCGTCCCGATAGCCTATGGCCTCGGTGTGCAGGTTGCCGTCTCCGGCATGACCAAAGACATAGATGGTGACGTCCGTCTCCTCGGCAAGATCGTGGGCGAACCGGACGACCTCGCCAAATTTGGAGATGGGCACGCAGGCATCCCCGGCGATCATGGTGCATCCCGGATGACTCACCTTCATGGAATCGTGGGCCGCCTCCCGCGCGCGCCAGAGCTCCTCCCGCGCCTCGTAATCCGTCGCCAGTTGAAAGTCGAGACAGCCGTTATCGTGGGCGATCTCTTTTAAATACTCCACCTGATCCTGTACATAGACGTCGGTGCCGTGGAATTCCACAAAGACGGTGGGCTTTTCCAACAGGGAGAGCCCCTGTTGGGTGTTGGTGACGCGGATGACGGGGGCGTCCAACAACTCTATGGCCGAGGCCTCCAGCCCATAACGAGCGCACTCGTAGACGGCAGAGGTCGCCTCAGGTAGGGTATCAAAGGGGATGACGGCCGCCGCAACGCTCTCTGGCAGCCCCGTCACCCGCAGGGTGATCTCGGCCACCACACCCAGCGTGCCCTCGGAGCCGGTGAACAATCCAACAAGATCATAACCGCTGGTGCTCTTTTTGGCGTTGTTGCCGGCGACGATGACCCTGCCATCGGGGAGAACCACCTTGAGCTTGAGTACGTAGCGCCGCGTGACGCCGTACTTGACGGAGCGCATCCCGCTGGAGTTGTTGGCCACCATACCCCCGATGGTGGCCACGTCCGAACTGCCCGGCGCAGGGGGAAAGAACATCCCCAGACGACGCAGTTCCGCATTGAGATCATCGTAGACGACCCCCGGTTGCACCACAACCTGAAGATCGGCATCCCGAACCTCCACGATCTCGTTCATGCGATAGAGGGCGAGGAGGATGCCTCCCTGAACGGGTATGGGATTGCCCTCCAGGCTCGAACCGCCGCTCCAGGGAACGACGGGGATGTCCTCCTCGTTGGCATAGCGCAGGATACGGGAGATCTCCTCCGTCGAGAGGGGCCAGACGACCACGTCGGCCAGGGCGGGATCGGCCCAGGATTCATCGACGGAATGGGCCGTCAGATCGGACTCTCGGCGCGACACCCGTTCCTCACCAACGATGGATATGAGCTTTGGGATATGTCTATCGTCCAACACGCTCCGTCCGCCGGTGATGGTTGCCATGCGGTTTGCGCCTGTGCCGGCGGGATGCGTAGAATCAGTCATGGGATGATTGGCTCCTTGATTGCAAAAGTACCTGACGCGCCTTGCTCGTACCCGTGGGCGGCCCCACGATACCCCGCTCCTCCATAGCGTCCATGATGCGCCCCGCGCGGCTGTAACCGATCTGAAATTCCTTTTGCAGCATGGTCAGGGAGGCGCGCTCTTTCGTGGCGACAAAGGCCATGGCCCGTTCCAGCAGGGGATCCTCGGGCTCTCTTTCCTCACGTTCTTCCAGGGACGGCCAGAGGGCTTCTTGCTCCAGATCCTGGGAAGAAGGCCGGGAAGCAGCCTGCCGCTCCGTCCTTCTGGCAGCCTGATCCTTCCAAAAACGCACCAATCGCGAGACCTCCTCGTCGGAGACGTAGCATCCCTGCATGCGCACGAGTTCGGAGGTGTCGGGGGCCATGTACAGGCCATCTCCCTTGCCGAGGAGCGTCTCAGCCCCCGGCTTGTCCAGAACCACGCGCGAATCGGTGAGAGAGGAGACGGCAAAGCTTATGCGCGCGGGAAAGTTGGCCTTTATCGTGCCCGTCACCACATCCACCGAGGGACGCTGGGTGGCGATGACCAGGTGGATGCCCGTGGCGCGGGCCATCTGGGCGATGCGGCAGATCTCGCGCTCCACCTGATCCGCGGCGGCCAACATGAGATCGGCCATCTCGTCGATAAAGGTCACGATAAAGGGCAGACGGTGCATGCCCCGCTCCCCCGCCAGAGTGTTGTATGCCTCGATGTTGCGCGCTCCCAGACGCGCAAACGTCTTGTAGCGTCGATCCATCTCCTGAGTGATCCATTCCAGCACGCTCACCACCTCGTCCACATCGGTGATCACGGGGGATAGGAGATGGGGGACGCCATCATATACCGAAAGTTCGACGCGTTTGGGGTCGATCAGTAACAGTCTCAGATCGGCAGGCGTGTTACGGCTCAGCAGGCAGGCGATCATGGCGTTGATGCACACGCTCTTGCCCGACCCCGTCGCCCCGGCGATGAGGAGGTGGGGCAGGGTACCAATGTCGGCCACCACGGGGTTGCCCGACACGTCCCGCCCCAGCCCGATGGCCAGATGCGAGGAGGCGGCAGCACAAAAGGCATCCGAGCCCATGACGCTCAGCAGATCGACGAGGGCCGGCTCCCGGTTGGGTACCTCCAGGCCCACAACGGCCTTGCCCGGCACCGGGGCCTCCACGCGCACGGGAGAGGCTGCCAGGGCCAGAGCGAGGTCATCTGCCAGGCGGGAGATATGGTTTACCTTGACCTTTACCCGTCGCATCTCGCCGTCGCGCCCCCGACGCTCGATATACCCGGGCGCCAGGCCGAACTGAGTGACCACAGGGCCGGGGTTCACCTCCACCACCGACACGGGCACACCAAAGCTTTGTAGCGTCTCTTCTATGATCCGCGTCTTTTTGCGAATGTCCGCGACATCTATATGCTCCTCGTCGTGCTCGACGAATATCTTTTCCATGTCGCCAAGTTTCCAGCGATGGAATACCCGGTCCTCCACGGGGACGACGGCCGGTTCGGCAGGGGGCGGTGGGGGCGAGGGCCCTCTTTGGGGCGGGGAAAAAGACCTCTTCTCCCGCCGCTCAGCGGGGGGCTCGGGCGTCTTCTGCGTCTCTCGTTCCCGTTGTGACGCCCGGATCTGGGTCCTCGACGCGCGACGACGTGCCAACCACCCAGATGTTTTCCGAATCAACTCCCCGGAATCCCGAATGAGCTCGTCCAGGGATATCTCCAGGGCCGCGATGAGTCCCGCGCCGATGGCGGTGATGAGCACGATGGCCGCACCAAGCTTTCCCAGGGCCAGGGTCAGACCTCTGCTTATGCCATATCCCACATAGCCACCCCCTTGCCGCCCGGCGATGGCCTGCTTCGGCTCCCGAAGGAACAGATGGATTAGCCCAAGCCCACAGGCAAAACAGAGGATGGTTCCCACAGCACGAGACCACGGAAAGGGGGGTGATTTGTCCATCCCCGCCAGCAGAATCCACAAACCGGAGAAGGCCAGGACAAAAGGGATAACATAGGCTCCACGACCAAAGACAGCATAAAGCCCGCCCAACCAAAGGCTGATCAGGACGCCTCTATCCTGGGCAAAGAACCCCAAAAAGCTGAGGGTGGAAAGGGCCAAAAGGCACAAGCCCGTAACCCAGCGCATCTGGGTGCCCGTAAGCCGGATTCCGGACTTATGCTTGCGCCTGGTCATGGCCGAGATTCTTAGCGGTAAAGATAAACATTGGAGGAACACCCTCCATTATGCGATACGTGCGTGGGCGAGGGTTTAGACCTTTTTGACCTCTGTGATCACGATGGGGCGCCGGCCAAGGGCCGTCGACATATAGCTCTGCAGGCGACTCCGCACGCTGCGCTCCATTTCTGCACGCGTGCCTCCGCCCTCGACGGCCTCTTCGATCTCTTCTTTTATCCCCTCCAGGGTCTCTTTCGATTCGGCCTTTTTGACAAAGCCCTGCGTGATGATGGTTGGCTCCCCCAGTATGCCGCCAGTATATTTGTCCACCATGACGGTGGCCACGAGAAAACCGTTGCGGGCCAGAGCCTGTCGTTCCTCAATCACGTCGCGTCCAACGTCGCCCACGCTGCGTCCGTCCACAAAGACGTTGCGATCGTGGATATCCTTGATAAGTTCCACCCGTGAGGGGGTGATCTCCAGCACGTCCCCCGTCTCGGCGATCAGGACGTTCTCCGGCGCCACGCCGCACCGCTCCGCCAGCTTGCCATGTAGCACGAGGTGGCGATACTCGCCATGGATGGGCACGAAATATTCGGGACGCACGAGGCTCAGGACCAACCTTTGCTCCTCCTGGCTGGCATGCCCCGAGACGTGGACGTCCAATATTTCATCGTAATAGACGTCGGCGCCCAGGCGGAACAGGTTGTCGAGAGTGCGGTTGATGAGCTCCTCGTTGCCCGGGATAGCGCTTGCAGAGATGATGATGGTATCCCCGGGAACGATGCTCACAGAGTGATAGCGCCTCTGTCCCATACGTACCAGGGCGGAGGTGGGTTCTCCCTGGCTCCCGGTACAGAGCAGTGTCAGTCTGTGATCGGGTATATCGTCGATCTGATTCAGATTGATGAGCGCCTCATCGGGCACCTTCAGATATCCCAACTCGCGGGCGACGCCCAAGTTCTCGCGCATGCTTCGACCCACCACGGCGATGCGGCGGCCATACTCCTGAGAGATGTCCATGGCCTGCTGTATGCGCGAGATGTTGGAGGCAAAGGTGGTCAGAAGTACGCGCCCCTTGGCCCGGTTGAAAAGGCGAGATATGGTCTCGCCCAGGGCCTGTTCCGATGGCGTGTGACCGGGGGTCTCGGAATTTGTGCTGTCCGATAGAAAAAGAAGCACCCCTCGCTCCCCCAATTCTGCCAGCTTGCCCAAATCGGTGGGGCGATCGTACACCGGCGTAGGATCGAACTTGAAATCTCCCGAGTGCACCAGCAGTCCCACGGGCGTGTCGATGGCCATACCGACGCCATCCGGGATGCTGTGGTTCACGTGGAAGAACTCGAAATCAAAAGGCGCGACACTGAGCGTACCACCGGCCTCGATAAGGCGTATATCAGCCTTTTGGATGTGGCTCTCGTGCATTTTGAGTTCGATCAGCCCGCGCGTCAACCGCGTGGCATAGATGGGGGCATCGACCTTTTCCATGAGATAGGGCAGGGCCCCGATATGATCCAGGTGACCATGGGTGATGATCACCGCCTCGACGCGGTCTGCCCGCTCGGACACGTAGCTCAGATCGGGAATGACCATGTCGATGCCCAACATGTCGACCTCGGGGAACATGAACCCCGCGTCGATGATGACGATGCTCTCCCCATATTCGAGGACGAGCATATTACGTCCAATTTCGCCCAAACCCCCCAGGGGGGTCAGGCGTAGTTTTCCTTCAGATAGCGTTTCGTTAAACATTTAAAATAATCCTAACTGTTTTGGTTTTTCTGAATTTTCTTCAACTGCAAAGGATTCCACGTCATCAAGGATCTCGGGTATCTTTTTGATGTCCTCCTCAATCAGAGGACGATACCGCGGTTGATGCAGCGCAGCAGCGGGATGAAACATGGGAAAATACAGGATGTCGTCCACCCGTTTAGGCGTCCCGTGAACGCGCGTGATGGTCACATCGGAGAAGGCCAACTGCATGGAAAAGCGACCCAGGGTGACGATCATCTCGGGATCGATGATCTCGATCTGCTTATCCAGATATGGCCGACAGGCCTCTATCTCATCGGCTTGGGGATCACGGTTCCCTGGCGGGCGACACTTGATAACGTTCGTTATATATACATCCTCACGAGAGAGGCCGATGGAGGCGAGGAGTTCGTTCAAAAACTCTCCCGCCGCGCCAACAAAGGGCAACCCCTGCCGGTCCTCGTGAAAGCCGGGAGCCTCTCCGATGAACATGATGTCGGCATCCGCCGGTCCCGTTCCCGGCACGGCGTGGGTGCGGCCCTCTGCCAAGGGACACTTTTCACACTGTCGAATCTGTTCACTGATCTTCTCGAGCTCCTGCATCTCAGGCCTCCCCGCATGGTACAAATCCTTCACTTAAAGCCCAAAAGCATACGCTTTCTTGACTTTCCTCATTAATTATACGCGTCTTTGTTCCTACTTCAAAGTTACGCAAAGGCGGATGCACGCAAAGTCTGTTGAAATCATCGGCTGTGGCAGAAAGAGGAGTCTGAGAGCACAAGTAGCATAAGCACACCCGTAGACGCTCCCCAGACGCGTCGACCTGCGTCGACGCCCGGCGCGAAGCGCCTTAGCGCTGGGCTTTACGCCGAGCATATTTGGGACGTTCGTTCCCCATCCCTCCCCCTCTGAAGCCAGCGTTTGAGGCCTACCGGCCAATTGGGCCACCCTCGGTAGCCTGGCAGAATGGCGCTGCCATTCTGCAGTCCTAAAGCCGCCTGCGCGGACGGGGAATGGTAAGTCAGCTACAACATTTGCGTGCACCCCAAAGCCACGATAAAATGGGCGCCTACCAAAATGAGATGCTCGTCTCTCCATATATCACCTTTTCTCCCCACGTTGACCCGCTGGATTAAACGCAGCCATCCCGACGGGAATCTGGCGCGCCTGCTACTCCTCGACGCCCACCGTATGCTCCTCGACCCAGTCCCAATCGATGCGCAGTCCCAGGCCGGGATCATCCCACGGCTGGGCATACCCCTCGTCGTCTATTTCCGTGGCCGCCGTCTTGACCCCCGGCGGGGTATAGTAGGTGGCGGGCACCAGACGCTCAAAGTATTTCGTGTTATAGATGGCACAGGCGGCGTGCAGCGAAGCGATGGAACTTCCGTGCATGGCGCACATCATGCCAAAGCCCTCACAGATGTGGGCCGTCTTCATGACGCCGGTGAATCCGCCCTTGTACTCGTCCAGGGGACCGCTGAGGATGATATCCGCCGCACCATTACTGATGTGTGTCAGGGCGTCCCAGGGGCCGCCATGGGTGGCCTCCGCCGTGGCCAGGGGGATATCCAGTGCCTCAGCCAGGCGCGCCAGGGCGGTGATATTAAAGTGATCCATGGGCTCCTCATACCAGAAATAGTCCGCCTCCTCCAACTGGCGCCCGAACCACAGGGCCTCTTCATACAGGTTGAACATGCTGGAGGCGTCGTACATGAGGGTGATGTCGTCTCCCACCTTTGCTCGGAGGGCCTTGCACAGGGCGGCGTCCTCCTCGAGCCGTCCCCAGGCGTGGAGTTTGATGGCCCTGTATCCCTTTTCCAGGACGTCGTCGGCCAGTTCCATGAACTCCTCTATAGAGTCCAGGGTCACCGTGCTGGCATAGGCCGGAATGCGATCGCGCATGCCACCCAGCAACTTGTAGACGGGCAGATCACACACCTTGCCGTACAGATCCCAGAGGGCTACGTCCACGGCGCCGATGGCGCTTCCCAGACGCGAGGTGCGCAGATTGCGCCAAAAATCTTGCCATATGCGCTCTATATTCAAGGGGTCAGCCCCCACGAGTTGCCACTTGACCTCCTCAAGGTTCGCTCCCCCACGATAGGGCGAAAGCCCCTCGACACCCTCGTCGGTCATGATGCGCAGCAGGCCAGTCCGCCCCGTGGGGTCGTTGGGCATGATGCCATCGCGCCAGTGGTATGGTCCGCGCTCCCATTCCACATGGTGGACCTTTACTCCCGTGATCTCCATGCTCGATCCTCCTTTATCTCAGAAAACGTATCGTATTGGCCCTAGCATATGAGATCGGCGGGGAGCGGTCAAGAACGGGAAGGTCGACGACGGTAAAGGGGAAAGGGGCCATGGACCACCACATACTCGCGGTGACGCCATGGCCCCTCCTTGTTAGACGGTGAAATCGGGAGCCAGCAGCGCCAGGGCGTAATCGAGCTCTTTGGAATCGACATCGTCCAGTTCGGCGATGCCCTCGTTACGCACAAAAGCTGTGCTGATGACGCCACGTCGGACGAGGATCTGCTTACGCGCGCCAGCGGGCATGCCCCGCCAGATCCTCATATAGGCGGCGTGGCGGTTGTGCAGTTCCCGCGCCCTTTTCCGCTCGCCATCGTGCCACAGATTCCATACCTGCACCACGATATCGGTCACGGGGGAACCCGGGAAGCAGCCGCTGATGCCCCGCTGCATCTCGGAGATGAGCCAGGAGCCGCCCCCGCCGGAGAAAACGCCGCGCATGTCGTCGCCACAGATATCGAGGATCTCCTGGCAAGAGGTTGTCTGGGGCGGCTTTTCCTCCTTGACGTACTCGACCAAGGGAATGTCGCGACAGAGCCGCACGATGGTCTCCGCCGGCAGCCCCGCCCAGGGTGGTCCCTGATTCTGGATAAAGACGGGCAGCGCGGCAGCCTCGGCGATCTCCCTATAGTAGGCGAGGATGAGGTCGTATTTGCCGGCATCGAACCCCCGGGGCAGCATGGCGATGACCCCGTCGGCCCCGCACTCGCCGGCGCGCTCCGCATAGAAGACGGCCTCCGGGCGGCACTGGGCCGAGACGCCGATGATGACGGGTGCCCGCCCTGCCACCGTCTCGACCGCTACTTCTGTGCCCTGCATACGTTCTTTATGCGAGAGCGCAGTAAATTCGCTGTGGCCCACCGGCCAAACTACGCCATGGGCTCCCGCACGAACGATCCAATCGACAATGTGAGCCAGGTCATCAAAGAGCAGTTCCCCTTGTTCATCAAAGGGCGTTGCCGCAATAGAAAAAATGCCGCGCCAGCCTTCCTTCATGGTATCCTCCTTCTCAGTTGCAATCAATGCCTACCAGGCCTCTACGGGAAGGAGAACAGTGAAGCGTTTCTCCTTCCCTTTAAGGATTGACAGACGTTCAAAGCGATTCATCTACCAAGTGTATCCAGGAAACATCGGCGGCATTGCTCAAGCCCTTGTCCGCCGTCCAGAATTCACTCTGCAATGTCTCTGCCAACGCCAGATAAAAGCTATCATATGCCGCAGCACGCTTCAGCCGCATCGTCCAGTCAAAAGCCAATCTGGTCTGGGTATCGTCGGGCGGGAACAACCGCACACCCGGTTTCTGCGCTAGCGCCAGTGCTTGACGTCCCTGATCGCGGCCGATCTGTCCAAAGGCCGCTACCTTGCAAAAGGCGGAGGTGATCTCATAGATCCACAGCGTAGGGGTGCACAACAGATAATCCTCCCTGTGCCACTGTGCTGCCAAAGCCCGATAGCGTTCCTGATGCGGACCAGGCAGAATCAACCTGAACGCAAAGCTGGCATCAATGACCAACCGTTCGCTCATCGCGCGCCTCCAGATCCGCTCGCGTCGCTTCCCAGAGGGCATCCAGATCCAACGGTTCTTCCTGACGGCGAGCCATGATCTGGTCGCTCAATCTTTCACATTCTATCACCCATGCCTCCCAGTGCGCCAAGCGGTCCCCTTGCTGCTCCTGTTGCAACCGCTCGTAATCCGCGAGACTGATCAGTGCCGCCTTGGGCTTACCACGAGAGGTCAAAATGATCCTCTCCCCGCCATAAGCGACGCGGTTGACCAGTTCGGAGATGTCCCGTTTTACCCGTCCTATGGCAACTCTTTGGGTGCTCATCTCTTCGTGCCTCCTCTCACCGAGAGCCTCACCACACTGATAATCAGTATAATGCTGCTTTAAGAGGTCGCCAACTCCCAGATAACCGCCTCCCGCATCGGTGCGAGAGACGGCTTCCAATAGTCACTATGGGCAGGATAGTCAACTCTTCCTTCTCAATCGCAGTCGATACCTACCAGGCCTCCACGGGGAGGGAACTCAGGGGGCGCTCCAGGGCGGCCAACTTGTCCTCGTCCAGAGCCATGCCCACACCGGGACCGTCGGGCACCAGGAGGTAGCCATTCTCATATTGCACCCGATCCACCACCACGTCGTCCCTATAGAGCAGGCCGCCGGTCATGTCCGAGGGATAGTCCAGGTTCTCCAGCACGGCACCGAACATGGCCTGGGCCGCCACACCGACGGACAGTTCCTGGGTGGTGCCCACCAGACAGGAGATGCCCGCCGCCTGGGCGATCCGCGCGATGCGCAGGGCACTGGTAAAGCCGCCGGCTCCGGCCAGGCTCACGTTGTAGATATCCACGTAGCGATTCTGGGCGAAATCCATGGCCTGCTGGGTGGAACTGATATGCTCACTGATGGGCAGATCGGTGCGCACGCGGACTTCGTACTGCCCCTCAGGGTCGCGTCGGTCACAGACGGACTCGGCCAGGATGGGCTCGTAGGGCCGCAACCTCTCCAACACGTCCAGGCTCTTTTTCCAGGGCAGACGGCCGCTCAGATCCAGCGACTTGAGCACAAACCGATCGCCCCAGCGGTCACGCACGGCCTTGAGAAAGGCCTCGTCGGCCTCCACATTGCCGCCGCAGTAGAGGCGGAACATGTCCTGTCCCTCGTTCATGCGGCGTTCCACGCGGGCCACGTTCTCCTCCACCTCGTCCATATGGAACATGCGAAAGATGGGATAGCAGACGCGGATCTTGTCCCGATAACCGCCGCCCAACACCTCGGCGATGGACTGGTCCTTGGCCTTGCCCAGCAGGTCAAAGATGGCAATCTCGATCCCCTCCCTCAGGGCGCCGCCCCCGGGGAACCGCGTCCGGGCCGCCCGCGTCAGCGGGCCATAGTTCAGGGGATCCTCACCCTCCAGAAAGTAGAGGATACTCTCTCGCAGGTCGTCCAGGTCGAAGCGATAGTTGCCGTGGCCCAGGTCGGACATCTCTCCCAGACCCACCAGCCCCTCGTCGGTGTGCAACTGCACGATGACGTGGGGCGAGGCGATGCCCGTCTCCCGGCGAGAGTAAACGGGGGTCAGCGTGACGTCGGTAATTTGCATGGGGGGTCTCCTTGTCAGGCCATTCATAATGACGAGTCCATTCTACCCGGGAGAAGCCGAGGGTGTCAAAGAAGTATGCAATAGCGGAAAGGAGGCAAAATCTACGTCGATACCACGCCCCCCTCACAACCGGCGCACAAAGCGATAGATACGCTCCAGGGCTTCCTCAAGGACGCCCGCCGGTACGGTATAGGCGATCCGTACATGTCCCCTTCCCGCCTCGCCAAAGGCCTCGCCGGGCACCACGGCCACCTTTTCCTCCCGCAAGAGCCCCTCGGAGAACTCGGCCGAGGTCAATCCCGTCTGCGCGATGGAAGGAAAGGCGTACATGGCCCCGCGCGGCTCGACGCAGGGCAGGCCGATCTCGTCCAGAGCCTGCACCACGACATCCCGCCTCTGAGAGAATTCTTGAAGGATCCGTTCGGAACAGTCCCCAGAATGGCGGAGCGCCTCCAGGGCGCCGGCCTGGGCCAGGGTGGGCGCGGACATGATGGTGTATTGATGCACTTTGTGCATGGCCTGAATGATATCCCGGGGCCCACACGCATATCCGATACGCCATCCCGTCATGGCATAGCATTTGCTAAAGCCTCCCAACAGGACGGTGTGCGCCCGCATATCCAGCAGCGCGGCAAAGCATACGTGCTCCACCCCATAGACGAAACGATCATAGATCTCGTCCGAAAGCACGATCAGATCGCGCTCCCGAGCAAAGCGGGCCACGTCGCCGAGACGTTCGCGCGACATGACGGCTCCGGTGGGATTGTTGGGATAGCTCAGCAGCAGGGCCTTGGTGCGCGCATCCACGGCATCCTCAAGCGCCTCACGGGTCACCTGAAAGTCCTCCCTCGCCCTGGTGGGCACCGATTGCACCACACCGTCGGCAAAACGGACGCACGGGGCATAGGCCACGAAACAAGGTTCGGGCAGCAGGACGCCGTCGCCGGCATCGACGAGGGAGAGAAGGGCGGCATGGAGCGCCTCCGAGACGCCCACGGTGACCAGGATCTCGGTCTCTGGGTCATAGTGGACGTCGTACCGCGCCGCGAGGTCAGCGGTGATGGCCTCACGGAGCTCGCGCATTCCCGCGTTCGACGTGTAGCCCGTCTGCCCTCGACGGATGGCATCGATACCCGCCTGGGCGATGGGCTCCGGCGTGCGCAGATCCGGCTCCCCGATGCCCAGGGAGAGGACGTCGTCCATGGTGGCCAGAATATCAAAGAACTCGAGCAGACCAGAGGGGGGAATGGAGTGAAGACGCTGTGCAATACGCTCAGACATGGAGAACTCTCCCTATCAACCTTGATAAATATATGAAGCGGTCAGGGCTTCAACCAAATATATTCGAGACGTGAACGAATCTGGCGCATTCGCCAGTCTCGATGAAAACGATTTGACATTATTATACTCTTGAACGTGTTCCTGCCGAAAAAAAGCCACCAATATCAAAGATTCACGAGAAGGGGAATTGACGCTCCAAGGGGTGGCCCCTACAATTAGGAGCACATTCTAGGAATGGAGGCAGGGAGATGAAGCTGGTCAGCATAGACAAGATGGGACAGATTGAGGAGGCGGCCAACGCCGCCGGTCTGGAATATGACACCATGATGGAGAACGCGGGCAAGGCCGCCGCTCTGGCGACGCGGGAACTCTTGCCTCATCCCGCATCCCACGTCCTCGTCCTGGTCGGTCCGGGCAATAATGGCGGGGATGGCCTGGTGGCCGCTCGCTACCTCCGGGCCTGGGGACATCGCGTCACCGTCTATATCTGGAAGAGGGAAAGGGAAGAGGATCCCAATCTGCAAAAGGTTCAAGATATGGACATATCCATGGCGCGGGCAGGAGAGGATCCCGAATTCGAGGCCCTCGATGCCCTGGTATGGGATGCCGACGTGGTGCTCGACGCCCTGCTGGGCACCGGGGTACAGGGCAGCCTGAGAGGCGACCTCCCCACCCTCCTCACGCACGTATCCGAGGGCCTGAAACCCCGCCAGGGAAAGAGGACGGTGCCCTTTTTCCACCTGCTGACGCCTTCCGGCCCATCCCTGAGAGGCGTATCATGGAGAAGGAAATCCCCCACCAGTCGCCCTCTCGTAGTGGCCGTGGACACGCCCTCCGGCCTGGATTGTAATACGGGCCAGGTGGACGAACACACCCTCCATGCGGACCTGACGGTCACCTTTGCCGCTCCTAAACCGGGGTTGTTCCTTTTCCCCGGCGCCGCTCGCGTGGGCGAACTCTTGGTAGCCGACATAGGCATCGATCCCCAGTTCGCCGCCGACGTGCCTTTCTGCGTGGCCACGCCCCAGCGTGTGGGACAGAGCCTGCCGGAACGTCCCGCGAACGCGCACAAGGGCTCCTTTGGCAAGGCCCTGATCGTGGCGGGATCGATCAACTATGTGGGGGCACCCTGCCTGGCCGCCGAGGCGACCTATCGCCTTGGTGCCGGACTGGTGACCCTGGCCGCTGCCAACGCCATCTATGATAGCGTCACGACCAAGTTGACGGAGGCCACCTTCCTCGTGCTGCCCGACGAGATGGGAGCCCTGACGCCAGCCGCCCTGCCCCTGATCGCCGAACAAGCAGAGGATTACGACGTGCTTCTCGTGGGGCCCGGACTGGGCATGGATCAAAAGACCGGTGCTTTCGTGCAGACCCTCCTAAAGGGGGAAACAAAGGTACAGCGGCCTTCCCTGGGATTTGAGGTCTCGGAGCCCGAAGTAGAAAAGATCTTTACACCACCACCCCTCGTCATCGACGCCGATGCCCTTAATCTCATGGCCGATAAGGGGGAATGGTGGAAGGAAATCCCCACGGGGAGCGTGATCACACCCCACCCCGGTGAGATGGCGCGTCTCTTACATTGCGAGATCGGGGATATCGAATCGGACCGCATCGGCACGGCGGTGGACACCGCGGAGAACTGGGGATGTACGGTGGTTCTAAAGGGGGCTTATACCGTCGTGGCCTCGCCCACAGGAGAGGCCACGGTCATACCCTTTGCCAATCCCGCCCTGGCCACAGCGGGGACGGGGGATGTATTGGCTGGTGCCATCACGGGCCTAATGGCCCAGGGGCTATCGGGCTACGAGGCCGCCGTATGCGGTGCCTATATACACGGCTTGGCGGGGGAGAAACAAGCTTGCGGAAACGGGGGCATGATGGCGGGAGATCTGCTTCCAGAATTGCCCACCATCGTGAAGCGGCTGCGCGCCTTATAAACCAAAGGGACAAAGTGCGGCATTTCCGCACTTTGTCCCTGATGTCGAAAAGTCAAGCGTGCGGGAATCCTCTGGACCCAGAAGACAAGGGGAACCAACGGGAACGAAAAGCTATATCGCTGGATGACGCAACTGACCTCAGGACGAAACTGGGCTAGGCCTCTCCTTCTTGCTCTTCCAGATCGATGCCCTCTTCAGATTCGAGTTCCTCAATCTCACGCAAGAGTTCTTCCTTTTTGCGCTCGGCCGCTTTCTTGCCCTCTTCCATCGCCTCTTGGAAGCGGGATTTCTGTCCTTTGACCGCGCTCTCGCCCTTTTCCCGAAGTTCTCTCGCCCGCTCCTCGGCTTCGGAGGAGAGTTCCTCCGCGCGCTCTCTCAACTCGATACTCTTCTCACGAAGCTTTTCCCGCGTCTCCTCACCAGGAGCAGGGGCAAACAGGAAAGCGAGAACTGCCCCCACAAACGTTCCGAGCAAAAAGCCTGCCACAAAATCTCCGGAGCTTGAATTGCTTGCCATCGCTACCTCCTCGTCTGTTTTAATCCCTCTCCCCTCCAAAGGGGGAATGTAACTTCTGACTTGCTCTACAGCGTGGATCCGTTTCTTAACCAAACTGTTATCGAAAACAGTTTCCTCAAAGCATGCCCCCTTTCTCAGGTATCACGTTCACCCGTCGTCTCGCCCTCCCCTTGGGAAGAAGCGTCCGCATCCTCCTCTGCTGTACGACCAACCGCAAACAGGCTGCGCAGGGCCTGCCGCGCGCCCGCCGCATAACTGCTCACTTTGATTGCAGGTTCAACGATGGTACGGCTGACCAAATCCGCCGTGCCGTGCACAGTCCTTGCCGTATCGTTGGCCGAATCCAGGATGGGCGCGATCTCGTCACGCAAAAGCTGCACAAGTCTGCGCAACTGAACCAGCATGACGGCCAGCAGGATACCAAGAACCAAAGACTCCAAGGCTAATAACAGAATAGCCACATCCCGCACAGCCGCAAGCCAGGTCACAGCGCCTCCCCGAATGAACGATATTCTCCACACCTACCCTCATTATATCACAGCTTCAGCCATCGTGCAACGAACATGGCAAGCCAACAACTCAGCGTACCCTCCAGAACGTGTATCTGTCCCACCAGCAACCAGTGCAGACGAAACACCTCGGCCATCGCCTGCCCCACTGCAAATCCCATCAGGCCAATGAACCAATATAGAACCAAATCTATCAAATTCTTACCAAGCAGCAGATGAAATACCGCCGCCCAAAAGGTGGCCAACGCGGAAGCGAACACGAACAATGGTGAGGAGAACATGAGTCAACTCCCTACTCTTGTACATGGGGGTCCTTTGGAACGCGAGAGATAATTCCGCCCCCCAAAACGCGATCTCCATCATATAATACCACAGCCTGTCCCGGCGTGATATCTCGAAGGGGGTCCCGAAAGACGATGCGGGCGCGCTTCTCGGCGCAATCCCAGATCCGCGCCGGGGCCGGGCGGGCGCGATAGCGGATTTGGGCTTGCACACGGCGGCCAGGGGTGAGGGGGTCCCCAGAGATATAGGACATCTCCTCGACCAGACAAGCCCTCCGTCCCAGCTCCTCGGCAAAACCCACGATGAGGGCGTTGCGCTCCACGTCCCACTCCAGGACATAGAGGGGACGCGGCGCAGAGATGCCCAAGCCCTCCCGTTGTCCTACCGTGTAAAAGGGCAACCCCTTGTGCTGTCCCAGGCGATTTCCCTCCCTATCATAGATGGGGCCCGGCTCCACAGCCTGTGGAGCCCGCTCGGCGAGAAAACGCCGATAATCGCCGTCACGTATGAAACAGATGTCCTGGCTTTCTGGCCGTTTCGCCACGGGGAGATGATGCTCTCGCGCAAAGACATACACCTCTTCCTTGATCCACGTACCAAGGGGAAACAGGATATGGCCAAGTTCTTCCTGACCCAGCATATAAAGAAAGTAGGATTGATCCTTCTCCTCGTCCACGCCCCGCAGCAACTGATAGTACCCCTCCGCCTTATGTCGACGCGCATAGTGCCCCGTGGCCAGCAGGTCCGCCCCCCATTCCCGCACGAGATCCAAGAGTTCGCCGAACTTTATAAAGCGATTGCAATGCACACAGGGATTCGGCGTGCGCCCCTCTGCATACGCCCGCACAAAGTACTCTATCACGCGATGATAAAAGCGCTCTCGCAGATCCACTACCCTATGCTCGATGTCCAACTGCTCACAAACGGCGCGGGCACTGGCCACTGCATCGTCCATCTCCTGATCGTCAGCCTCCTCCCGCCACAGCCGCATGGTCACCCCCTGTACGCAATAGCCGCGCTCTACAAAAAGCGCGGCTGCGACAGAGCTATCGATGCCACCACTCATGGCGACAAAGATTCGTTCCCGAGAGGGCATCCTGTCCTCCCCTATCCCCTAGCAGTGATCTATACTTTGGCTTCCGAACGCGCCTCCGGGTGTTTTTCATAGTAGTCCTGCAAGGCCTTGTGCAGGGCGCTTGCAGCCAGAATAGAACAGTGTCGCTTGGTATCTGGCAATCCGCCCAGGGCCTCCACGATCTTTTCGTCGGACATCTTTTCAGCGACTTTCAGAGGCTCGCCCTTGATCATCTCTGAGGCGATGGAACTGGAGGCGATGGCGGCGGCACAGCCAAATGTGCGGTATTTGATGTCCGATATCCTGCCATCCTCGACCTTTATATACATCTCCATCAGGTCACCACAGGCAGAACTCTCCACCTTGGCATAGCCGTCCGGATCTTCCATAGTGCCCACGTTACGTGGGTTGGAAAAATGTTCAAAAACGACGTCCGTATACATCAAACCTCCCGAAACAGTTCAGAAAACAGATTGTCAGTGACTAGTCATAGAATGGCGAGAGATTTCGCAGGTTCTCCACGACGCCGGGTAGGGCGGAAAGCAGATAATCCACGTCCTCTTCCGTATTCTCTCGCCCCAGGGAGAGGCGCAAACTGCTCTGCGCCAGACGATCCTTGACGCCCATGGCCGAAAGCACGAACGAGGGCCCCTCCTCTTCCGACGTACACGCCGATCCCGTGCTCGCCGCTACCCCAGCACGGTCCAGGTGCACGACGATGGACTCTCCCTCGACGCCCTCGAACACAAAGCTGGCATTATTGGCCAGACGCTGCGTGGGGTGCCCCGTCAAACGAGCATCTGGAATGCTATCGAGCACCCCCTCGATAATACGGTCACGCAGCGACGTCAGGCGGGTGACCTCGTCCCCCATATCCTCATAGGCCAACTCAAGGGCCCTGGCCAGCCCCACGATATAGGGCACGTTTTCCGTGCCGGCCCGGCGGCCCTGCTCGTGAGCCCCTCCTGTCTGGATGGGAAGTAGCTCCGTGCCCTCTCGAACGTAGAGGATGCCCACTCCCTTGGGAGCATAGAACTTGTGGCCCGATAGAGAAAGCAGATCGACACCCAAAGCGTCAACGTCGAGGCTCAGATTGCCGGCCGCCTGGACGGCGTCCGTGTGAAAGGGGATGCCCCTCTCCTGGGCGATCTCGCCGACCTCGGCGATGGGCTCGATGGTACCCACCTCATTATTGGCATACATGACAGAGATGAGACAGGTATCCTCGGCGATGGCATGTTCGACATCCGCGGGATCGACGACACCGTACTTGTCGACGGGCAGATAGGTTATGGAAAAGCCGAACGCCTCTGCCAACTGCTGACAGGTGTGGCCCACGGCATGATGCTCGATGGGCGTGGTGATGATGTGCTTCCCAGGGCGAGCATGGCCAACGCCCCGCAGAGCCAGATTGTCGCTCTCGGTGCCACAACTCGTAAAGATGATCTCCGAAGGATTGGCGCAAAGTATTTCCGCCACCCGCGCCCGCGCCGACTCGATGGCCCCGCGCGCCTCCGTACCCAGCCGATGAACGCTGGATGCATTGCCGTATTTTTCACTGAAATAGGGATTCATCGCCTCCACAACGCGGGGATCCACCGCCGTCGTGGCTGCATGATCCATATAGACAAAACGCGATTCAGAAGGCATATCCACTCTCCACCATTTCCAATTTTCCCCCCACGGTGCGCGCAAGCACGGTCTCGCTACTCCCGCTGCAAGAGATCGGCCAGGGACGTACTATCAAGGGTCTCCTCCAGACGCCTGGTGACCGCCTGCCATACGCTGCGCGCCGCACAATCCGACACGTTAGCGCACGTGGCTCCCTCTCCGTCCGTGCACTCCAAAGGTACGATGGAACCCTCGACGGCGCGAAAGATGTCCCCCACACTTATCTCGGAGGGCGTTCGACTGAGCAAGTATCCGCCATGGGCGCCCCGCACGCTTTCCAACAGACCGGCGCGCCGCAAGGAGACGGCGACACGTCCCAAATAGGGCAATGGGAGCCCCTGCACCTCGGCCACCTCGCGCAGTGCCGTGGGTCCTTGCCCATAGCGACGCGCGAACTCTTCCATGGCGCGTAAACTGGTGCGTTCCCTGGCAGATACCTTCATGTCAGAATAATCCTTACTCAAATGTAAGGTTTACTCTAACATGATCGGCTGACCATGTCAAACGGTCATCAAAGAAGGATGAATGAAAAGAGAGGATTATGCGAGTTGAAGTTCGGGCCACAAGGTGAGGTGTTCCTCATAGGCCTCGGCGATGAGTTCCCGCTTACGGACGTCATAGGGTTGGATCTTGACCGTCATGTTCTCGATGCGCTGCACGATCTCGGCAGAATCGTAATCCAGCGTCAGGGTGGGTAGATCTTTTTTTACGATGAGCTCGCGAATGCGATCCGCCAGTCCTCCCACATGTTTGCAAGAAAGGATGACCCCCGACAATCCCCGGCCGTCTTCCCGCGCCAGACGCTCGTGATGGAGGTACGTGGCCAGTATGGCATCGTTGGCATTCACCCCGATGACGGCGGCATCACCGGGCTTTAGGAGCGGCTCGTAGCCAAAATCCAGACTGATGACGCGCAGATCCTGTATTAACTGTACGGCCACCTCATCAAAATTCTTGGGAGCCACGACCTCCATCCCGCTGTCAGGCCGCTCCGAAAACTCTTCTGCGATAAGGCGCATGGTGGGGAAACGCAACTCGGGAATGGAGGGAATAAATCCCAGGATGGGAGGCACAGGCTGGCCCACGAGCTTTCCCCCATATAGGGGCACAAAGACATGATCGTAATAGCTCTCAAGATAGTGTACGATTTTGTCCATCTTGGAAACATAGATACCGTTGACGATAAGGCCGTCCACCCGCGCTCCCAGATGATCCAGGGCCATGAGATAGGGAAAGACCTGATCCAGGGTGCTACCGATGCCTCCCTCGGTCACCATGACGACAAAGAGGGGCACACCCATATCACGCAGCGTATTGATGACGTCGGCATTGGAGATACCGGCCACCGAGCCCACGCCGGGCTGGCCCGTCCCCTCGATGAGCACGACGCGTTTTCCCATACAGGTGCGCTCATAGGAGATGCGGATGCGTTCCAAAAAAGTCTTTCTTGCAACCAACGGATCGCCATTCGCCGCCTCGTCGATGTAGGAAGCGGTGACCCCTCCGCGCAGCACCACCGGACTGATATATTCATAGCCAGCATGTTGGATGCCCATCAGCGAGGTGATCAGCACGGCATCCTTATCGACCTCTATGGGCTCTCCCATACTATCGGTAACCCGCCGCGTCTGCTGGCCGACGGGTTTCATATACCCGATCTGCTCGGACGCATAGCCATGCTCATCGGAAAAAAGTTTGCTTATGATGCCCATGCAGGTAACTGTCTTGCCGATGTTGCGCGCGGTCCCCAGGACGAAAATCGTCGGCGGATACGTCGTGCTTGCCACGGCCGCCACCTCCCTACGTATGTCCCAAATCTTGCAGTACAGAGTATAGCCCATCTCACGCTTGCATCAAAGTTGATCGAGTCATAGCCTCAACTTTGACGAGACAACACAATTGCGGCAAAATGGACATATTGTGAATGATAAAAGTCAAGAAAGATCCATCGGGTCTATTTTACTCTAGCAGATTAAGGAGCGGGATATGTCTCTACCATCAAAAGCGGGCCCCGGCCGATCGGGTTGGGCTACCACCTGTTTACTGTTATGGATACTGCTGTCGATCATCGCTTGTAATGGTGGCCAGGGCGCCCTGTCGCCAGCGGAAAAACCCACGACGGGGACCGGGAATCCCACGTCGCGCACGACGCCGACGGCCACCCGGCCTCCCACATCGACTGCTACATCCACCTCGACGCCGACAGGCACATCAACTGCTACCCCGACGCCGACGGCTACCCCCTTGCATCCCCTGGCCATTGAGGCGATGCGGCAGGAGTCCTACCCCGGCAGCGATCTGGTGATCGAGGAAACCCTGCCCTCTGAATCCAACTATGATCGGTATGTCGTCTCCTATCGATCCGAAGGACTCAAGATCTATGCCATGCTGACCGTCCCGCAGGGAGAAAAACCCGAGAGCGGCTGGCCCTTTATCATCTTCAACCACGGATACATCCCCCCCGATCAATACCGCACCGCCGAGAGGTACCTGGCCTATGTGGACGAATTCGCCAGTAAAGAGTACATCGTCCTCGCTCCCGACTATCGCGGGCACGGGAACTCGGAGGGAGAGCCGACCGACGCCCACACGACGGGGGATTATACCGTTGACGTGCTCAACGCCATCGCCTCAATGCAGCGCTATCCGGATGCCGATCCTCAGCGGGTCGGCGTATGGGGACATTCCATGGGCGGAACCCTTACGCTACGGGCCATGGTGGTGAACGATCAGATCGACGCTGGCGTCATCTGGGCTGGCGTCGTGGCCCCCATTGAGGACGTCTGGGAAAAGCGGCCACACTGGATCGCCCGTAGCCTGAGAGCGACGCCCGAGGCTGACAGAACGCCCGTGCCACCGACGGAAGGCATATTTGCCTACGGCATGTTCGACGAGAATCCCGCATTCTGGGCCTCCGTGGACCCCACCCTTCACCTAGAGAAGCTATCGGGTCCTCTGCAGCTTCATCATAGCAAGGCCGATGACTCGGTCCCCGTGGAGTGGTCCGAGGATCTGTACGCACGCCTACAAGATGCCGGCCAGTCGGCGGAACTGTATTTGTACGAGGGGGATAATCACAACCTGTCCAACAGTTTCGTGACAGCCATGGCCCGCTCCGTCCAGTTCTTCGACCGCCATGTCAAGGGCGTGGATTAGCCGTCAACCAATCCGCTTATCCATATTTGCTGTGGGTTTTTCGGGAAAGCCGGGATGGGAAAATTTGACAGGTTCTATCCCGGTCAATAGATAAAATTGCTTACTTGAACTTGACAATCCGAACGATCTGGTGCTATAGTACCTTTGTGTTTAGAAACTTTATTCCTACCAAGCGCTGACCACAAAACGATAATAAGGCTACAGGATATTGACCGTATAATATCGCGATGCTGCGATAAAAGGCATTCTGTTTTCCCTAGTTGGGATATACCAAAGGAGGTGCCTATCGGGACGAACCGCGTTTCCTCACCAATCGTCGGTTAATGTAAACCAAGGAGGTTTTGCAATGTCTGAAAAGTCTTATTCTCGTCGTAGTTTTCTTCGCCTTGCCGCCACGGGAGCAGCCGCTTCCCTTCTCGCGGCCTGCCAGCCCAAAGTGGTGGAAAAGGTCGTGAAAGAGACTGTAGAGGTCGAAAAAGAGGTCACCAGCGCCGCCGAGCAGGAACCCGCTCCCCCCGGTGTAAAGGAGGTCCGTATCCTGCTCAGCCCCTGGGCTGTGGGTGAGATCCCTTTTGATAGGACGGCCCGCGAGTTTAACGAGGCCAACGAGGACGTGGAGGTCAAGATCGATACAACCTCCGAGGGATGGGATACCAAGGTCATCGCCCAGATCAACGAGGGCACCCTGGAATGGAGCGGCGCTGGTATCCTCACCCCATTCCTTGTCATGCAAAGGTGGGTCGAGACGGGGATGGTACAGCCTATGGATGACTACATCGCCGCCTCCCAGCAGGAGGGCGCCGGCCAGGTCCTATCCGACATGATCGACACCATCAAAGAGGACGGCAGTTACCAGGGAGAGTTCTACAGCCTGGCCTACAGTTTTGAGAATATCACCTACAACTGGCGCGTGGACTATGCCAATGAGGTAGGTTGGGACAAGGCGCCCGAGACGTGGGACGAGTGGCTGGAGATTGCCCTGGAGCTCAAGAGCTGGGGCGCCGATGAGCAGATTTACCCCACATCCTTTGCCGAATCCCTTTGGACCGACGTGGGCGCGCTTATCTGCGCGGCCGTGGACGATACTCCCTATACCGATGAAGGTCTGATCGATTGGGAATCCGATGAGATGATCGAATCCCTGGCCTTCTACAAGAAACTGATCGTAGAGGAGGAACTGACGCCACCCCACGGCAGTGACGGATGGCTGGACGCCTACTATGCCGGCAAGGTGGCCTCCGTCCAGGCCCAGAGCTCGCGCGGCGTGTGGGGGCAGAACGCCTTTGGTACAGACAAGGTGTCCACCTCACCCATCCCTACTAGGGAACCGGGCGGTGGCGTGGGATCCGTCTACTGGGGCAACGGCGTGGCCATCCTGAACAAGGCTCCCTACCCCCAAGAGGCGACGGACTATCTCATCTATACTATGGGTCCCCAGAATACGGGGTTCCAAAAGACGGTGATGCAGACGGGCAAGACGCCCATCTATCATTCGGCCTATGATATCATCGAACAGGATCCCCAATTCCGTGTCTACGAGTGGATGCTGGATATGGTGGAGGACGTCGAGAACTCCATTCCCGCACCACGCAATAACTACTATACGATCCAAAACACGGTCTTCCAGAATCACAGAGTGACCTTCACGGAAGTGGGATCCGAGATGACGCCGGAAGAGTGTGCCCAGCTTATCCTGGAGGATAGTCGGGAAGAGATTGAGAAGCAGCAACTGTAGCAGGGAAATCTCCTTCCGCGCGTATGCTCCACAACTGATGCTCCAAGAGTATATGCGAAGAGGGGGAGGGCCCTCACACGCCCTCCCCCTCTTTTTTGCTCACGATCCATCTCTCATATATTCCGATGCAGTGCGAAGAGGAGTGTTTATATGGCCTCTCTCAGCCAAACGATCAAACGAAACCTGAAACGACCGGATGCGTGGATCATCAACGCATCCCTCATCTTCATCTGTGCCGTCTGTCTGCTCCCCGTGATATGGACGGTTTCCTCCTCCTTGAAGGATAGGCAGGAGCTGTATATGGCAACGCCCTCCCTCATCCCCAAGAATCCCACCCTCGGCAACTACCGGTGGATGTTCACCCGGGCGGATATGAGCCGCATACCCCTAAATCTATGGAACAGCATCAAACTCTCCATTGGGGCAGTGATCATCCAGAGCATCACGGCCACGATGGCCGGGTTCGCCTTCGCGCGGCTCGACTTTCGGGGTAGAGATCTGCTGTTCTACATATTGATCATGCTCATGTTCATCCCCCGGGCCGGTGGATTGATGGCCACCTACGAACTCATGTCCTTTCTGGGACTGCGTAACTCTCATCTAGGACTTATACTCCTATATCCCAGCGGCATCAGCGTGGCCCTGTTCATCATGCGGCAGACCTTTTTATCTGTACCCCACGAGCTGGAGGAGGCCGCCATCATAGACGGCGCGGGCACGTGGCGTATATTCCTGAACGTGGATCTGCCCTTTGCGCAGGGGGGCGTCGTCGTCGTGGCCATCTTTGAGTTCATCTACGTGTGGGGCGAGTACCTTATAGCTCTCACCCTGCTCGACTTTCCCGAACTTGAGACGGTGTCCATCGCCGTGACCAAGCTCAGCGGCTGGAGTGCCCACTTTACCTCGAGTGTTCTGGCGGGCTATGGCACCGAATGCGCAGCCTATACCATGGCTATGCTACCCGTGATCCTGGTCTTTGTTCTCATGCAAAAATGGTTCGTGCGAGGACTCACCGAGGGCACCATCAAGATGTAGGATATAGGGGGACGTATACTCCCCATAGAAAGGACGAAAGAATGGCTGAAAGAAGACCACAACGAGTCGACGAGGTACGCTCTGAGGGCAAGGCGGCTGTCGTGGGCGCCTTTATCCAGGAACTTGTAAGCCTCCGCCAGCAAAAGTGGGGGAACCTCTGGGGCTATTTCTTCATCGCGCCGGCCATCATCATGTATATAGTTTTTCAGGGCTACCCCATCATTCGGGGATTCTTTATGGCCTTTTCCGACTACCGCTGGCTCATTCCAGAGACCCAGGGGTTTATCTCTGGATTGAACGGTGTGGCCAACTGGATAGAGATGCTTCATGATGACACGTTCTGGCGCAGCTTTGGCATCGCCCTCAAATTCACCGCGCTTTTTCTACCCTTCACGGTGGTGTTTTCCCTCTTTGTGGCGGTGATGATCTCCAAAGTTCAAAATAGGACCGCCGCCTCCGTGTACCGCGTGATCGCCTACATGCCCGTGGTGCTGCCCGTATCGGTGGCCATGATGGTGTGGGCCAAGCTCTACGATCCCACCTTCGGCTATCTGAACGTCATGCTGCAGAACTTGGGAGTCCAGAACCCGCCGAACTGGCTGGGATCCCCCGACTGGGCCCTCTATGCCATGACCATCCCCACCATCTGGAAGCGTTTCGGCTACTGGACGCTTCTCTTCCTCATCGGCATATACAATATCAACACCGAGGTATATGAGGCCGCCCTGGTGGACGGCGCCAATGGATGGCAGCAGTTCCTCTACATCACGTTGCCCCTGCTAAAACCGACCTTCACCCTCATTCTGATACTCGGTTCGGGGGTGATCAGTGCCACGGTAGAGTCCATGGCCCTCTTCCAGGGGACGTCCGGTGGGCCCGCAGAGTCGGCTCTGACGGCCGGCGTCTATCTCTACCGCACGGCCTTTATTCACGGCGACATGCGTATGGGATACGCGGCGACCATGTCCCTCTTTTTAGGGATCATCAACATCATCATCACGGGCATCGTCTTCAAGACGATGCGCACAGAGCGCGCATAGTATAATCTTTGGAGGTACGCATGAGCATAGAATCCACCGATATCTGGACCGTGGTCGTGCCCACCATACCGGGGCGGGTGCATTCCGCCTGCTATGGCCCGGCGGGCTGGGACATGGTCCCCAAGCACATCATCCGCATCCATACCGACGAGGGCATAGAGGGCATCGGCGAGACGGGACGGGGCACTCCCCTAGAGTCCGTACAGGAGATGGCCGCCAGGATCGAGGGGCGCGACCCGCGAGAAATGGCCATCCAGCACCTGCCGGCCATCATGGGCACCCTGGACGAGAGGCCAGAACGCTCCGTGCTGGATCGCTGGTGGGAGGGAGCCTCAGCGGGCCCCAGGGACCCCGCCTATCCGGCCTTTGAGATGGCCATCATCGATCTCCTGGGGAAACTGTACGATCAGCCCGCCCACTGGTTCCTGGGCGGGGCCGCGCGCGACCGGGTGCCCGCCGACTATTGGATCGGACATCAGACCCCCGCGGACGCGGCGGCTAATACAAAACTGGCCGTGGAACGCGGGTTCAAGGGCATGAAGATGAAGTGTACGGGAGACGAACCCCTGGTGGAACGCTGCCGCGCCATCTGGGAGGTAGCGGGGCCGGAATTCGAACTCACCATCGATCCCAACACCCGCTTTTGGCGGCCCACCGAGGCCCTGGATATGGCTCGCGAACTGGTCAAGTACGGCACGGTCAAGGTGTTCGAGGATCCCATGCAGAAATGGAACCTGGACTGGTATCGCCTTCTAAGAGAGCACGGTGTCGTACCCGTGGCCCTGCATCTGGGCTCTCCCCAGGATATCATTAACGCCATCAAGGCCGAGGCCGTGGACTATTTGAACCTGGGCGGGAGCATGGTACAGTTCGTGCGCAACGCCGCGATGGCCCACGCGGCGGGGATCCCCTGCTGGCATGGGTCGGGTAACGACCTGGGTATCATGGAGTTCTCCTATCTCCATGCCGCCTCGGCAGCCCGCAACTGCGTGCTGGGAAGCGACTTTGTGGGGTCCTGGACGCGGGAGGACGATCTGGTCGTGGAGGGTATCCAGTTCGAGGACTCTTATGCTCTGGTGCCCGACAAGCCCGGACTGGGATGCGAACTGGACATGGACGCCCTGGAACGCTACCGCGTGGACTGACCACAAGACAGGGGCGACGTTTTACGAGGAGGCAGCCCTGATGGCTGCCTCCTTCTTGCATCCCCCGAGCAAAGGCACTACAATGGCATGCAAAATGACGACACATCCACAGGAGGTATGAGAGATGTCCCCAAGCACGAGTACCATCGCCACCACGTCGGTCCCTTCCTTCAAAGATCTGGGCGTTCAACCCCTCATCAACTGCATGGGCACCTATACCATCCTCAGCGGCTCACGACTGATCGGGCAGGCCGCGGAGGCCATGGTGGCGGCATCCAACCACTATGTTAATATGGACGAGTTGATGGAAAAGGTGGGACAGAGGCTGGCCGAGCTCACCGGCGCCGAGTGGGGCTATATCACCTGCGGATGTGCCGCCGCCCTCAACCAGATTGCCGCAGCAGCCATGGCGGGTGCCGATCCCGAAAAGATGGTGCGTCTGCCCGATACCACGGGCATGAAGGACGAAGTCATCATTCAAGAGGGACATCGCAACGCCTACGACTATGCCGTGCGTATGACGGGAGCGGAGATGATCGAGGTGGAGACCCGTGCCGATCTAAAGGCCGCCATCAGTGAACGGACGGCCCTCTTTCTTATCACTGGCGATCTGGAAGAGCGAAGCACCATCCCTGTTCCGGAGATGATCCAGGTGGGCAGGCGACACGGTATTCCCTCCTTTGTGGACGCCGCCGCGCAGCGCCCCGACGTGCCCAACCGTTATCTGGAGATGGGCGCGGACGCCGTGGGCTACAGCGGCGGCAAATGTCTGCGTGGACCTCAGGCCTCAGGCCTCGTCCTGGGACGCAAGGATCTACTCAAGGCGGCCTTTTTGAATGGCGCGCCCCATCATGCTCTGGGCCGGCCCATGAAGGCGGGCAAAGAGGAGATCATGGGACTCCTGGCAGCGGTGGAAGCCTGGATCCGGGGGCGCGATCACGAGGCGGAATGGGATATGTGGGAGGGATACCTGAACCGTATCCGCTCTGCCGTGGCCGATCTGCCCTCGATGAGTTTTCGCGCGGAGGAGCCGGGCGTGGCCAATGTGGCCCCCACCCTCGTCATCTCCTGGGACCCCCAGGTGCTCAATGTGGATCCAGAACAGATACATACCGAACTCTTGGAGGGAGCCCCCCCCATCGCCATGCACCTACTGGACGACGGGCTGCGGGTGATGCCCTATATGATGGAAAAGGGCGACGCCGAAATCGTGGCCGAGAGGCTGCACGAGCTACTCAGCGATAGGCCGCCCCAGAAACCCGAGGAAGAAAGGGCTCCCGTCGCCGACGTCAGTGGCGTATGGCATATCGAGGCCGAGTACGTCTTTGGCCAGAGCCGACACTCGGTCACCCTACAACAAGAAGGGACGGACTTGACGGGCGATTACCGCTCAAAATACAGTCGCACGAACGTGCAGGGCAGCATCAAGGGGGATGAGATATCCTTCCTCACCACGCTGGGTTGTCAGGCCAACAAGACCACCTACACCTACACGGGTACCTTGGAGGATGGGGACACCATGAGCGGCCATCTCAGGCTGGGTGAGTTCGGCGAGGGCACCTGGCGCGCCGAGAGGATCGGCTCCCTGTTGGCGTAGAAGAGAAGACGCTTTGAGCGAACGTGAGGTGCCTAGCACTTTGATATAGAGTAAAGCAGGATAAGAACCACTCTGCAGATCCTAGGTTTGAACAGTGGATATTTGCTGGCAAGTGCCAGGCACCTTAAAGATTAGCAATCTTTTTCAGGAACGTCATCCTAGAATGAACACAGAAGGAGAAAAGATTGCCCACAGACTCTGAGAACACACAAGCGCCTGGCCGCCTCGCGGTCGACCCCGATCTGTGCCACGGGTGCCAGGCCTGCATGGTCGCCTGCTCTCTGGTCCATGAGGAACGCGTCATTCCCAGCCTGTCTCGCATTCGGATCGTCCTCGATCCCTTTGAAGGAAAGCACCGCATCCTCTACTGCCGGCAATGTCGCCGGGCGCCGTGCGCCCGCGCCTGCCCCCAAGAAGCCATCCACTGGATCGAGGAGGGCGGATACTGGGCCGTAGATGAGGATATCTGCACCGGATGTGGGATTTGCGTGGAGGCCTGTCCCTTTGATGCCATGTATCTGAACGAGGAGCGGGAAGTGGCCTACAAATGCGACACCTGCCGGGGCCAACCGGTCTGCGTACAGCGCTGCCCCCGGGGCGCTCTGACGTGGGAAAAGGTGGAAGAAAAGGAGAAGGAGGGATGAGGAAGGAGATGGCCCCGTGGACGGGACACATCCTGCACATCGATCTCACAAAGGGTGAGGTGAGCACACTTTCCTCGCATCCTTACGTCTCCTCTTATCTGGGCGGCAGGGGCCTGGCGGCGCGGCTGGCCTGGGAGATGATCCCGCCAGGGATCGAGGCCTTTGATGCCCAGAACCCCCTTTTCTTCATGCCCGGCGCCCTCGTGGGCACACCGGCACCCAGTTCCGGCCGGGTGACCATAAGCGGCCTCAGCCCCCAGGCGTGGCCCCACGAGTGGTATACCAGGGCCAACGTGGGAGGACATTGGGGCCCAGCCCTCAAATACGCCGGATACGATGGGCTGATCGTGCGGGGCAAGGCGCCCCATCCCGTCTACATCCGCATAGGGGATGATGAGGTTGAACTGGTAAACGCCCAGGAACTTTGGGGGCAGGGCCTGGTGGCCAGCCAGAAATATCTGCGCCGAGAACTGGGCGAGATGTGGCGCGTGTTGGCCATCGGCCCGGCGGGCGAGAATCGTTGCCGCTATGCCGTCATCGCCACGGGCACAGAGAGCGCGGCGGGGCAGGGAGGCTTTGGCGCCGTGATGGGCAGCAAGAACCTAAAGGCTGTCGCCGTGCAGGGACTGCAGGGCGTGGCCGTGGCTGAACCGACAGAGGCCCTGCGTAGATCGCAGAACGTGCTGGAGGCGCTGAAAGCACGCTTTGGAGAGGCACCCATCACTTACGAGAGCGAGATAAAGCACCCGGAGAGACAGCGTCTGGCGCCCTGCACCTATCAATGCCCTGGCGCCTGTGGAGAGTTCTACCACGACATGCCTGGCACCGTGTATCCCGACCGCATCTACAGCGGACAGATGTTCTGCTGCGCCCCACGGTTTAAAGGCGGGGACTGGCTGGGCGTGGACCTGGGTCTGGACGCCGGTTTCGAAATCGCCCAGATCAGCAACGATCTGGGCCTCAATCACTGGGAACTCACCTTCGGTCTAGTGCCCTGGATACTGCGCTGCCAGGAGCGAGGGGAACTGGAAACCATCGACGGGGAGCGTCTGGATTTCTCCGACCCTCATTTCTGGGTGCGCTTTATGGAGAATATAGCCCACCGGGAGGGCTGGGGCGACCTGTTCGCCGAGGGCGGCCCCCGCATGGCGCAGGCGCTGGGCGTGGGCGAGGACCTCATCGACGTCTTTTATCCTGCCTGGGGGCAGGCCTCCCATTGGGATGGACACGGTTCCTTCCCCAGTCCCTACTTTCCCTATTGGCTGGTGACGGCCCTGCAATGGGCCATGGACACCCGCGACCCCATGGGCGGCGGGCACGGCTACACGACCAACATCTTTGGCCTGCTGAGAAAGCTCCAGCCCGAGGCAGAAGATGAGGAGCTGTGGCAAAAGATAGACCGGGTGGGGGAGCGTATCTACGGATCGGCCGCCGCCGTGAATCCTTGGAGCGGCTATGAGGACAAAGCCATCCCGGCCATCTTTCATCAAGACCGCGGCGCTCTCAAGGATAGCATAGGTATCTGCGATAATATCTTCCCTCTGCTGACGGATCCCGAGGCGGAGGATCTGCTGGTGTGCATCGACGGCGTGGAGGGCAAGTTCTTGGAGCATTACCTGTTCGAGCCCACTTCGGATCTTGACCTTTCGCGCGAGGCGTTCTACCGTGTGGGCACGCGCATCTTTACCCTGGAGCGGCTGTTGGCCATGCGCAACTGGGGCCGCTCCCGGGCCACCGACGAGACCATCGTCCCCTACCTGCATCATCCGGAAGGCGCGGAAAGCCCCTATCTGGAGGGTAAGGGAAATTTCAGCCCCGAGCGCTTTCGCGCCCTGCTGGACGAGTACTATGCCCTGCGGGGCTGGGACCCGGAGAGCGGGGTTCCCCTCCCCGAGACGCTGCGCGAACTGGGCTTGGAGGGATTCGAATGTTCGGAACCCCCAAACAACTCGAGCGTCCCCCGCTAAAGGAGGAAAAAGAATGTCCAGATTCGCCGCCCTATGGAGCTATCCCTGGGACCTCCTGGACGAGGGGCTAGATGAAAGCCTGGGCCGCATCGCCGCTATGGGCCTGGACGGCGTCAGCCTCGCCGCCAGTTACCACGCGGGCATGCTGCTCCTGCCCCACAATCCCCGGCAAAGGATCCGTTTCCTTGAAGACGGCGCCCTCTACTTTCGCCCCCACGGCGGCCACTTTGAGGGGCTGGCCCTGCAGCCCCGGATCAGTCGACTGGTCGAGGAGCGCGATCCCCTGGTGGCGGTCTGTGCGGCGGCGGAACGGAAGGGACTGGAGGTCGTCGCCTGGACCATCTGCAACCACAACAGCTACCAGGGCGAGCGCCATCCCGACGTGGTCATGCGCAACGCCTTTGGCGATCCCTACCGCTACGCCCTCTGCCCCAGCCACCCCGACGTAGGGGCCTATCTGCAGGCCCTGGTGCAGGAATTGAGCGACTATCCCGTACGCGCCCTGCAGCTCGAGTCGTGCGGATTCATGGGCTTTCCCCACAGCTATCATCACGAAAAGATCCGCATGCATCTGGGCGCCACGGGGCGCTATCTGATGGGACTCTGCTTCTGCCCCGCGTGTGAGGAGGTGGCCCAAAGAGAGGGCGTGGATCTTAACGCCGCACGGGAAGCCACGCGGCGATACCTCGAGAGCATCCTGGCGGGGCGCATCCCTCCAACGGAGACCTTTTCAGAGGAGGATCTGTTGGATGAACTGCCTCAACTGGCCCCTTATCTCCGCATGCGCGAGAGAGTCATCTCTCGCCTGGTCGGACGCCTGCACGAGACCGTCGAAAAGCCGTTGAACCTGTTGAACCTGGGCGCAATGCCGGATCCCGAACTGGCTCCCCACGTGGACGAGGTGACCGTGTGCGCCTACGAGGTCGGTGCGGACGCGGTGGCCGCCACCACCCGGGCCGCCCGCGGAAAGATTCAGCCATCCGTAAGGCTGGGCATCGGCATAGAGGCCTGCCCGCTTCTCTCGCCCAGTGAGGAGAATATGGTGGCCAAGGTCCGCGCGGCCTGGGACGCCGGGGCCGACGCCCTGTACTTTTACAACTATGGACTGGTACCCCTCAAGAGTCTGGACTGGATAGCGAAAAGCCTGAGATAGTAGTCTGCAAAGGAGTGATATGCACATCTACGAGCTCGATACGCCCGCCCTGGTGGTGGATCTGGACGTCTTGGAGCGCAATATCCAGCGTATGGCCGCCCACTGTGAGGAGCTGGGGATCGCCCTGCGCGTACATACCAAGACCCACAAGGTGCCCGAGATCGCCAGGATGCAGGTGGAGGCCGGCTCCCAGGGCATCACCTGCCAGAAACTGGGCGAGGCCGAGGAGATGGCTCGCGCCGGGATCGACGACATCCTCATCCCCTACAACATCGTGGGCAAACCCAAGTGTAAGCGCCTCACCGCCCTGTCCCGCATGGCCGCCATCACCGTGGCCGTGGATTCAGAGATCACGGCCCAGGGGATCTCCGACCAGGCCGTGGAGGACGATTGCACCATTCCCGTGCTCATCGAGCTGGACACGGGGGGAAACCGCTGCGGCGTGCAGTCGCCACAGGCGGCGCTGGAGCTGGGCAGGCGCGTACACGCGCTTCCCGGGCTGGTCCTCCGAGGCGTCATGACCTACCCCAGCCGCCGCGAGGCAAAGACCTTTATCCAGGAGACGGTTAGCACGTTTCAGGACGCCGATCTCCCCTGTCCCATCGTCAGCGGCGGGGGTACGGGCAACGAGGCCATCTCCAAGGAGATAGGATGCACGGAGACGCGGAGCGGCTCCTACGTCTACGAGGGCATGACGCGCATCCACGGACACGAGGATCTGAACCCCGAGCGTTGCGCCCTGCGCGTCATCACCACGGTGGTCTCCACGCCCACCGACGAGCGCGTTATCATCGACGGCGGCCAAAAGACCTTTGAGAGCTATCCACCAAGACCCTACGGTTTGATCATTGAACAACCAAACGCTAAAATATATGCCATGTCCGTGGAGCACGGTCATGTGGACGTGAGCGCGTGCGATCATCGTTTCCACGTAGAGGAGAAGCTCTCCGTCATCCCCCTCCACCAGGGCAAGGTGAGCAACATGCACGATGAACTGGTTGGCGCAAGGGAGGGGGAGGTGGAGGTCATCTGGCAGATCAGGGGCCGCGGAAAGGTAAAATAGCACGCGGAGCAGGCCCTGATCGCGCAGGGACCGAACGGACAAAGTAGAGTGTTTGTTTAGGTTTGAAGGAGGCAACGATGGAAAAGGAGATCATTCTTACCGAGGGCACCGATCCAGAGACCATGACGTTCTCGCCAGCCGTACGCGTGGGAGACCTGGTCTTTACCTCGGGATCGGCGGGCATCGACGAGGAAGGCAATATCCCCGGCCCCGATATCGAATCCCAGGCACGTCAGGCCTTTGACAACCTGGGCGAGGCGTTGGAAGCCGCGGGCACTTCGTGGGACAGGGTGGTCAAGGTGAACTGCTACCTCACCCATCCGGCAAGGGACTTTGAGGGGTGGAATACGGTCTTTAAGGAGTATTTCCCCGAGGACCCGCCCGCACGCACGACCGTGGGCGCCTCCCTTTTGCGGGAGGAATGGCTCCTGGAAGTGGAACTGGTTGCACTAAGCTAAAGGGTTGTCGAGAAGCATAGTAGACGAATAGAGGAGGCATCATGGAAAAGGAACTGATTCTGAAGGAAGGAACGGACGTAGAGAATATGGTCATCGCGCCGGGTGTGCGCGTGGGTGACGTCATCTATGTCTCGGGATCGGCGGGAGCCAAGGACGGTGAACTTGCGGGCGATGACATCGAGTCCCAGGCCCGTCAGGCCATGGAGAACCTGGGCGAGGTTCTGGAAGCCGCCGGTTCCTCGTGGGACAAGGTCTTCAAGCTGAATTGCTATCTGACCGAGGCGGCGCGGGACTTTGAGGGGTGGAACACGGTCTTTAAGGAGTACTTCCCTGAGGATCCGCCAGCGCGTACCACAGTAGGCGCTCAGATCGCCATGGAGGGCGCGCTCATCGAGGTGGAGCTCATCGCCCTCGCCTGACAGGAAAGTAAAACGCCAAGACCCTAAAGGTTTGATAAAAAGAGAGGTTAGCTTCCTTTCGCCCTATCTTGGGTGCGTTTCAACGAAGAAAAAAGGCTTGGAGGAAACCTTTAGGGTCTCTAACCTTATTTTTTTCCACAATCGACAATGAAAAGAAACAAAGGAGTTTGAGCTATGTCCCTGTACGACCTGCTGATAAGGGACGGTGAGGTGTTCATCCCCGAGCGCGGCCTTCAAAGGGGATGGGACGTCGCCATATCGCAGAACAAGATCGCCTCCGTGGCGCCGAGCATAGACGCCGACCAGGCAGAACGCGTCCTCGACGCCGGGGGGGCGATGGTCGTTCCAGGCCTCATCGATCTACACACCCACCTGGGCTTTGAGATCCATCGCCAAGTCGTCCAGGCAGAAGAGGTATGCCCCTCATCGGGGGCCACCACCGCCGTGGATATGGGAAGCACCGGCGCGTTCACTTTTCCCTGGTATAGAGATCGCGTTCTGGAAAAGAGCACCGTCAGGCTGTACGAGTTCATCAATATCGCTTCCCTGGGTACCATCGCCATCCACACCCCCTACTATGAGGAGCACTACAGCGAGTACATAGACCCTCAGGACACCGTGGAGATGATCGAGGAGAACCGCGACTATATCCGGGGCATCAAGGTCTTTGCCACCTCGGCCATGGTGAACGAGCCCGTCCTGGAGGGCGTGCGGACGGCGGTGGAGGTCGGCCAGGCCGTTGGCCTCCCCGTGGCCGTGCACGTCTCGGTAAAACCCCCCGAACTCTCCGACATCCTTGCCCTGTTGCGTCCCGCCGATATCGTGACGCACACCTATACGCCCTACGATCAGGGCATCCTCGACGAAGATGGCGCGATCAAAGCGGCCGTGTGGGAGGCGCGGGAGCGGGGTGTTCTCTTTGACCTGGGCCATGGAGCAGGGAGTTTCACCTTCCACGTGGCCCGTAGGGCCATGGAACAGGGCTTTTTGCCCGACAGCATCAGCACCGACGTCTATGCCGCCAACACGAAGTTGGTGGTCAAGGATCTCCTTACCACCATGAGCAAATTCCTGAATCTGGGGCTGTCCCTGGAGGAAACCCTCAAGAGGGTCACCATCAATCCGGCCCGCGCCATTGGCGAAGCGGAACTGGGCGCCCTGGAGCCGGGCGCTCCTGCCGATCTGGCCTTGCTGAGGCTGGATGAGGGCTCCTTTACCTTCTATGACAGTCGACGCGAGGTTCTCGAGGGCACAAAGCAGCTGACGTGCGAGATGACCATACACAATGGAAAGATTATCCATGAAAGGAAAGCCAAATGAATGACGGACTGATCATCGAGGAAGTTGAGAAAAGGTGGGTCTCTGTCCCTTTGAAGGAGCGCCACGCCCGCCATCTGACGCGGGAGAACTGGGACTGGACCGTCTTTGAGATCCTGGAGGTACGCACGAATTCCGACCTCGTGGGATATGGCGAGACCATGGTCTATTACACGTGGAGCCGGGTCCCCGACGAGCAGATAGAGCGCGTCAAAGGCGAGTCACCCTATCAATTCCTCTGGGACGACGACCTGGGTGCGGGCCTGCAGATGGCCCTGTGGGACCTGGCGGGGAAGGCCTTGGGAATGCCCTGCTACAAGTTGATGGGACCCAAGATCCGCGACTGGTGTCCCGTCTCCTGGTGGTCCAACGACATGTCCACCGACGATTGGGCCCAGGAGATACGAGAGGCCCTGAGCCTGGGCTACCGAAGCGCCAAGCTCAAGGCGCGCCCCTGGCGAGACTTTGCGGCGCAGATCGAGACCCTGGCCGACATCGCCCCCACCGACTTTCACTTTGATGCCGATTTCAACGGCCTGCTCCTGAACACGGGCAAGGCGGTCCCCTACCTGCAGCGTCTGGAAGAGATCCCCGCCATGGCTATCTTTGAGTCGCCAATTCCCCAGGATGACGTGGAGGGCAACAGGCTGCTCCGTCGCAAGGTGAATCTGCCCATCGCCATGCACTATGGCAATCCACCCATCGATACTACGCTGCGTGAGGAGGTTTGCGACGGCTTTGTGGTGGGCGGCGGGGCGAACCGCATCCGCAAGCAGGCCGCCGTGACCGAGCAGATGAACAAACCCTTCTGGCTGCAGATGGTGGGCACGGGTATGACCACGGCGTTCATGCTGCACTTTGCGGCCGCCCTGCCCCAGGCCCGCTGGCCGGCCATCACCTGCCACGAGATCTATGAGGATGACCTGCTCGAAGAGCGCCTGGATGTGCAGGAGGGCTATGTCCACGTACCTGAGGCACCGGGCATCGGCGTCGAATTGGACGAGGAAGCCATCGAGGGCTACGAGGTGGAGGAGGGCTATGCGCCCCCGCCGCCCCGCAACCTCTACCGCGTCGTCTGGCCCTCGGGCGCCAGCATCGTCTATCCTGTGGGCAAAAAGGGCACCCGAACCCCTTATGAGCTGGGGAATCGGGGCGTGTGGGACGACTTTGCCGCGGGCAACCAGCCCCTCTTCAGTCAGGGCGTGCGTCTGGAGATCATTCCGGACGACGGCAGCCCCGAGTGGGAAGAGATGAAAGAGCGCGCCGAAGAGGCCCCGCTCCGCGAATAGGGATGGTGAGACTTCCGAAGTCTCTGAATCTGTGTTACCGTTGCGTCCGCTGCTTTCGCGGAGGGGCTCTTGGCTGTGCAATGTCACTGAAGAAGACTTGGGAAGTCTTTCTGGCTGAAATCATACAATAGTAGTCGAGGTATCTGGTAGCCGGGGTATTCTTTCAACCGATATAAGCCCCAGATCAGAGGTAAGGTAATTCGAATAGTTGGGTTAGGAGAGGCAGATGGCCAACGATACACTTCCTTCATTTCCCTACGGCGCAGTCTATTTCCGCAAGTCGAACCCTCCCCGCTCGGACTGGGCCCAGGACTATGAGACGGCGTCCGAGGATGGCATGAATACCTTCCGCCACTGGTTTCTGTGGTCGGCTATCGAGAGGGCTCCCGGTGCGTTCGATTGGGAGGATTACGACAGGCAGCTGGATCTGGCGGCCGAGAACGGGATTAAGACCGTCATCGCCGAGATGATGGTTGCCGCTCCCGAGTGGGCCTATCGCGAGTATGAACATGCGCGGTTCGAGACGCGAGATGGAAACACGGTTGAACCCCACATGAGCGGGAGTTGCATCGTGGGTGGCTTTCCCGGATTGTGCCTCGACAACGAGGACTATCGGGAGGTGGCGGAGCGTTTCCTCCGCGAACTGGTGACGCGGTACCGTGACCATCCTGGTCTGGGCGGCTATGATATCTGGAACGAGTGCAACTATGGCTCGGACGTATGCTACTGCCCGGCCACAGAGCGTAAATTCCGCGCCTGGCTCAAGGAGCGATACGGCGATCTGGAGAGCTTGGAGGAGACCTGGCACCGGTACAGCTTTCGGTCGTGGGAGGACGTGACGCCGCCCCGCTCCCTGGGTCCCTATCCCGACACGTTGGACTGGCTGCAGTTTCGCATCGACAACGCCTATCGCTTGATGCGCTGGCGCGCGGACATCATCCGCGACCTGGACCCAGACCATCCCGTGACGGCCCATGGCACGGTGGGCAGCCTCACCAGCATGGCACCGCAAACCAAGGACGATTGGCGCGCCGCCTCCAAGGTGGAGGCCTATGGTCTCACGTGGGGCTCTTCGCGGCACGGGGACGAGCCCTGGAAACAGTTCCACGCCGTCGACCTGGTGCGCGCCAGCTCTCAGGGCAAGCCCTTTTGGCATGCAGAGGCTTATGCGGGGCCGCTCTGGATGCAGTCCAACGTCCTCAACAAACCCCGCGATGAGGGGCGCATCGCCACGCCAGAGGATATCCGTTACTGGGACCTGGTCAGCTTTGCCGGCGGCGCGACGGGTCTGATGTATCTGCGGTGGCGACCGCTCCTCGATGGGCCGCTGTTCGGCGCCTTTGGGCCCTATGGCATGGACGGCTCCAGGACGCCACGCTCCGAGATGGCGAGCGAGATAGGCCAATGGGTCAATGCCCCTGCGCAGGAGCGCCTGTGGGAATCCAGACCCATCCAGGGTGAGGTGGGCATTCTGCTGGTGCCCGAGACGGAGCTCTTTACCTATGCCCAACAGGGCGATACCGACTACTATGCACAGTCGATGCATGGCGCCTATCAGGGCTTCTTTGACAACAACATCCAGGCCGACTGGGTTCGTCCCGAGAATATGGACGCCTATGACTTTTTGTATTTGCCCTTCCCCGTTATGCTCAAGCAGGAGACGGCGAACAGGCTGCGGCGCTGGGTAGAGGACGGGGGCGTCCTGGTGGCCGAGGGATGTCCGGGCTATTTCGGCGATCAGGGGCACGTGGGCACCACGCAGCCCAACCTGGGCTTGGACGAGCTGTTCGGCGCGCGGGAGAGCTATGTGGAGTTCACCCCCGATCTGCTGGGCGATCTGGAGTTCAATCTGGACGGCGCGTGGGTATGGGGTGGCCTGTTTCTTCAAGCCTACGAGCCCACGACGGGCACGCCCGTGGGCTGGTACAAAGACGATCGCGTAGCGGCTGTGGATCACACCCATGGGCAAGGGAAGACACGCCTTATAGGGACAATGTGTGGACACGGGTATGCCGCGCATCCGGACGATCGATCACCACACCTCTTTGCCCAACTGCTTCGCTTTGCGGGCAAGGAACAGCACGTGCGATGCAGCGATCCCCGGGTAAAGGCGCGCCTACACGATGGGTCGGGAGGAACGTATGTGTGGGTGGCCAATCCCATGCGTCAGCCGATCCCAGTCCGCCTTACCTTCGGTGAGACATGGGGCTCCTTCTCGGAAGCCTCCACCCTCTGGGGCGCTGACGCCGACGTCGACGGACGTACCATGACGTTGACGGCCGGTGCCCGCGACGTGGCCGTGATCGCCCTGGAATAGCGCTTGGTCTGGGGGCGCTGTGGGTCGGCGCATCCCATTTTCCATCACTTTAATTCAATAAAACATAGAACACGAAGGAGTTGAGCGATGAAACCTCTAGAGGAAGTAATGTGGACGGAGCACACGCGCGACGAATTCTCGGACTGGGCAGAACGTGGCACCGTGGTCGTGGTGCCCATCGCCTCCACGGAGCAGCACGGCCATCACCTTCCTGTGGACACCGACTGCCGCACCGTCGAGTACGTGGCGGCAGAGGCGGCGCGCAGTCTGGACGACGTACCCGTGCTGGTGACGCGCGTCATCCCCTTTGGCGTCTCCCCGCACCACATGGTCCACAACGGGACCATCTCCCTGCGCGTGGTCACGGTGATAAACATGCTGGGGGACATCTGCGAATCGATCGCCGCCCAGGGATTCGAGCGTGTCCTGATCCTCAGCGGACATGGCGGCAACGGGGATACCATCCGGGCTGCCGCCCTGGAATTGAAGCACACCCTTGGCATGCAGGTGGAGGCCTGCAGCTGGTTCGACCTCATGCCGGAAGAGATCGACGCCATCTGTGAGGGGCCCCAGCACAACATCGGCCACGCGGGCGAGGCGGAGACGTCCGCCATCCTGGCCCTGGCACCGGAATCTGTACACGAGGAAAAGTACCAACTGGTAGAGAATATCACCGATGCCTATCCGGGCTCGGCAGAGAAGGGAGAACGCATACTGCAGGCGGGCGCGGAAGCGGTGGCAGACCTGTTGCGCGACATGGCCGCCAGGCCGGGCAAAAAGGTGGTGGGCATCCAACAGGCCGAATGAGGCTCAGGTGTGAGGAAAGGTTTTACAGCACAGGTTCCGAGCATTGGGACAAGTTCGCCCCGAGAGTAGTTCGACGTTCAACCTGCAGGCAAACTATGGTTATTCGTAGGATGCAGAGGATTCTATGGCATTGACTCCCAAAGAACTGAGGCGGATGGCCTACAGGGTTCGACGGCGCAATTTACGAGTGATCCATGAGGCGGGTGGGGGACACACTGGCGGGGATCTTTCCGCGGCGGATATCCTTACCACGCTCTATCTGGGCGGCGTATTGCACATTAGCCCTTCCAGGGCTGATGCCCCCGATCGCGACCGCTTTATCATGAGTAAAGGACACAGCTCCGCTCTGCTTTACACTGTACTCGCCTTTGCGGATTTCATCCCCAAGGAGGAGTTGCACACCTACATGCAGCCTCTATCCAGATTGAGCGGACATCCCGTCGACGAAATTCCAGGAGTGGAGGCGAACACGGGCTCGCTGGGGCATGGGCTTCCCATTGGGGTGGGGGCAGCCCTCGCTGCCAAGATGGATGGCGCCTCTTGGCGCGCATTCGTTCTGACAGGAGACGGTGAAATGCAGGCTGGCAGCAACTGGGAGGCGGCCTTGCAGGCTTCTCATCTCAAGTTGGACAATCTAACGTTGATTGTGGACCGTAACGGGCTGCAGTTGAGCGATTGGACAGAGCGCATCGCGCCTCTTGAGCCGCTGGCTGACAAGTGGCGCAGCTTCAATTGGTCAGTGCGTGAGGTGAACGGACACGACCACGCGGCTCTGCTTGAAATATTTGAGAGCATACCCTTTGAGAGCGGCAGGCCCAACTGCGTTATCGCCCACACGCACAAGGGCAAAGGGGTTTCGTTTATAGAGGATCGTGCAGAATGGCATCATCGAGTGCCCACCGATAAAGAGTTGGCCGCTGCGCTCGAGGAATTGAGGGACATGTCAAATGACTGAGCTGTTTGATTGCCGAAATTCATTTTCTAGGGCTCTTGAAAATGTCGCACGGCGAGATCCCCGCATTGTGGCTCTCACTAACGATTCTGTCGGTTCAGCCAAATTGACGCGCTTTTGTGGATTGTTCCCCGATCGCCTGTTCAATGTGGGCATCGCCGAGCAGAATATGATTGGCATGGCATCTGGCCTGGCAAACGGGGGCAAGATTCCTTTTGTCGCGGCTGCTGCGTGCTTTCTCACCGCACGTGCTTTGGAGCAGATCAAGAACGACGTCGCCTACAGCAACGCCAACGTGAAGCTCTGCGGCGTGAGTACCGGTCTGGCCTATGGCGCCCTGGGGGGCACCCATCATGCCATAGAGGATATCGCCTGGCTGCGCGCCATCGCCAATATGAGAGTCGTTGTCCCTGCCGACCCTATCGAGTCGGAACAGGCGGTCAAGATGGCAGCGGAGATCCGTGGTCCGATCTACTTGCGTTTCAGTCGTATGGGGGTGCCCATAGTTCATAGCAGCGACTATACGCTTGAGATGGGAAGGGCCGTTTGCCTGCGCGACGGCGGCGATGTCACGCTCATCGCCTGTGGAACGATGGTGACGAGGGCCTTGGAGGCGGCGGAACTTTTGACGGAAGAGGGGATTGAGGCGCGCGTATTGAATATGGCTTCCATCAAACCCATCGACCGCGAGGCCATCATCGCCGCCGCTAAAGAGACGGCTGCCATCGTCACTGTGGAAGAGCATCAGATTTACGGAGGTTTGGGCAGTGCGGTGGCCGAGGTGGTGGTCACCGAGCATCCGCTGCCCATGCGCATTCTGGGGGTACCTGGTCAATTCGCGCCCATTGGAGGGCCTGAATTCCTGTTTGAGCATTTCGGTCTTACAGCCAAGGGCATCCGCGACGCGGCTACCGAGGTTCTTGGTTTGGATTCTATACGAGGGGCAGAATGAGCAAGCATGTCCTGGCCATCGATCAGGGGACGACCAATACCAAAGCGTTGGTCGTCGATTCAGCAGGCACTATAATAGCGCGAGGCGCAAGCCCCACCGATGTGCGTTATCCCAGACCGGGTTGGGTAGAGCAGGATGCGATGCAGATCTGGCACCGTACGTGTGAAGCCATCGACCAGTGTCTGAGCAACCTCGATGCTCCTGAGCTTGGGGCGGTCGCCGTGAGTAACCAAAGGGAGACGACACTGGTATGGGAGCGAGACAGTGGAAGACCCATGGGGCCTTGTGTCGTGTGGCAGTGCCGTCGTACGGCCCCTTTTTGCAACAGACTCAAGGAGCGGGGAATGGAGCCCATGATCAGAGCGCGGTCGGGGCTTCAGGTCGATCCCATGTTCTCGGCCAGCAAAGCCAGATGGCTACTTGATCGCATAGAGGATGGACATCGGCGCGCCGAACGGGGCGAGCTTTGTATAGGGAACATCGACGCCTGGTTGTTGTGGAACCTTACGGGGGGCGGCGTGCACGCCACCGATATGACGAACGCCTCTCGAACCCAGCTTTTCAATTTGCGTGAGCGCACGTGGGATCGGAAGCTACTTGATCTCTTTGACATCCCGCAAGTTGCGCTTCCCGAGATCAGGCCCTCGAGTTACGTCTATGGTGAGACGGTATCTGTTGGCGAACTGCCCGCCGGCGTGCCCGTCGCGAGCCTGATAGGGGACTCGCATGCCTCACTCTATGGACAGGGGGGTTTCAGGCCAGGCTCTGTCAAAGCTACCTATGGAACGGGATCCTCCCTGATGGCGCCAACGAGTCCGCTCATTTTTTCGGACAAGGGGTTATCGACGACCATTGCCTGGGCGCGTGAAAAGGCCGTCTATGCCCTCGAGGGCAACATCTATGTCACCGGCGGGGCTGTCGAGTGGGTGGGCAGATTGCTGGGCCTGGATGAGCCCGGCGCCGTCATCGAGGAACTTGCACGGCAGTCCGATAATTCACAGGAGGTCTACTTTGTTCCCGCCCTGGTGGGGTTGGGAGCCCCCTACTGGAAAGAGTCGGTGCGAGGAGTTATCACGGGCCTGTCACCGGATGTTGGGGCAAGTGAACTGGCACGCGCGACGCTGGAAGCGATTGCCTACCAGGTTCGCGATGTATTCGACGTGATGCAGGAGGAGTCGACCATATCCCTTGACGTACTGCTGGCAGATGGCGGCGCTGCTCGCAACGATCTGCTGATGCAGTTTCAGGCCGATATCATCGATCGGCCAGTACTGCGGAGCAGATCGACCGATATCTCGGCGCTCGGCGCGGCATTTCTCGCCGGGCTGGCGATTGGCCTTTGGCGCGATGATACCGTTGTTGAGGAGATGACGCCACCGCGAGACCGCTTTGCGCCTCGTATGTCTACGGAGCGCCGCCAGACCCTGTATCGGGGGTGGCGACGAGCCGTCGCCCGTACCGTGTTTGATCCTGAAACATAGCATCTCGGTAAGGAATTCCAGAGGGATATCGCCATCCCAATCGAAAAAGTGTCCGAAAGGAGAAAAAAGAGATGCGCATCGTGGAAAAATCACCGACCTTTGGTTTGATCGTCGGGACCCGGGGGTTTTTCAATCCCGTTCTCGCCGCCGAGGGCAGGGAGGCCCTGTTATCCAGATTGACCAACCTCGGTTACAAGTACGTCATCCCGCCAAAGGACGCAACGCCCAACGGCGCCATAGAGACGTTGGATGATGCTCGGATCACAGCCGAGTTCTTTAAGGATCATGAGCACGAGATCGACGGATTTATCGTCACACTTCCGAATTTTGGCGATGAGGTCGCCGTTGTTCAGACGCTGGACATGGCGGATCTGGACCTGCCCGTGCTCGTGCATGCTTTTGATGACGACCTGGAAAAGCTCAAGTCCGAGTATAGAAGAGATGCTTTTTGCGGCAAGCTATCGGTCTGCAATAATCTTTATCAATACGGCATCCCTTTTACCAATACGACCTACCACTCCTGCTCGATCGAGAGTGAGATATTCGAGCAGGATCTGGCATCCTTTGCTCAAGTCTGTCGCCTCATCCAGGGACTGACCGGGGCGCGGATCGGTGCCATCGGAGCGAGGCCAGCCCCGTTTCAGACGGTGCGTTTCAGCGAAAAGCTCCTTCAGGAAACCGGGATCACCGTCGTCCCGGTGGATCTTTCAGAGATTATCTTTCGCGCTCGGGCTCTTGATTCGGACGACAGCGCGGTCGAGGACAAATTGGCCAGGATCGAGGAATATGGCGCCATCCCCGAGTACATTCCAAGGCAGAATGTGGTAAAGCAGGCCAAGCTGTCGGTGGTGATCGACCGTTGGATGCGGGAAAATGGGTGCGATGCCAGCGCCATCCAGTGCTGGGATTCCATCCAAAAGAACTATGGCTGCGCCACGTGTCTGACGATGAGCATGATGGGCGAGCGACTGCTGCCCAGCGCCTGTGAGGTGGATGTGCTGGGAGCCGTCTCCATGTACGCTCTGCTCCTCGCGTCCGGGAATCCGCCGGCTTTGCTGGATTGGAACAACAACTATGCGCAGGACAGAAATAAGTGTGTCGGGATTCACTGTAGCAACTTTCCCAAGTCCTTTATCGGGAAGGAGGATGTCGAAATCTCCAACCTGGACGTGCTGGGAGGGACGCTGGGGCCGGATCGCTGCTTTGGTGCCGTCAAAGCAAGGGTTGCCGCCGGTCCGATGACCTTCTTCCGGACATCGACGGATGATCCCAGGGGCATCATCAAGTGCTACCTGGGTGAGGGCGAGTTCACTGGTGATCCCCTTGATATCGCCGGTGGAGCGGCGGTCTGCAAGGTCTCAAACCTGCAAGGACTCATGGATCATCTCTGCAAGCATGGGTTTGAGCATCACGTTGCCATGGCGCGCGGCCACTGTTCCGACGTCGTCGAGGAGGCCATTGGCACTTATCTGGACTGGGACCTGTATCGCCATTCCTGATCTGAACATGAAAACGCAGCTTTCCCGGGCATGAACTTGGCTCCCCTGAAAAAAGATGTCATGCGTTCAGCTGCGTGGCACTTGTACGACAATTGATAGCAAAAAAATGTATTCTAAACGTAAAGGTAATAATTCTTGAAGGATCGATTGTAAGTGCCACGCAGCTCTTTGTAGTTCTTTCAGTAGAGCCAAACTTTGACGCCCAGGGCGGGGCGATTAAGGGGCCGCGGACACAGCATCCCAATGGGGCTATCTGATAAGCGGATTTCATGCCCAAGCAAGAGTTCAGGAGGCCATGCACGGATCAGGGAAAGTCGCGCTCGAATCATGGACAGACCATGTGTGCTATAGCGACACCATATTTGTCAAAGGTGCGCACATGCTATAATCTCTCAAGTCAGGCAGGGTAAACGTGAGGTCAACGTGTTTCAGATTTTGAAAAGACGGGATTTGAAAGCGGCATTGGCCACCTTTTTAATCGTTTTACTTGTAGCGGGAGCCCTCTATTCCGCTTATTTATTCTTCTCCACTATGCGCGCCCTTATGGCTCGCCCGTCGTCGTCCTTTTCCTCACCAAACGTTCAAGCAGGCACGACGCTGGGACGAGCGCCCGAAGAAGAGCTTCCCGACGTCGTCGAGGAAAAGGAGCGGATAAATATCCTTCTCCTGGGCATCGATCAGCGCAGTGAGGAATCGGGCCCTTGGCGCACGGACACCATGATTCTCCTCTCCATCGATCCCGCCACCGACTCGGCGGCCATACTCTCCATTCCGCGGGACTTGTGGACCACCATCCCCGGGTTTGGAGAGAACCGTATCAACACTGCCCATTTTCTGGGAGATCAGCGCGACTATCCCGGCGGGGGCGTGGCCCTGGCCAAAAAGACTGTCTGGCACGCGTTCGGTGTTCCCGTCCACTATTATGTGCGCATCAACTTTAGAGGCTTTGAGAGGCTGGTGGACGAGATTGGGGGCATCACCATCGACGTGGAGGAACGGATCCACGATGAAAATTATCCCGACGAGAACTATGGGACCATGGTTGTGGATATTCCCGCCGGCCTTCAACAGATGGACGGAGAGACCGCTTTGCAGTACGCCCGTTCACGACATGGCAGCAACGACTTTGACCGTATGAAACGCCAGCAGGACGTCATCATGGCCGTGCGGGACAAGATACTGAGCCTGGATGTCCCCGTATCGCGCATTCCAAAAATAATCGAGGTGGCCGGTGATACGGTGAAAACGGATATGACCCTCGAAGAGATGATCGCCTTGGCCAAGGTCGCGAAACGTATCGACCGCTCCAACATCGACCGGGCGGTACTTGATGAATCCATGACCACCACGGTGGTCACGCCGGAGAACTGGGTGGTGGAAGTGGCCGACTGGAGCAAGGTACAGGAACTGGTAGAAGAACTCTTTCCCTCCCCCGTCCCCTCGGCGGCGCCGACGTCCAGCTCCCCAAAAGTTCGTCCGGAGATCCAGGAGGCCCGCATCGTACTGCAAAATGGCACCGCCGTGCCTGACCTGGCAAAAAGAACGGAAAGTCTCTTGAAGGAGCGGGGATTCAACGTGACACGCTACGAGAACGCCGAACGACTGGACCACAAGACAACAAAGTTTGTCCTGTACGGAGACAATCCCTACGCGACAGACGCCCTCGCCTCCGTTCTGGGAGTGAATCCCCAAGAGGCTTTTCAAAAAGAAACCTCCTATGACGCCGATATCCGTATTATCCTGGGCCAGGACTATGCCCAAATGGAAGCGGACTAGAACTCTTTTTTTTCATAGACAGATACCACGTCAGACAAATCCGCGTTACCTCACGTAATCGAGTCCGTCTCCTTATCTGCATCAGGCCGGCCCCGTGGAAAAGGTCACGAGCTCCATCCAATTTTCACTCCCCTGGAATACAGAACGATTGTTGGATATGGGTATTTGCAGTAAAATAGGGTGAGTTTCAAGTAACGTAAAGAAAAAGGGAGAAACGTTCATGATACTCGACAAGTTCAAATTGGACGATAGAGTGGCTCTGGTGACGGGGGCCAGCCGCGGGTTGGGTCAGGGAATGGCCATCGGACTGGCAGAGGCGGGCGCCGACGTGGTGGGAGTCTCCCGAAGCTCTTGCGCAGAGACAGCGGAGGAGATCGAGGCCCTGGGACGTCGTTTCCTCCACTTCCCCTTCGACCTATATAAAGCCAGTGCAGAGGATCTCCACGGCCTCGTCCAGGATACCGTGGAAGCCATGGGGGGCCTCGACATTCTGGTGAACGTGGCCGGCACCATCGCCCGGGAATCCACCCTGGAATGTTCCGAGGAGGCCTGGAACAGAGTATTAAAGATCAATCTCACGAGTCTCATGTTCCTCTCTCAAGCGGCAGCCCGCCATTTCGTCGAGCAGGGCCGAGGCAAGATCATCAACGTGGCCTCCATGCTCTCCTACGAGGGAGGGCTCGGCGTGCCCTCCTATACGGCCTCTAAACATGGTGTGGCCGGTGTGACACGGGCCATGGCTAACGAGTTGGCCGATCAGAACGTCAACGTGAATGCCATCGCGCCGGGATACATGCTCACTGAACTGACAGCCGTGCTGGAAAAGGATCCAGAGCGCAACCCGGCCATACTGGCTCGCATCCCCGCGGATCGATGGGGCACACCGGAGGATCTAAAGGGTGCCGTCGTCTTTTTGGCCTCAGAGGCTTCCAACTATTGCCACGGTACCATCTATCCCGTGGATGGCGGCTGGCTGAGCCGTTAGCAGACTTTTATCCCATGAGCCACAAGGAACGGTCGATGAATCGGTCCAATCCGGGAGCAGCGGCCGCCGAATCGGCGGCCACCCGCGTTACACCACAGGTCGAAAGCCGAAAACTCAAGATCACGCTATACGTGGTGGTCGTCTTCTTATATTGGATAGGCCTCTATCTCTACGCACCCACCCTGCCAAGTTATGTAGAGATGAAGACGGAGAATCTAGCCATGGTGGGAATCATCCTCTCCATGTACGGATTGTGGCAGGCTGTCATACGCCTGCCGTTGGGCATCGTCTCGGACTGGGTGGGGAGGAGAAAACCCTTTGTGGTGGGAGGGCTTGGGCTCGTGGCCCTGGGAGCCTGGTTCATGGGCATATCCGACGGAGCAAGGGGCCTCTTGATCGGCAGAGCCATCACGGGCCTCTCGGCCGGGACCTGGGTTCCCCTGATCGTGCTCTTTAGTGGACTGTTTCCCCAAAAAGAGTCCGTGCGCGCTAGTTCCCTGCTCACCCTGGTTGGCTCGGTGGGCCGACTGTTGGCCACGGGCGTGACGGGTTCGCTTAACGCGTGGGGGGGATACAATCTGGCCTTTTTCCTCGCCGCCGGGGCGGCGGCACTGGCCGCCCTCGTGATGATCCCGACGAAGGAACAGCGATTAGAACGCAAACGCCCCTCCTTCGACAGCGTCGGCGGTCTCTTTGTCCGACGCGACGTCATGTTGCCGACTCTGATTAGCACGTTGTGTCAGTATGCGAACTGGACGGCAACTTTTTCCTTCATCCCCCTTCTGGCAGAAAGGTTGGGAGCGACGGGATTTACCCTGAGTGCCCTATTGAGCATGAACATCGGCGTCTTTACACTGGGAAACCTGGTCGCCACGGCCCTCGTCAACCGCATCGGCGCCCGCCGCCTGGTGTTCGCCGGCGTGACGCTTCTGGCTTGCGGTATAATCGTAGCAGCTCTCGCCCCTAATCTGACGGTCATCTTTGTCGCCCAATTCCTCATCGGGCTGGCTCAGGGCACTACCTATCCCGTCCTGATGGGCATGAGCATCCGCCACGTGGATGACGCCAAGCGCAGCACGGCCATGGGGCTTCATCAGTCCGTCTATGCCATCGGCATGTTCGCCGGGCCCGCCGTGAGCGGCGTCGTCGCCGATGCCCTTGGCATTCGCCCCATGCTTGGGATAACCGCCTTTGGCTTCTTGGCCGCCGGCCTGTTCGCTGCCAACCTGTTGGGAAAAAGCTAGAGAAAAGGAGAAAACCATGAGAACATATGTATTCCATGTGTCCATACCCGGCACGGGGCGGGTGTGGCGCAAGATCGAGATAGGCGCCGACCGGACCTTGGAAGACCTTCACTTTGCCATACAGGACGCCTATGATTGGGATGCCGACCACCTCTACTCCTTCTTTGTGAGCGGAAGGGCATGGGATAAGAATAGCGAATACTGCTTGCCTCATGGGAGCAGCCCCTGGGGCTTTGAGGTCGAGGAGTCTGAGGAAGAGGAGGTCGAGGCTTCGGAACTCCTGGAAGATATGTTTGGGGAAGACGGAAGGGATATGCTGGAAAGTCTGGGCATCACCGCCGACGATGTCGAAGGGCTTCTTACTGACCTCGTCGCGTCGGAAGAATCACGCGACGTGCGCACGACGACCATAGAATCCCTCGATCTAGAGGTGGACAAAGAATTCATGTACCTCTTTGACTATGGCGACGAGTGGCGCTTCAAAGTACGCCTTCACGCCCTCAACGAGGACGCCGACCCTGACCTGGAGTATCCTCGCATAGTGGAGTCGGTGGGTGACGCTCCTCCTCAATACGGCTCATGGGACGATGAGATATAGATTCTTCCTCGCTTTCCCTATAACGCCATAATGTCCTGCCGGAGAGCACTTTTATGGCTGTTGCTCATCGGTCTGCTCGTCCCCGTACGTTCGCTGACCGCCTCTGCAGATACGGCGGATCTGTTCATGAGGTGATCTTGTTTGACAGTGTATTTATCCCTCTCTATAATAGTTTGGCATTCGATTCGTCGTATAATAGATCGCGTAATAGGAGCATGAGCGTGACTCGAGTCGTCGCCAGAGAAGGGGAACATTTTGAGTCGCTTCTGAGGCGCTTCAACAAAGCGGTGCAAGAGGACAGGGTACTATCTGAGGTTCGCCGTCGGCGCTTTTACGAAAAGCCGAGTCAGCTGCGCAAGCGTCAGAAGGCAGCCAAGCTGCGCAAGAGCCGCAAGACGACCCGTCAGCACCTGTCTCGCCGGTACTAGAACCGCGCTTCTTTTGTCCCACCTCAACTGAATATCGAACACAAGAGGAGACTATGAGCCTAAAAGAACGCTTAATGTCAGACCTCAAAGATGCCATGCGCGAGGGAGATCAGCTTCGCAAGGATGCCATTCGTATGATTCGTGCTGCCATCAAGAATAGAGAGATCGAACGCCAACAAGAGATTACGGATGAGGAGATCACCGAGCTCATCTCTCAAGAGGTAAAACGCCGCAAAGAAGCCATCGAGATGTTCGAAAAGGGTGGACGAGAGGATCTAGTAGACAGGGAAAAAGCCCAACTCGAGATACTCCTCTCCTATATGCCTGAACAGTTATCCAGAGAAGAGATCGAAAAGGTCGTGCAGGATATCGTAGAGGACATGAACGCCACCAGTATCCGTCAGTTGGGTCCCGTCATGGGCAAAGCGATGGAGGAACTCAAGGGAAGGGCGGAGGGAAGTGTGGTCAACGAGGTGGCTCGCGAGATCCTCAGTCGCTAGCTCCTTGATCTCGTCTCATCTGTGTCCCGAAAGATGCAAGTGATGCCATGAAAAAAGGTCGCACAGGCGCCAACTCCACGCAGAGGCGCGCCGATCGTGCGCGTGAAACATCGCCCCTCAAAAAGAACGTGCGAGCGCTCCTCTTGGCTTTCCTGCTCTGGGCAGTTTGCAGCGCGACCTATATCTTTTATGCGAACCCCGATCATGTTAAGGTGGCCATCGGAGAACCCTCACCACGCGACATCAAAGCCCCACGCCAGATCAGCTACACGAGCGAGATCAAAACCGAGAACGCCAAGATGGAGGCCAGCGCCAATGCCGAGGAGGTGTATACGGGACCTAACCCTTACATCGCCGAACAGCAAATAGAGCATTGGCAGGAGACAGTCAAGGAGATATCCTCCCTTCGTCAGGAAGAAGACCTGAGTAGAGAGGGAAAACTCGCCCAGATGGAGGAGATCCTCGATTACAAGATCTCCCCCGATATCGCCTCCGATATCCTCACAGTGGACGGTGAAGCGTGGCAGGAGATCGAGCAAGAGACACCGCGGATGATCGATCTCATCATGCGCGAGGAGATTCGCCCTAACCAGGTTGCCGGGGCCAGACGACGTGTCCAAAATCTGACCACACAGGCGCTTTCTGATAAAGAACGACGCATCGTCGTCGCTCTGGCACAGGCGTTCATCGTACCCAACAGCACTCTAAACGTGGAAGAGACGGCCGCCAGACGCAAGGAGGCCCAGGAGGCCGTAGAGCCGGTACAGGTGACCATTCGCAAGGGAGAATCGATTCTACGAGAGGGCGAACTCGTTTCTCCCCTGGCCATGGAGAAACTGCGGATTCTGGGGCTCTTGGAGACGGGGACCGGCTGGCAGGAGATCGCCGGCGTCGCTGTCGTCATCCTCGTCATCGTCGTTGCCGCCGGCCTCTATATCGTCAAAAGACACCCCCTCCTCCTGTATCGTCCCCGCCGCCAGCTCTTGCTTGTTCTGATACTCTTGACCATCGGCGTCAGCGCCCGCCTGACGATTCCCCGACACACCCTCCTGCCCTACCTGTTCCCGGCGGCAACGGGCGCCATGCTGGTGGCCATCCTGCTGGATGTTGACCTTGCCATCATGGTATCCATCATCTCCGCTATCATGGTGGCCTTTGATTCGGGCGCGTCCATCGAGTTGATCGTCTATGCTTCCATGGGCGGGATCATCGGCGCCCTGACTCTGTGGCGTATGGAACAACTGGGCGCCTTTGTGCGCGCCGGAGCGTACGTCTCCCTGGTAAACGTGGGAATCATATTGGGCTTTCAGCTTAATAGCCAGATGTATGACACGCTGGGATTGGTCCAACTGGTCTTTGCAGGGGTGGCTAACGGCATCCTGTCCACCAGCCTGGCTTTTGTGGCCTTTTCGCTCATGGGGCGCCTCTTTGGCATCACCACCTCCCTGCAACTCTTGGAACTCGCCCGTCCCAACCATCCTCTCTTTCGCCGCGTGCTTACCGAGGCCCCAGGCACCTACCATCATTCCATCATCATCAGTAACATGGCCGAGCGCGCGGCAGAAGCCGTGGCTGCCGATCCCCTGCTGGCCCGCGTGGGATCCTACTATCACGATATCGGCAAGACGGTGCGCCCCTATTTCTTTGCCGAGAACCAGAGCGAGGGGCAAAACCCCCATGACAAGTTGGATCCCAAGACGAGTGCGGAGATCATCATCTCCCACGTCGAGGAAGGTCTTATCCTGGCGCGCAAACACAAACTGCCCGAAAAGATTCGCGATTTCATCCCCGAGCACCACGGCACCATGCTGGTCTCTTATTTCTATCATCAAGCACAAAAAGAAAGTGATGAGAATCTGGACGAAAAGAGCTTTCGCTACCGGGGACCGAAACCGCAGAGCAAGGAAACGGCCATCGTCATGCTCGCGGACAGTGCCGAGGCTGCCGTGCGAGCAAATCGCCCGCCAACTCAAAAGGACCTGGAGGCTCTGGTACACAAGATCGTCGACGAACGACTGCTCGACGGCCAGCTCGACGAGTGCGACCTCACGCTAAAGGATCTGGACAAGATCCGCCACGCATTCAACAGCGTCCTGCAGGGGATCTTTCATCCCCGGATCAAGTATCCCGAGAGCAAGTCCTACGCAGAACCCGAGGCCATCCTGGAACCAAGTCCGCAGACGGAGGCCTAGATGACGAATCGGCGCCCCAAACCGAAATTGTCTTGCAGCTTTGGTTATGCCTGGGAGGGCTTGTGCTACGTCGTCAAAAGGGAACGCAACGTGCGCATTCACCTGGCCATCGCTCTTGCGGTGCTCTTTATGGGCGCCTGGCTAGAGTTATCGACCACAGAGTGGGCCATCATCATCATGGCCATCGCCCTGGTATTTGCCGGGGAGATGATCAACACGGCCGTGGAACTCACCATCGATCTGGTGGTGACCGATTCCAGTGCGCTGGCCAAAGGGGCCAAGGACGTCGCCGCGGCGACCGTACTGATCACCGCACTGGCCGCCGCCATCATGGGTCTCCTCATCCTGGGTCCCCGCCTGTGGCAAAAGATGATGGCTATGAGGGCGCAGGCGCACCTCTGTCTCATTATCCCAAAGGCTTAGGAATATGGAATTGCGACGCTACTGGCGTATTGTGAGACGCAGAATGTGGATCGTCATCGTTCTGCTGGTGGCGTCGGCGCTGAGCCATCTCCTTTTCGCCCCATCTCGGACCGTCTCCTATACAGCGGGAATGCGCTTTGTGGTGGGTCTGGAACCGGAGCAAAAACCCCACGTCTATACCTACGATCGCTATTACACCTGGATGACCGCCGAGTACCTGATCGACGATCTGTCCGAGGTGGTCAAAAGCCAGGCCTTTGCCCAGAATGTGAGCGCCCTGTCGGGGGTGAACGTGCCTCCAGATGCCATCCAGGGGGCCACCGCCTCGGGAAAGCTTCATCGTATCCTGACCATCAACATCACCTGGCCCCATCGGGAGCAATTGGAGCCCATCAGCGAGGCGGTGGCTGAGGCGCTGAACGACCACGTGGACGAGTACTTTGGCCAGTTTGGCGGAGCAGAGGCCGTGATCGCCCTCATCGATCCGCCCCAGATACAGCCTGTGGGACCCTCGCTGCGGCAGCGCATCGACCTGCCCCTGAGACTGCTGTTGGCTGGAGGCTTTGGCATCGCCCTCACCTTCTTCCTGGACTATATAGATGACACGATCCGTCACCGGCAGGATCTGGAGGAACTGGACCTGCCCATCCTGGGAGAGATTCCTAAGGAGAGGGGGCTGACGTCCCTTTGGCAACGTCGCCCTAGACCTTGAGCCTCTACAAAAAAGTTTGTGTCAGTCTGTGAGCATGGTATACTTTCATAACTCAAAGTGTTAGGAGTTAGCCTGTGGAATTAAGGGACTATTTTGATATCTTGAGAAAGCGCGGCTGGATCATCCTTATCGTCATGGTCATCACCATGGGCAGCGCTTTTGTATTCAGCAAGTTACAGACGCCCGTCTACCGTTCCACCGTATATCTTAACGTCATCCCCGCTCGCCTGGACTGGGGGTTGCAACAGACGGTCAAGGGGCTCATGCGCAACTATGCGGGAAATATCACCTCCCGCAAGACGGCAATGGAGGTGATCACCCGCCTGGAACTGGACATCACCCCCGGTCAACTGAGCGAGAAACTGACGGTCAGGCCCATCGAAGAGGATTTTTTGATCCAGATCGACGCTGACGACTATGATCCACGCATCGCGCAGGACATCGCTCAAACCACGGCCGAGGTCTTTGTCGAGGATATTCAAGTACATATGCTCGACCAGGACAAGCGGGATCGTGTGGATGTGACACTCCTGGATAACGCTCTGCCCGGCACCCTGCACAAGCCCAAACTCAAGATTAACCTCCTGGCAGGAGCCATGTTCGGCGCGCTGGTGGGCGTTCTGGTCGTCTTCTTCCTCGAATGGTTAGAGGCCGATATCCTTCGCACACGCGATGACGTGGAAAATTATACAGGGATACCCGTTCTGGGAGTGATCCCCACACTGCGTTCCAGCACCACGCGCACAAAGCAGAGAACCAGTCAAGCGTAACGGAAATTAAGGAATTTACAGGGAGAAAAAACATGGCCGAAAAGCTCGGTCTTATTACCGCAACAGATCCCATGTCCTCGGCCAGCGAGGCCTATCGTACCTTGCGTATGAATCTGGAATTTGCAGCCCTGGACGAGGACTTGCACACATTATCCATCACCTCGCCGGGCTCTGGCGAGGGCAAATCGACCACCCTGGCCAACCTGGCCGTGACCATGGCTCAGGTGGATCAACAGGTCATCGCCGTGGACTGCGATCTGCGTCGCCCTCATCTCCACCATCTATTTAATCTGGAGAACGATCGGGGAATAACGACGATGATGCTGGAGGATGATGCCCTGGATGCTCCTCCCTTACAGGACACTCCCATCGATGGATTGCGCTTTCTGGGCAGCGGCACTCTGCCCCCTCGGCCCGCCGATCTCCTGGGCTCAAAACGGATGGAGGAGATCATTGAGAAACTGCTCCGGGACGCGGATATACTCCTTTTCGACACCCCTCCTGTGCTGGCTGCCACGGACGCCGCTGTGTTGGCCACCAAAGTCAATGGCACCCTCCTCGTCGTCAGTGCCGGTGACACAAAGCGCGATCATGCCCAGCGCGCCATCGAGCGCCTGAAAAACGTCAACGCCAATATCCTCGGCGCCGTATTATGCGATGCCCCCCTGGAGATGCGTCTGCAGGGCTATTACAAGTAACTCTCAGACATCGTTTTCCACAACTTTGTGGATAAGCCTGTGAAAGAATCGCTCCACCTGTGGATAACTATCCCATAATCTGTGGATAAAGTCCCCTAAAAGTGGACAACTTTTGTCCTTATCCACATCGTTCTTTCCTCTGACCCCACTATATCTAGTGGGGTCTTTTACATCCCTACTATATCTTGTCATTTATGCATTATACGTTCACATGGAAAGGGTCTCCATCCATAAAGTTATCCACAACTTCTGTGGAGCAATCACCCCTAAATGTGGACCGAAAACACCTTTCATACCCATATGTAGGGGTTCAGGTCCCCTTATACACTTTTACACAGGCCCTACTACTACTACTATCTTATATACATACTTATAAGATGTGTATATATACATAGATCCAATCTATTGAAAAGAAAAAGTCTCGGAAGATCATAGGGATAATGCCCAAACAGTCTTCTTGTTTCAGCCCGGTGGTTTTGCTGCGCAAGTTGTGATAACGGAATTGGGAATTCTTCTTTGTCGGATCTTGTGGTCCATGCTATAATACGTTTGCTTATGGATCATGAGCGGTGGATGCGAGAAGCCCTTAAAGAGGCCGAGAGGGCCGCGGCGGCCGACGAGATACCGGTAGGCGCCGTGGTCGTCTTTGGAGACCGAATCATTGGCCGTGGACGCAACCGCAAGGAGGCCATGAAAGATCCTACGGCCCATGCGGAACTCCTCGCCCTGCGGCGTGCGGCCCACGAGCGTGGTTCGTGGCGCCTTGTGGGGGCCACCCTCTATTCCACCTTGGAGCCCTGTTGTATGTGCGCCGGAGCTATGGTTAATGCGCGGATCGACACGTTGGTATATGGGCTCGCGGATCCCAAGACGGGTGCAGCGGGTTCAGTGTACGATATCGTGCGCTCTCCCTGGTTGAACCATCGCCTAGAAGTGATGTCTGGAGTGTTGGCCGATGAGGTGGAACGCATCATGCGGGACTTTTTTCAGTTTCTGCGCCAAGAGGGCTCCTGACCCTTTTTTGTCGCATATCCATGGTCATAACTCGGAGGGGTGCCAGAGTGGCTGAATGGGGCGGTCTCGAAAACCGTTGTAGCGTTTAGCGCTACCGGGGGTTCGAATCCCTCCCCCTCCGCCTCTGAAGGTGTAAAGAGAACCCGTCCCGAGTGACAGCGATCGGGGCGGGTTTGTGCTGTTCCATCGTGGCATAATGCAGGATAGAACACCAATAGAAAAGATGCCTTGTCCTGGCCTGTGCGTTTGCTGTTTTTCAGAGTCTTCTTTGCTTGGTGCTCAGTCGCGGCGTAGCAGTCCCTTCACCGCACCCGCCATCCCTTCTCTGCTCGTATGCTCACGTGCCCATTGGCCCGCTGGAGGCGACCCTGCACCAGCAGGACGATCCCGTCGCGCCAGATGGAAC
>JAWLEV010000105.1:0-7512 GCA_041685915.1 Anaerolineae bacterium | reverse complement strand
TCGTCCCGCGCCAGCAGGTCGTCGACGGTGCCATGGGCGAGGATGTCGTATTCCTCCGCAAAGGCCTGGGCGCTGTCTATGGACGAGGCGGCCACGGCGGTCAACTCCACGTCGATGTCCCCGATGCGTCGGTAGCCCCGGGCGTGTATCTCCCCGGCAAAGCCGGTTCCTATGAGGCCCACGCGAATGATATCGGTCATCGTTTCACTCCTCTTTTTCCTTCGTTGCCATCTCGGACATGCTCAGGGCGCCGGTGGGGCAGAGGGCCACGCAGATGCCACAGCCCAGGCAGCGCTCCGCGCTCACGCGGGCGAGGCCGCCCACCAGGGAGATGGCGTCGCAATGGCCGGGCTGGAGGCAGGTGCCGCAGCCGATGCATCTCTCCTCGTCCACGGTGGCCGCCCCGGAGACGGCCTCGAGGGCCTCGGCGGCCCGTAGATCCTGCAGGGAGAGGCCGATCAGATCCTCATAGCCGTCATAGCCCTCCTCGGCCATGAAAGCTTCTATACCCTGCAGCGTCTCCCCGATGAGGTCCCAGCCATGCCACATGAGGGCCGTGCACACGGTGAACAGAGTGCTACCCCACATCACAAACTGCACGGCATGCTCCCAGTTCTCGATGCCGCCCCCGCCCACGATGGGTATCTCGCAGCGGCGCGCCAGCTGGGCCACCATGGCAAAGCCCATGAGCCGCGCGGCCGGACCGCCCAGGCTGCCCATGCTGGCGCCCTCCAGCAGGGGATAGATTCTGTGGGGATGACGGATGTCCATGGGCGGCAGGCTCAATTGGGCGCCGGCCACGCAGAGGCCGTCGGCGCCCCCGGCCTCACAGGCCAGGGCCACGGCGGGGAGGTCGGTGACGTTGGGCGTGAGTTTGCAGACGATGGGGATATCCACCTCGGCCTTGAGGGCCTCCACGATGCTTTTGGCCTGGTCGGGGTGCTGGCCCGGGATGGCCCCCCCGCTGGGGGCCTCCTCCCCCAGGCTCTTGGCCGTCAGGGCCAGGTTGGGACAGATGAAATTGGTCTCGATGATGTCGGCACCGGCTTTCTCCAGGGCTTTGGCGATGGTCACCCAGCCGCCCGGGTCCCGGGCGTCGTGGGTGATGTTACAGAAGTAGATGAGGTCGCCCGTATGCCGCTTGCCCTCCGCCACCAGGCGCACCCCCTCCTCCAGATCCAAGCGGCGGTCGTGGCAGACGATGCTGCCCACCGAGGGGTCGTTGTACATGCGCAATTTGCCATAGAAGGGCTGCTTCTGAAAGGTCAGTTTGGTGCTCACGGCGGCGGCGCCGGCGTCGGCGGCGGCCCGCAGCCATTTGACCCTGGCCGTCAGGGGGCTCGAGGCCACCACGTAGGGATTCTTGAATTCCAGTCCTGCGAATTTGATCATCTTTGGCTCCGTCTAAAAGTGTAGAGAGCCTAAGGGTTTCTGAAACCCTTAGGCTCTTTCGTTTCTCAATCGTGCCAGGTCGGCAAAGGTCTCCTCGATATAGGCCACCGTCCCCGTCACCGCCGCCCGCAGGGCCTCCGCGCCACGTTCCGCGTCGGCCAGGTGGGGATGTCCCCAGACGCCGTCGGGGCAGAGGGCGGAGAAGGGCAGTTGATGGAGGTATCCCCCGCTGCCCGCTGGCGGAACGTGGGACTCGGGCAATGCTTTTACCAGGTCGGGATGCAGGTGCAGCATCAGGGAGGTGACCACCTGGCCCGCGTGCACGTCGTCCTGTGGATCATCGAAGAGGGTATCCAGGGGAGGGTCGGCCACGGTGAGGGGTTGGACCCAGATGGCTTCCAACTCCTCGTGATCATAGTTCAGGCGGCGGACGGCGGTCTTGACGATCTCGTTCTCCCGGGGCATGGTGGTGGTGCAGGCGGTGCCGCCCAACCCCACCAGGACGGCGAGCCGCGTCGTTCCCGTCTGCAGGAGGGATTCTCCCAGATCGGTGAGGACGGCCTTCAGCGTGCGCCAGGAGAGGGAGACCGTCCCGGCAAAACCCTCGTGCTGCCCGCTGCTGCCGATGGGGATGGGCGGCAGCAGATAGACACTTTCAGATAGTTCTTCGGCCACGCGGCGGCTTATGGCCTCCAGGAGGAGGTTCTGGCTACTCAGGGGCAGATGGGGGCCGAACTGCTCCGTAGCGCCCACGGGCAGCAGCGCCAGATGGGGCGGGTGTTCCCGCAGGTCCCAACTGGTGTTCTGCCAATCGTATACCTTCTTGGATGTCATGCCTCCTCTCCTCCCTTCAGGGCGGCGATTCCCTCAAAGGCCTCCTGCACGGCCCGGGCCAGCCCCTCCGCCGCCCGCTCCAACTGTTCCTTCCCCGCCTCCGCCGTGCCCCGGCTGGGCCGTCCCCACACGCCGTGGGGAGAGATGTGGCACATATAGGCATAGTCCAGGAATTCCCGGCCCACAGGCGGGACATAATCCACACGCTCGGAGCCCACGTGTTGGGGGTTGAGATATAGTTGGCTCGCCGTCTCCCCCTCGCCAGCGTGGATGTCCCCGCCCGTGACCCTGCCGGTGGGCCTTGCGCCGCCCGCCGTGTCCCAGGAGGCGGCGCTCAGCAGGATCAGGTCGGGATAGCGCAGGTTCAGTTCGCGGATCTCGGCATCCAGGACGAAATTTCCCCCGTGGCCATTGATCACCACCACCCGCCGGATGCCCTGGGTGTAGAGGGAGCGCACCGTATCGCCAAGCACGTCGGCCAGCGTTCGGGGTGTGAGCCACACCGTCCCCGGCATGGGGCCGTGGCATTGGCTCAGGCTGTAGGGCCAGCCCGGCAGCAGGTAGACGTCGCGGTCGCGGGCCAGCCGTTCGGCCACGCGGCGCGCCAGGGCCTCCGCCCCGATCCAGTCAGTTCCCAGGGGCAGGTGCAGGGAATGCTGTTCGATGGCCCCTATGGGAAGGATGGCTATCTCCACCTCCGCCGCCTCCAGGTCGGCATAGGTGGCCTCTGCATCGTAGAGCATGGGATTTCCCTCCCTTTCTGTCCTTGGCGGAGCCTCGCCCTGTCCCACGTCAGTATAGCGCAGGTGAGCCATTGGCTCAAAGCGCGGACGCGAAGCATCATGGGGATGGTGTTACCGCCCGTTCCTATCGGCCCTTCTCACCACCACGGGGATATAGAAAGTGAAGAAGGCCAGTCCCGCGAGACAGATCCACCCCACCCAGTCGCCGAGGGTGACATAGATGGAATCCCCTGTGCCCAGGGGCAGGTTGGCCATGAGGACCGTCTCGTGGCCCTGGGGACTGCTGTCGTGGGCCAGGGTGCGCCCATGGGGATCGGTGATGACCGAGTCGTAGGCCATATCCGCCTTGATCATGCCCACCCTGTTTTCGATGGCCCGGAAGCGCAGGTGTGTGTACTGCCTCTCGGCGATGGCCGGCCAGTCCGCCGAGGGAACGGCGATGATCTGCGCTCCGCGTCGGGCCATGATGCGCGAGACGTCGGTAAAGTTGAGGTCGTAGCAGATGATGGTGGCCAGCGTGCTCCAGGGGGTATCATAGGTGGGATAGATCCCCCTGGTGAGGCTGGTCTCGCCGCCAAAGACGACGGGATGCGCTTTGCCATAGGTGCCCAGAAATTCTCCCTCGGGTGTCAGGACGGTGGCCTCATTGCGCAGGCCCCGCTTGGTATCTTCCACATACCCTATCACCAGATGCACGCCCGTCTCGCGGGTCAGTGCCTGAAAAAAGTCCGTTCCTTTTTCCTGAGGATCGAACGTAACCTGCCCCTCGGGCCAGACCACGATTTTGGCTCCCGCCTGCGCGGCCTCGATGGTCTGCTCGCGCAGGCGCGCGAGGAGTTTCTCCATCAATGTGGCGCGTTCCGTCTCGTCCAGCGCCCACCGGTTCTGACCTTCCTCAAGCAATGTGGAGGGATTGGGTTGCACAGCTGCGACGCGCACCGTTTCGGGAGCGGGCGGTGCTGCGGCCAGCATGCCCACGCTCAGCGCCGTCCACGCCATGGCCACCACGACCAGCGCCGCCAGCCATCGCCTGTTGACATCAGCAGCGATGGCAGGGGCCTCGTTCCAGGGGAATCGATGATCAAAGAGGCGCAGGGTCACCTGGGCCAGGGCGTAATTTGCGAGTAGGATGAGGGCGTTCAGGCCAAAGATGCCAAAGATGGACATGGGCTGCAGGAGCCAGTTCTGATCCCACAAGGTATATCCCACAAAGGCCCAGGTGCCGATAAAGGGGATGAATCCGCGAATCATCTCCACACCCACCCAATCGGCGATGCCGTGCAGCACGAACCAGCGATAGCGCGTCCGCTCGTGAAACGCGCGGTAACCCCTTTGGGTCACAAAACTGAAGAGGGCGATAAACAGGGGCAGTCCCTGCATGTACCAGGCCAGTTCTCCCAAAAAGGGGAATATCTGCAAAAAATAGACGCCCACGAATCCTCCGCTGGCCACGGCTTGGCCTACTGCGGAGAGCGTGGGCGGCAGGATGCGGTACTGGGCCAGGAGGGAGGGGATGAGGGCCACAAACACCAGTGGCCATATATTGTAGGGGGGAAAGGCCACGAGCAACATGCCGGCGCTCAACGCCGAAAGCGTCACACCCACGAGGAGGCGTATGACGTTGGAAGGAGGATCGTTGGCTTCTATTCGATGTGGGGCGTGGTCGAGGTGGAACATGGCTTCGCCTACGCGCGGTCAAAGGGCTCGCTAAAGGCCAGGATGTAGCCGTTCAGGTCGGCGGCGCTGAACTGCTTGCGTTCCCCGAATTGCTGGATATCCTGTACGATGATGGCCCCTTGCTCGCATAGCTCGTCGTACAGGGTCTCCACGTCCTTGATGACGATGTAGAACACCACGCCATTTCCCTTTTCGGCTAAAAAGGGGCGGGTGCTCTCTCCCAGGTCCATGGTGAACATAAAGGTCACGTCGCCATGGGATGCCGCAGCCCACTTGGCCGGCCCCTCCTGTGGCCAGACGAAATCGACGGTAAAACCCAGTACCTCTGTATAATAGGTCAGCGTATCCTCTATGCTGCCCACCTGCAAAAGGGGGACCACACCGCGCCACGACTGCTTGATTCCGTTCATATCCCCATCACTTTCTAGGCCATATGCTATGTCTCTTGATCCAGGATTGTCTGCCGTCGGTCACATATTCTATTGTACCATGCAAATCGGTACGGAGCACATCGCAGTCCATGACCTCCAGTTCCTGTAACACCCTGGCGGAGGGATGATTGAAGCGATTGTCCTCGCCGACGCTGATGACGGCGATCTTGGGGTTTGCGGCAGACAGAAAGCGCTCCGATGTGGAACTGCCGGCACCGTGGTGAGATACTTTTAGAATCGTGGCTTGTGAGAGGAGGCCCCGATCCAAAAGTCGCTCCTCCGTTTGTGTGCCTATGTCCCCCGTGAGGAGCAGGCTGGAGCGTCCCATGCGTATCCTGAGCACCACCGAATTCTCGTTGTCGTCGCTCTCTGCCGCGCGCGTCGCGCCGGCCGGTGGATGCAGTACCTCCAGTATGACGCCCTCGCCGAAATGCACTCTCTGGCCGCGGGCCGCGTGGATGACCTCGACGTCCGCCGCTTTCAGGGATGCATGCCATCGGTCGATGAGGGCATTTTCGCCCATGTCCGCTGGCTCTATCACATGGCCCACGCGGTAACGCTCCACCACGGGCATCAGCCCCGACAAGTGATCGCTGTCGCCGTGGGTAGCCACGACCAGGTCGATCCTGCGTTGCCAAAAGGGCAGGATGCGTCCCAGATGGGAGGTGAGGGTCAGGGGGTCGGGGCCACCATCCACGAGGATCACCCGTCCGCCCGGGGTGCGCAGCAGCAGGGCGTCTCCTTGGCCCACGTCCAGGACGTAAAAGTGTAGTTTGCCATCGGGAAGGGCGCCGACGGCGCTCCAGACGAGGACGGCCATCAGCGCCAGGGCCAGGAATCCGCCATAGATCAGGGAATTCCTGGCCCGTTCTTTTCCTCTTGTCTTTTCCAGGACATGCGATAGCCATTCCCGCATGCGCCTCCTTGGCTCTCGCTGGGCCAGCACGAAGGCGAGAGCTATCAGGCCATAGAGTATCCAAAGCCCCCTCGTCGAGAGGGCCGGCGCGTCGACGGCGGCACCGGGAATCCTGGCGAGCAGCCGCACGACGCCTATGTTGTAGCGTAGAAATGGCCACACGGTCCAGGCCGCCACACGGCCCAGGGGTAGCCACAGGACGCCCAACACAGTGGCCAGGGCGCCAAAAGCCATGATGGCGGGCTGAATGGAGAGCACCAGCAGGTTGGCCAGCAGCGAGATCAGGGACACGGTGCGGAAATGGTGCCAGATGATGGGCAGGGTGAGGATCTGGGCCGCTACCGTGGTCAGGAGCACGTCGCGCAGCAGCCGCAGCCACCGCCGGGCGTCGTCATCATCCATGTGCGGTATCAGCCGCCTGTAAACGCCCTGGGCAAGGAGGGGCTCGATGACCAGGAGGGCCAACGTGGCGGCGAGGGAAAGTTGAAAACTCACGCTCCATAGCATGAGGGGGTTCCACAGGGTCATGAGTAGCGAGGCGGCGGCCAAAGTGGTCAAGGGATGGGAGGGGCGTCCCACAAGTTGGCCCAGGACAAAAAGGCCGCCCATAAGGGCGGCGCGCACGACCGGTGGTGTGGGCCCCACAAAGATCGTGTAGACGGCGACCATGGCGAGGCTGATGCCCAACGCCCACCAGCGATGCAGCAGACGGCGGAGGCCGAGCATGACCGCCTGGATCACAAGGCTGATGTTGAACCCCGAGATGACGATGATGTGCGTCAGGCCCGTGATGCGAAAGGCGGCGTCCAGATCGTCGGGTAGGGTGTGGGACAGGCCCAGGAGGATACCGCTGAGCAGCCCGGCTTCGGGGTTGGGCAGGATGCGCTCTATGGTCGCCCGCAGACCCCGCTTTGCGCGGTACATGGCACGCAGGAGGTGGCTGCCTCGTGTCTCCTGCAGGGGGACGACGGCGGCATAGTGGATGAGAGAGTGTATGCCCCGGGCGGCCAGATATTCCCTGTAGGAAAAGGTATCGAGGATGGGGGGTGTCTCCAGGTCGCCGGTGACGCGCAAGAGATCGCCATATTCGTAACGGGGATAGTGTCCCACGGTGGCTATCATCCTGCCGCGCACGGGGCGGGCCGCGTCGTCGTCCTCGATTCGTAGTGCGGTGATCTCCAGTTGGGTATAGGTGTCGCGCACGTTGGGTTCCGCAGAGATGTATCCGACGACGGACAGCCTTCCGCCGTCGTTATAGTGGGCTAGATGGGCTTCGTCTATGCGGGGCTGGGCGAGATGGTAGCGCCATCCTCCTAAGAGGGCGGCCATCAGAACCACGGCCAAACGTTCCTGCGCAGTGCCCCGGTAGCAGATTACCCCGACAAAGCCGGCGACGGTGAGCATCGCGAGCAGGGCAGGGGGAAGGTCGAGTTGGCGTCCCAGGACGATGCCCAGGCTCCAGGCGATGGTGAGATAGACCAGGGTCATAGCATCTGCCGCCAGAATGGAAGCCGAATTT
>JAWLEV010000020.1:10059-32201 GCA_041685915.1 Anaerolineae bacterium | reverse complement strand
TTGTATTCCACCAGGGGGTTCTGCTGGCCAAAGGCCCGCAGGCCGATCCCCTGGCGCAGTTCGTCCAGCGTCGTCAGATGGCGCACCCAGCGATTGTCGATGATGCGCAGCATGACCAGGCGCTCCAGTTGGCGCATCCTCTCCGCCCCCATCTCCTCCTCGTGGGCCTCATACGTGGCCTCGGCATATGCTATCACCTCCTCCATGATCTCTCGATCGTTGGCGTTGGCCCACTCTTCCGGCGAGTGATCCCGGGGAAGGTGCACCATGCGGTCAACAGTCGCGTGCAGGCTTTCCAGGTCGCGCTGCCCATCATAACTGGCCGTGTGCTCCAGAACGACGGCCTCCAATTCATCGGCCAGAATTTCCATCACGATCGATTTCGTATCGGCCTCAGAGAGGATGAGGCGTCGCTGATCATAGATCACCTGGCGCTGCTGATTGAGCACGTTATCGTACTCCAAGAGATGCTTGCGAATGTCAAAGTTGTGCCCCTCGACGCGCGTCTGCGCATTGGCGATGGCATTGCTGATCATGCCGTGCTCGATGGGCATGGCCTCGTCCACCCCCAGTTGATCCATCATCCTGGACACGGCCGGACCGCCAAAACGCTGCATGAGATCGTCCTCCAGGGACACGTAGAATCGCGAGGTGCCCGGATCCCCCTGACGCCCCGCACGGCCGCGCAACTGGTTATCTATGCGGCGGGCCTCGTAGCGCTCGGTGCCCAACACGTGCAGCCCGCCGGCCTCCAGCACGATCTCCCTGTCGGCCTCACACTGTTCCTTGGCCTCCTGATAGGCCTCCTCCCACACCTCTGGATCCAGTTCCTGCAGATCATATCCCTCCTCGCGCAGGGCCTCGCGGGCCAACCCCTCAGGATTGCCGCCCAAAAGGATGTCCACACCGCGCCCGGCCATGTTCGTGGCGATGGTTACGGCGCCGGGGCGCCCCGCCTGGGCGATGATCTGGGCCTCCCGCTCGTGATGTTTGGCATTCAGTACCTCGTGGGGTATGCCCGCACGCTTTAAGCGCCTGGACAGTTCCTCGGAAGTCTCGATGGCCAGGGTGCCCACCAGCACCGGCTGCTGACGGGCATGGCACTCCTTGATCTCCTCCATCACGGCCCGGAACTTGATCTCCTGTGTCTTGTAAACCTTGTCGGGATGATCGACACGGATCATGGGCTCGTGGGTGGGGATGACCACCACATCCAGATCGTATATCTGGGTGAACTCTTCAGCTTCGGTCGCGGCCGTGCCTGTCATGCCCGCCAGGCGGCGGTACATGCGAAAATAGTTCTGAAAGGTGACCGTGGCCAGGGTGAGGCTCTCCCGCTGCACCGGGACCCCCTCTTTGGCCTCTATGGCCTGATGCAGTCCCTCCGAGTAGCGCCGCCCGTGCATGAGCCGGCCGGTAAAGGGGTCGACGATGATGACCTGTCCGTCGCGCACGATATAGTCGTGATCCTCCTTGAAGAGGGCCTTGGCCTTGATGGCGTTCTCCAGGTAGGGCGTCAACTCAAAGTGCTCCGGCGCATAGAGGTTCTCAATGCCCAGAGACCTCTCGACCTTGTTGATGCCCTCCTCGGTGAGGCTCACGCTGCGTTCCTTCTCATCCACCTCATAGTCCACCCCTTCACGCAACCTCCGAACCAGCTGAGCGAACTGCTGGTAGCGGCTGGTCGATTCCTCTGCCGGGCCAGAGATGATCAGGGGAGTACGCGCCTCGTCGATGAGGATGTTATCGATCTCGTCCACGATGGCGTAATGCAACTCGCGCTGCACACATTGATCCAGATCCGTCACCATGTTATCGCGCAGGAAATCGAACCCGAACTCGTTGTTTGTCCCGTAGGTTATATCCGCCTGATACGCTTCCTCCCGGGAGCAGGGCCGCAGATGCTGGTAGCGGTCATCGGACGAGACATGATCCGGATCGAACAGGAAGGAACTCATCTCCGGATCCTCGCCCATGGACTGGATCACGCCAACCTGAACACCCAAAAAGTGATAGATGGGGCCCATCCACTGGGCTCCCCGCTTGGAGAGGTAATCGTTGGGGGTGATCAGGTGCGCCCCCCGCCCCGTAAGGGCGTTCAGATAGAGGGGCAGGGTGGCCACCAACGTCTTGCCCTCGCCCGTCTTCATCTCGGCGATGCGATTCTCATGGAGCACGATGGCACCCATAATCTGCTCGTCGAAATGGCGCAGGCCGATGGTCCGCACACTCGCCTCGCGTACCAGGGCAAAGGCCTGAGGGAGCATCTCGTCCAGTATCTCGGCCTCCACCTCGTCCAGCTCGCTCTTCAGGCGCTCGATCTCCCGCTCCAAAAAGCGCCGCTGCTCCTCATCCTGCTCACGGAGCAGTTCGTCCTCCCGCTCGCTGATCTCCTCCTTATAGTCTCCTGTGGCGCGCTCCAGACGATCCCGAAAATCCTGCGTGAACCGCCAAAGCTCCTCGTCCGAACGCTGTTGCATCTCTGGTTCCAACGCGTTGATCTCCTCCACAAGGGGCTCCAAACGCTCGAGTTCGCGTTCGTTCGGATCGCCAAAGACGGTGTTAAGCAGTTTCTTAAACATACGATGATATTCTCCCAGCCTTTAATGCTGTGTAATGATCTCCAAATATACAGTCGCCGATAAGCGCCCAAGATTAAGTCAAGTATATTATAACACAAGAGGCCCAAATTGCCATTCTTTTTTGTAAAAGGGCTAGGGAGGATTATACTCCCCACAGGATCCGCCACAATCCCTGGAGGCTATCATGAAATCACGCTCCCCAACACAGGAAAGGCAGGCCCTATATGCCCTGCTGGGCGATTTCCCGCCGCTTCGTCGCCCAATCGCCGCCGAAAAGATAAAGACGGAAACCCGCGACGGCTACGGAGATCGATCGTGACCAAAGCGCTGCTGTGGGACATGGACGGCGTGCTCGTCGATACGGGGGAGGCGCATTTCGCAGCCTGGAAAGCCCTCTTTGAGGGGCACGAATGGACGATCACGCGGGAGGATTTCGAAAAGACTTTTGGCATGTCGAACATCCCCATCCTGAAAGAATTGCTGGGGGAAGGACTGCCCGAAGCAAAACTTTTCGATCTGGCCGCAGAGAAGGAAGCCCGCTTTCGCGAGATGATCGAGCCGCACGTGAACCTCCTACCCGGCGTGGAAAAGTGGCTGCGCTGGGCGAGGAAAGAAGGCTATCGACAGGCGGTGGCCTCGTCGGGGGAGATGGCCAACATCGTGGCCATACTGGCCGCTTTTGAGATCGCCAACTATTTTGACGCCGTCGTCTCGGGGGCCTTTCTACCCCATAGCAAGCCCCACCCCGCCATCTTTCTCCAGGCCGCCGCCTCTGTGGGAGCGGAGCCCCAAGAGAGCGTGGTTCTCGAGGACGGCCTCGTGGGCGTGGAGGCGGCCCATCGCGCCGGTATAAAGTGTGTCGCCGTGAACACGACCCATCCCGCCGAGGAACTATCCGCGGCGGACGTGGTGATCGACGATCTCAACGAACTGTCGGAAAAGACCTTGCGCCGTCTTTTTCCCTGACCCTCACCACAATGCAAAAAGGGGCGCCATTCTCTGGCGCCCCAAGTATGGTTCCTGTCAGACTATCCTAACCACAGCAGGTGTACGGTGTTGCCCGCCGGATCGGGTTCCTTCAAATAGGCTAGCTTCAGTGTGGGCTCCATGCGAGGTTCCTCATACTCGATCCCCTTGGCATCCAGGTCTTCCAACGCGGCCTCGAAATCGCTGACCAGTATCGCGATGTGACATGGCCGGTCGGGCTCGTTCTTCATAACCTCCAGGCGACCGGGACCATCGCCACTCAACATATAGGAACTGCCGCCCTCGGAAACCTCGAAATCAAAGATTCCCTCGTACCACTCGGCAATCTCTTGCGCCGGGACATCGGAGGTGGGGTAAAGCCCCACATGTTCCACACCTTTGTACGTCACTCTTTCCTCGCTTTGCGGATCCATTCCAGGCATTGCTCTATGTTTTCGCTGATAGCCGCCCAGTCCTCCGCCTCTACCAGCTCGCTCGGCACGGCCTTGGAGCCCATACCCACACAGGTCACTCCCGCGTCGAACCACGCCTTCAGGTTCTCCCATGTGGCGTCCACCCCACCCGTGGGCATGATCTTGGCCCATGGGCACGGCGCCTTGATGGCCTTCACAAAACCGGGACCACCCAGTTGACTGCCGGGGAACACCTTGCAGATCTCCACCCCTAACTCCTCGGCGTGGGAGACCTCCGAGGGTGTGCCACAACCGGGACAGTACACCACCTTGCGGCGATTGCACAGCCTGGCCACGTCATCGTGGGTCACCGAACCCACGATAAAGTTAGCCCCCAGGTTGATGTACAACCCCGCCGTGGGCACGTCCAGCACCGATCCCACGCCCAGGATCAGGTCCGGATCGTGCTCCTCGAAATGCACGATCAGTTCGCGAAACACCTCAAAGGCCCGGTCGCCGCGATTGGTGAACTCGATCACCTTTGCTCCACCGGCCGATAGGGCCTCCGCGATCTTGATCGCCGTCTCCACGTCGCCATTATAGAAGAGGGGCACCAGCCCCGTCTCCTCCATCGCGCTCCACACTTCTACCCGTGAAAAATTGGCCATTTCCTTTTTCCTTTCACCTTCAACGTCTTAATTCTCTATTAGCGCGAGACACGGCCCGAGACATCGCCGCCACTCAGTTTCTCCACCTCTTCCACCGATACCTGGTTGAAATCGCCAAAGATGGTATGCTTCAGGCAGGAGGCTGCGACGGCAAAGTTGAGCGCCGACTGCTTGTCATCGTACGTCTGCAGACCATAAATCAGCCCACCCATGAACGAGTCGCCGCCACCGACGCGATCGACGATATGCGTGATGTCATAGTCAGGCCCGATATAGATCTCGCCGTCGCTCCACAGAATAGCAGACCAGGTGTTGTGGCTGGCGGAGATGGACCCGCGCAGCGTGATGGCTATCGTCTCCAGGTTCGGGAAGCGATCGTGAAGTTCACCGCAGACGTAGCGGTACTTGTCCGCATCCAATTCACCCGAGGTCACGTCGGTGTCGGGCGCATGGATGCCGAACACCATGGCCGCATCCTCCTCGTTGCCGATGGCCACGTCAGTGTGCTTGACCAGGTCGGGCATCACCTCGCCGGGTTCCTTGCCCCACAGCCAGAGCTTGCTGCGATAGTTCAGGTCACAGGAGACGGTCAGTCCCATCTCATCGGCCGTCTCGACGGCCTCCAGGCATACCGCCGCCGCGCCCTCCGAGATAGCCGGCGTGATGCCCGTCCAATGGAACCATCCGGCATCGGCGAACACCGATTCCCAATCGATCATCCCCGGCTCGATGGTGGCGATGGACGAGTTGGCACGATCGTATATCACTTTGCTTCCCCGTGCGACGGCGCCGATCTCCAAAAAGTATTTGCCGAGCCGATCGCCGCCCCAGACAATCTTGTCCACACCGACGCCCTGACCGCGCAAGAAACGTGCACACGCTTCCCCAAGATCGTTCTCGGGCAAACGCGTCACAAAGTCGGCGGGAATACCATAATTGGCCACCGAAGCCGCCACGTTGGCCTCACCACCACCATATATCACGTCAAAAGAACGGGCCTGCGTGAAACGCAGATGGTCCGGTGGTGAAAGCCGCATCATGATCTCACCAAAAGTAACTACCTTTTCAGCCATGCGAGCACCTCCATGAAGTATGAACGGAAAACAAGCGAACACGCCCTTTGCCAGGAGCAGATAGCCCCCAACGCCAGGCCACCTTCTACTTGAAAGCATGTTTAAGTTACACCAATACCCTCTTTGCGTCAAACGGCAAACCCCTCATCGATTGGCAAAAATTCCCGACGCCGAGTAGAATAGGCGCGGATTGCGATCGAATATCTCGTCTGACCCTCAAAGGAGGAGGCCATCATGCGCGATACACTATTAGCCACAGACTTTACGCCGCGTTCCCAACTCGTCGTCCCCGAACACACTGTCCCTCGCGCCCGTTTTCCCGCCATCGACGCCCACAACCACCTCCCCATGCATTCCCGGGCACAGCAGCTGAACCTCTTGCCTGCAGAGGGAGAAGAAGAACAGGGGCTGAACGTGGATCAACTGGTTCGCGAGATGGATGCCCTGAACGTGCAGGCCATCGTCAACCTCAGCGGCAGTACGGGGGATGCTCTGGAGCAGAATCTGCGCGCGCTGGACCGGACACATCCGGGCCGGTTCGTAACCTTTTGCAACGTGGACTGGACGGGCGTTGGAAGCAGCGAGTGGGCAGAGCGGACGGCCGCCCAGTTGGAGGCGGACGTGGAAGCCGGCGCCCGAGGGCTCAAGATCTTTAAGCGCCTCGGCCTGGAGGCGAGAGACGGGGACGGAAAACTCGTCATGCCCGATGACCCCCGCATCGGCCCGCTGTGGGAAAAGGCTGCCGCATTAGATATTCCCGTACTGATCCACACGGCGGATCCTGTGGCCTTTTTCCGCCCCCTGGACCGCTTCAACGAACGGTGGGACGAACTCCATCGACATCCCGAATGGCATTTCTACGGCCCCCAGTATCCCTCCTTTGAGGAACTGATCGATTCTCTCTACCGCCTCGTGGCGGCGCAGCCGGATACGAACTTTATCACCGCCCATGTTGGTTGTTATCCAGAGAACCTGGACTTTGTATCCCGTATGCTGGAAAAGTATCCGAACCTTTATACTGACATATCGGCACGCATCGCAGAACTGGGGCGCGCGCCGTACAGCGCCAGGGATTGGTTCCTGGAATACACCGACCGCATCCTCTTTGGCACCGATCAGCGTCCATCGATACCCATGTACCGAACGCATTTCCGGTTCCTGGAAACGGCGGACGAGTATTTTGACTATGCCCCCGAGGCCGACATCCCGCCCCAGGGCCGGTGGAAGATCTATGGTGTGGATCTACCGGACGACGTATTGCAAAAAGTCTACCACGATAATGCCGCCAGCCTGCTGGGACTGGCATAAAGCAAAGGCGGTCGGGTGAAAACCGACCGTCGATAGATAGAATAGGCCCTTGCAAAGTGCTAGAAAGGAAATATCCTTGCGCCAAAAAGAAATAGAAGCCCTCTTTTTACAAAAGTTCGATACCCTCTATCCGCGTATCCACTTTCGTGGTCTGCGCCGTTTCACCGAAGCGACGCGCAATCCCTACCATTTCGCCCTCCGTGCCGCCCTGGGCAAAATGCGCCACGAGATCCTCCTGCTCTGTGTGCCCATCCCCAGTGGATATCCTCAGGAGGTAAAGGGCTTTATCGGGCGTATCGAGGAGACCGAGATCCCCACCAACGACGAGGCCCTTCCCTGCCTCATCGCCCCCTATTTTTCCGAGAAGGGACGGACCCTCTGTCAGGAGCGGGGCATCTCTTACTTGGACCTGGCCGGGAACGCAAATATCGAGACGGAGGACGTCTATTTTAGCGTGGACGGCAAGACGAACGAATACAAGCGCAAGAGAACTGTACGCAGTCCCTTTGAGGGAAAATCGGAACGCATCATACGTCGGCTTTTGCTGGAGCCGCAGAGACATTGGCACATGCGCGACCTGGCCGAGGCCGCCCACGTCAGCCTGGGACTGGCGAGTATGGCCACCTCCGCACTGGCAGAGGAGGGCTTTGTAACCAAGAATCGATCGGGGCTGGACCTGTTCGACGCTGGCGCCCTCCTCGAGACCTGGTCCGAGAGTTATGACATCCATCGTAATACCCTGCGCACGTACCGGGCAAGGGTAAGCGTCGCAGATTTGGTGACACGTCTGGCAGAACAAAGGGACAGTTTTGGGGACCATTACGCCCTCACCCTGTGGTCTGGCGCGGATCGGCTCCTGCGGCAGAACCGCACCACGCTACACCTGGCCCTCTACTGGGCCGGCCCGGCGGATCAACTGGTGCAGAGGCTGCACCTGAACGAGGACAATGGCGAAACTTACGTGTTCGTCTTCCATCCCTATGATGAGAGTCTCATCTGGGAAAGGAAGGAGACGGAACATGGCCTGTTCATCGCCCACCCGCTGCAGATCTATCTCGACCTGGCCTCGGGTGACAAGAAGGAAAAGGCCCTCGCCGCGCGCCTTCGGGCCCGCCTTCTACCTTACTGATCATATCTTCAGTTCAGGCCCACCAGTGCGGTGTCAAAAACGGGCCTGGCGCTTTCCCCGGCGGCTGCAGATCTCCAGCGCGAGCAGTTCCAGGGCCAGGGGGCTCTCAATACGTCCCGTCTTGAGACCCTGGTCTACCTCCAGGACGTGACGCTGAAGCGTCTCCAGCCTGTGCATATCGAACTGACGGGCCTGTTGCACCAGCTTATCGACGATAAACTGGTGAGAGATGCCCAGTTCTCGACGTATCTCCTGTGGTTGTAGGCGCTCCAACTCGGCCAACTCTTTGACGGCGATGATCAGTCGCACCTGACGGGCTATCATGGTCAGGATGTAAAGTTCGTGAGCGCCGTCGGCAAAGAGACGGTGCAGATGCTCCAGCGCCGTCCTTCCCTGGCGCATGCCCAAAGCATCCACCAGCTTGAAAATGTTCGCTTCATAGGAGGCGCCCACCATCTCTTGGACATCCTCTGCGGTGATGGCCCGTTCATAGCCCACAAAGCCGGCGAGTTTTTGCAACTCGTTATCGATCCGCCGCAGATCCTGATCGACAAAAGAGGCCAGCAGGGCCGCCCCACGTCCGGTGATATCCACCCCCTTGCTCTGGGCCCGCTGGCGAATCCAGTTCTGCAAGGCCCGACCTTTGAGTTTGGTGAACTCGCGCACATAGCTGTTCTCCAGCTCCGCGGCCCCCTTTAGCACCGGGTTGTTGCGACTCAGCTTCTCGTTCTCGATGAAAAGCAAGCGCGTCGTCGAGGGAAGATGTGGCAAATAGTCGAGAAGTTTGCGGGCATATGCGGCATTGTTCCCCTCACCATCAGGCGCCACCCCACCGAACCGCTGCAAGAGATCCTCCACGATGATCAGCCGCCTATCCCCCATAAAGGGCACCGTATTACAGGCGTCGGCAAGTTCCTGAAAGGTGACGTCGTCCTCAAAGGTAGAGATATTCAGGTCACCCGTGCCCCCCTCGGCAACGCGCGCCTTGAGCTTGGCGACCTCCTCGGAGCGCACGAAATCCTCTTCGCCGTGCAGTATGTAGAACATACTTACTCTGCTCCAGCCGTGACGATGCGATGTACGGTCGTGCCTCCCTCTCGTTCCCTGTGAATCCTCTCGATCCGCATGTCATCCAGATCCGGTATTGTCGTCACGTGACGCTGTACGAGCATGCCCAGGGGACGCGCGATGAACGTGATCCCTATCATATAGGCCATAAACCGCAACAATCGCCCGATGATTGATTTGCGGGGCATCTCCATAGCGGCATAGACCGCACATCCACTAAGAAGCATACCGACAGCAAAGTTCGTGCCGCAGCGAGGATGAAGGCGCAACCAGGCCTCGCCCGCCCTCAACCGTGCCAACCCCTGCTTGGCTGCGTTCAGAACGGCAGGCGTATCTACCTCCCCGTACAAGGAGATGCCCTTCCAGTCGCTGCGCCCCACAAGCTGTAGCGAGGGGTCGCTTTGACTGAGCAGATGCATGATAGCATGCTCCAGGGCATGGTTTCTCCTGATACGCATAACAAGAGGATGGCGTAACAGACTCATTCTTTTCTCCTTTCGCCCATAAGATGGGCGTAAACCCGTCTGGCCAACCATGCCTGTCCCGCCGCCAGCAGATGGATGCCATCCCCCGCCAGCATATATGCGGGCGAAAAGGGATCACTCCCGTTATCGGCCAGATCGATCAGCGGCACCCCATGATATCGTCCCACTTCCCTTATAAGGCTATCATAGAGTAAGTAACGGCGCCACTGGTCGGCAGACAGCTTTTTTACGGAGACCGGCGTAAGCGACAGAAGGTGCACCTCCGCCCCGTCTCGCCGCCCCCAGCGAACCAGATCGGATAATCCGGCGAAAAACACCTCGGGCTTGACGCGAGGCTCGGCCTCTTGCTGCTCTCCCAAAACCTCCTCCCCGCCCACCCTCTGCAAAACCCGTCCCCCCCGCTGATAGAGAAGAAATCCTTTCCATGGTGCATGCAGTGTGCGCCAACTGCGCTCATGCCCGGCATCATAGGGGGCACGCTGCAGCGCGCCGTCGTTCAGGCCAAAGGCTATCAGCAGCGTGTCGGGGGCGTGGACGCGCACGTCGCGGGCATACCGCAAACACCCGCCCACGACCGTGTCTCCCGGGACACCGGCGTTGATGATGGAATAGGGCACCCCCTCATCCCCCTCGTTCAACCACCTTTGAAGCAACGCGGGATAGCTACACCCCTCCCGCACTCCCCAGCCGGCGACGATGGAATCCCCGAGTACCACGCAGCATCTTCCCCTGCCCCTATCCGACGACATGAATGGTTCCCTATCCCTGCAGAGTCGCATGCATCTCAACAGATCCGGTCGCCCAAAGCAAGGATTCGCAGCCAATACCCATCGATTCGGGCAGAGTGACGGACAATGCTATAATGGAGCAACGGTAACGAGAGGATAACGTCGGCCTGTGACCACAAGGGACCTATGAAGGATAATACCCGACTCATATTCTGGATAGATATCATCGTCCTCTTGGTCCTGACGTTCCTCATCGCCACGGGACAGTGGGATTTTGTGATCGCCCTGTTCCTGGCTCTGATACTGCTGAATTACTTTGATGACTGGTGGAGCCGTCACCATTCCTGAACCCTGTCACCCTTTATGCGTATCATATCACTCCGTCGCCACCTAAAACGCGTCCTTTTCTACTGGCTGCCACTGATCCTCTGGATGATCTGGATCTATTACCTATCCGATCAACCTGCACTGCCCCATCCCGGCCGCCAGATGGGCATATCGGACCTCCTCTTTGACTATTCGGCTCACGCCTTTACTTTCGGCGTGCTGACCTGGCTCATATGGCGCGTCCTGAACGTCTCTAGCCGAGAGCCTTTCCAACCCCTTGCTCCCCACAAATCCGGCTTTGGGGCCGCCCTTTATGCGGCCAGCGACGAGATTCACCAATCCTTTGTCGCGGGGCGCTGCGCCAGGTTACTGGACTGGGGAGCGGATCTGGCCGGTATCCTCGTCGCCTTTGCCCTGCTATACGTGTGGCAAGACAAAAGAGGAAAAACACGTATAGCCCCCAAAGCGAAAAGGGGAAGGCGCTCCTGAACGCCTTCCCCATCCCGTCTATATACAAGCCTCTAGATCTCGCGTCGCCAGAGCGTGCCTCCCAGGCTCAGGGCGTAGACGTCGGCGCGGGCGCCGTTCTGGACACCAACGGCGCTGACAAAACTGGTCGTCGTCAACCCCTTGGAAAAGAGTTGCCATGTACGCCCCCCGTCGATGGAGCGATAGACGCCATTCCCCGTGGCGGCGACAAGCACGCCACCCTCGTCCACCTCTCCCACGGCAGCCACGCTCAATGTGTTCGCCTCGTCGGGATCGACCTTGGTGCTGATCCAGACGTCCTTGGCTCGGCGCAGCGGCCTGAGACAGTAGGGACCGGTGGCCAGCACCACCTGCTCCGATACGTCTTCCTCGACGCCCAAGGGCATGGCGATATCCACCCAACGGGCCGAGGTAACTTGCGTGGTGAGCTGACGCCAATGGGCGCCGCCATTGGTTGAGCGCCAGAGTACCACGCGAGCCTCCTGTGATCCCTTGGCGGGGATAGAAGTACCCATAAACAGCGTACTATCTTGAGTATAGTTGGGCGAGGCAGCGATGGAGAGAATCTCCTGTCCTTCACAGGGCGACTCGGCCTCCTCCCATGTCTCTCCCCTGTCATGGGTCACCAAGAGACGACCATCCACCGTGCCGGCCCAACCATCGCCATTATCCAGAACCAACAAGGCGCTGATATTGTCCTCTTCCCTTACCGGCTCCCACGAGTCCCCGCCGTCGAGAGATCTGACAATGCCGTGTTCCTGGCTGGCCACAAACACCGTATCGGGGACAGGTACGCTAAAATCGGAAAGGGGCAGATAGGACATGAGCCCTTCCAAAGGCACCCAGGACTGCCCCCCATCATCGGAAAGCCAGAGCCCCTCCTGAGGCCCCATGGCATAAAGATGGCCATCGACCGGTGTAAGACGTGCGAACCCCCGCGCCGCAAAGTGCTCGGCGGCCTCCCATGTGTCGCCGGCATCGGTAGAACGCCAGAGGCCGGCGTCATGCAACCCGGCCAACAACAGTTCCTCGTCCCCATCCAGGGTGAGCACCGTCCCCTCCATCTCTTTCGTCGTAAAGGACCCTCCCCCATCGTCGGAAACGAGGAGATCGCTCCCCACGCCCATAACCAGCCGCTCCGTCTCGGCATAATCGGGAGACAGCCATAAACAATTCACGGGACCTTCCCCCACAGCCTCCTGTAAGAGGTTCCACTTCTGTCCACCATCCGTGGAACGGTAAAGATCGCCCCCCTCTGTTCCCGCGTAGACGGTCTCGTCTTCCTCAAAAGCCGGGCTGACGGCGATCACGTCCACCACGTCCTCACCATACAACATGAGGTCCGTCTCACGCCAGGCGCGCCCACCATTGCGGGAAATAAAGACTCCATCTATGGTCGCAGCGAACATGATCTCGCGATCGGACCAATCCGGCGTAGTGGCCAGGCCCAGGACGGTCGCGGCCCCCAGGCCAAAACTGCTGTCCTCCCACGAGTCGCCCGAACTACGGGTGACCAGGACGCCCCCGCCATCGGTGGCCGCAAACGCCGTCCCGTTCTTCCGAAAATTGGGAGCGGTTACGAGGGCGGTCACCGTGGACCGAAGCTCATCGGGCACGCGCCCCCTCTTAAATCTTTTTCCATAGTTAAAAGAGCCAAAGATCTCGCCATTCAGCGCCCCGACAAAGAGAGCCCCGTTGGGAGCCACCGCCAGCGTGCTGAGAAGGGGTGTCGTGAGACCCTCCAGGTTCTGAATCCATGTCTTTCCCTCATCCTCGGATATAAAGACACCACAACCGGTTGCCGCCCAACAAAGGGACATATCGGAAACGGGAGAAACGGTCACGCCAAAAACGGTGCCTCCGTTAGCGATGGGTCCCAGATTCTCCCAGGCTTCCTGGGTGTTTTTCAACGTCTCTTTAGAGATACTCATGGCTCAATCGACTCCTCCGGTTTGCGATGTAAGACGAGGGCGTCCGTCGTAAGCAGCATCACCGCGCCACTGACAGCCTGTTGAAGCGCACGCTTGACAACCGTGGCGGGATCGACGATGCCCTCCTCGACCATATCCACAACTTTTTCCCCATAAACCTCAAATCCGTAACCCGGCCCCTGTCGGCGGGCTTCGGCGATGACCAGGGGCGGATGCATGCCGGCATTCTGTGCGATGCGACGCATGGGGGCCTCCAAAGCGCGCGCCAGTACCCGCACGCCCAGGGCCTCATCTCCCGCGACCTCCACATCCTCCACGGCGGGGATACAGGCCAGATATGCTGCACCACCGCCTGGCACGACGCCCCCTTCCATACCCGCGACGACGGCCTTCATTGCCTGCTCCGCCAGATCCGTGAGTTCGGAACGTTCCTGCTCCGTAAGGGCGCCAATGCGTAGCTCGCCCACACCTTCGGAAAAGTGGGTCATCAACTCGCGGATGGTCTCCTTTTCCTCTGCGTCGTCCGTCTTGCGCAGACTGGCGCGCAGATTCTTGAGACGCTCTTGGGTGGCCGCCCTATCTCCTTTGCCCCCAATGATGGTGAAATGATCCTTGGTGCAGATGACGCGATCAGCCCTGCCAAACGACTCGATACCGATATCGGCAGGGTTCATTCCCGACTTGTCCGTCAGGTCCTCGCCCCCGGTCAGGATGGCGATATTTCGCATGGTGCCCCGACGCAAGTCGCCCACAGGCTTTAGTTTGGCCGCACAGGGCTGTATGATGCCCTCTTCCTTGTTAGCCACCAGCACCCCGATGGCCTTCTCGGACATGCGCTTGCAGATCACAAAGACAGATTTGCCTCCGGCGTCTAATACCTGCTCCAAAAGGTTTCGCGCCGACTCTACGGTTTCAAAGACCATATCGGCCGCCAGGATGTAAACATCGTCCAGGACGACGATGCGGCGTATATCATCCGTGATAAAATAAGGGGAAAGATAACTCCCCTCGATGCGCGTTCCCTCGTGATACGTCCTATCATGATAGGTGGCGATATAGGGCTCGATAACGATATTGGCATGGGGTCCAAGAATATCGTACATCTCGCCCAACAGACGACCAATCTCGGCATCGCCCACAGCGGCCGTGGCTACAGCGGCGATGCGCTCCTCGCCCTCCAGAGGCATGGCGATCTCATTCAGGGTCTGCATAGCAGCCTTGGTGGCCTTTTCGATGCCCCGCTTCAAAATCATGGCATTCGCCCCAGCAGCGATCATCCTGTGCATCTCCTCGGCGATGGACCAGGCCAGCACGGCCGTCGTGGCACTGCCGTCCCCCATTTCTTCGCGCATATACCAGACGATATGGCGCATAAGCATGGCCCCCGCATCTTCGGCGCGATCCGGGAGATTGATGATGCGTCTGGCCACCGTGCCCGCATCGTCCAAAAGCTCTGGCTCGCCATTGGGCTCTCGTGCGTTGCCGATTTTGCCCGTGATGGGCCCTAGCGTTATGGCAAGTAATCTTGCCATGGACCTGAACCCGCCTAGCATGCCGGTTCGGCCCCTTTCTCCCAAAAGTACATCCGGTCTAGGCATAACGACTCCTCACCCTCTCTCTCCTCATGGTACCTACATAACAGTAATAGTAGTATAATAGTATACCATCATCCAAATTCACCGCCAATGTGGACAGATACCCCTTCTATACGGTAAAATCAGACGGCAAGTGACGAAACTCGCCGCCCGATTGACGCTCATCACAAAAAGGCTGTATAGAAAGGAGAGATCATATGAGTCTACTGGGAAATATCATCTGGCTCATCTTTGGCGGCCTGATCGCCGGGCTGGGCTATATCCTGGGAGGAACCCTGCTCTGTCTAACCGTCGTCGGCATACCTTTTGGCTTGCAGGCCATCCGCCTGGGGATAGCTACCCTCGCTCCCTTTGGAAAAAGGGTCGTGGCCGATGAGACACAGAGTTCTCTAAAGCTCCTCTTTGACGTGCTGTGGATCCTGCTCTTTGGCTGGGAAATCGCCATGGCCCATCTGACGTCGGCGCTGATACTGGCCATCACCATCATCGGCCTGCCGTTCGCCAAACAGCATCTCAAACTCATTCCCATCGCCCTCTTTCCCTTTAGTCAGGATTTGCGCTAAAAGACCAAAAGGCTCCCGCCTCTCACACAACCAGGGACGATCCAGGGAGAGCACCGCCCCGCGCCACCTAATCGACGAGATCGGATTCAAAGTGTGTGTCCAACTCTTTCATACCACCGGTGGTCGTAAAGATCACTCGCTCGCAGATGTTGGTTGCCCGATCCGCCGTCCGTTCCAGGTTGTGAGCCACCCATAGCAACAGGTTGGCCTGCTCCGCCGTGTGTTGCGGGTCGGTGAGGATAAAGGTGACCAGTTCCCGATAGACCTGATTATACAGAGCATCCACCTCATCATCCTCGTCGGGAACAGCCCGGGCCAACTCCACGTCGGAATTGGCAAAGGCCTCCAGAGCACTATCGAGCATGGAACAGGCCTTTTCTGCCATACGAGGCACGTCGATGAGTGGCTTTATCAAAGGTTCCTCGCCGATCATCAGGTTGATGTTGGCGATACCCTTGGCATAGTCCCCAATGCGCTCCAGCTCGCCGATGATCTCCAGCATGGCAGCCAGCCTGCGCAGGTCGCTGGCCATGGGCTGCTGGGTGGCGATGAGGACCAGGATGCTCGACTCGATGTCGAATCGCCTTTCGTTGATGTCGCGATCCGCCTCGATCAACCGCTCCGATCCCTCAAGATCGCGCGCTTTGAGAAGCGCCACCGATTCCATGATGGCCTCAATGACCATATCTCCCAGCGCAAGCACCTCATCCGACAGACGCTGTAGCTCGCTTTCCAATCTTTTTCTTAGCATATCCCGCTCCTATTCCCCCATTTACCTTTGCAAGCCGACATCAACCAAACTCCCCCGTGATATATCTTTCCGTCCGTTCATCCTGTGGCCTGGTAAAGATCTGCGCAGTCGCTCCATATTCCACCAACTCTCCCACCCGCTCGTCGTCGGTAAGAAAAAAGGCCGTCCAGTCCGAGACGCGCGCGGCCTGCTGCATATTGTGGGTCACGATGACGATGGTATAATCCTCCACAAGCTCGCGCATCAGATCCTCGATCTTGAGCGTATCGATGGGATCCAGGGCCGACGCCGGCTCGTCCATCAATATGATCTCTGGCCTTACCGCCACGACACGCGCCAAACAGAGTCGTTGCTGCTGTCCAAGGGAAAGCTGTGTGGCCTCCTGATCCAGATCGTCCTTGACCTCATTCCACAGTCCCACACCCCTCAGACTGTCCTCTACAATCTCATCCAGGCCGCGCTTCCTCTGCTCCCTCAGGACGATGCGCGGGCCAAAGGCCACATTATCATAGACGGACTGTGGAAAGGGGTTGGGGCGCTGAAAGACCATCCCCACCCGCTGGCGCAGCCGGGTGATATCGTAATGGGGAGCATAGATATCCTCACCATCAAGGGTGACCTTGCCCTCCACACGAGCACTCGATATGGTATCGTTCATACGATTGAGGCAACGCAAAAAGGTCGATTTGCCACACCCCGACGGACCAATCAAAGCCGTTATCTGGCGCTGCCTGATTCCCATGGAAACCCCCGTCAGGGCAGGCCTTGGACCATAGAAACAAGAGAGTTCCTTTACACGCATCTTGTACTTGGCGTTATCATCGCGTTCCATGGTATGTTCCTGAACTGTCATATGCTAGCCAAAACGCCCTGTGACATAATCTTCTGTCCGCTGATCACGAGCATTCGTAAAGACCTGCTCTCCTCTACCATACTCTACAAGTTCCCCCATCAAAAAGAAAGCCGCCCAATCTGCCATCCGGGCCGCCTGTTGTACGTTATGGGGTACGAGGATGATCGTATAATGCTCTTTCAGCTCGGTAAGCGATCTCTCAACTTTGGCCGTAGAGAGGGGATCGAGCCCCGACGCCGGCTCATCAAGGAGCAATACCTCGGGCTCCAGGGCCAGACTGCGGGCGATACATAGTCGCTGCTGTTGACCGCCAGATAACTCGCTCGCCGGAGCGTCCAGCCGATCCCTCACCTCCTCCCAGAGTGCAGCCTGTGACAGGCTGCGCACCAAAAGCGCGTCCAGACGGGCGCGGTCAGATATGCCCGCCAGCCTTGGGCCATAGAGCACATTCTCCCGCACCGTGCCGGGCAGGGGCAGAGGCAAGGTGAACACCATGCCCACACGCCTTCGCAACTCGGGAACGTCGACTCCGGGAGCATAGATGTCCTTCCCATTCAACAGGATACGCCCCTTCATCTCCGTACCGTCCACGCGATCATTCAGACGGTTTATGAGCCGCAAAAGCGTCGTCTTTCCCCCCGCAGCGGGACCAAAAAATGCGGTGATGGTATTGGCCTCCACATCAAGGCTGACATCGCGCAAAGCCTCTGTGTCGCCATACCTGTATGTGAGGTTCTCGATATGAATCTTGGTTACCATTCTCTTTTCTGCCGAAAGTGCCTACGAATTAAACTCGCCACAACATTCAGGGAAAGCACGAACACCAGGAGCACAAAAGCCGTACCATACTGCACGTCAAGGGGCATATGAGGGACCTGGGTGCTGATAACGTAAAGATGATAGGGCAAAGCCATCGTCTCGTCGAATGCGGAACGGGGCAACCGGGGCAGGTAAAAGGCGGCCGCCGTGAAAAGGATGGGGGCCGTCTCTCCTGCCGCCCGCAACAAACCCAGAATGACGCCGGTGATGATACCGGGAAAAGCCTGGGGCAGTACCACGTGACGAATGCCCTGCCACTTTGTGCCCCCCAGACTGGCACTCACAGTGCGAAATTCGACGGGTACCGCCCGCAGCGCCTCCTCCGTCGTGCTCATAACCACAGGCAGGGTCATGATGGCCAGCGTCAGCGATCCGGCAAGTATGGAGGTGCCAAACTGTAAAAAGAGGACAAAGGCCCCCAGACCAAAGAGCCCATACACCACCGAAGGGATACTCGCCAGATTGACGATGGCCAGCCGGATAGTGCGTGTAAAGACCGAATCGCGAGCATACTCTGCCAAATAGATACCCGCCCCTACACCCACGGGTAGGGCGGCCACCGCAGTACCCAGGGTAAGCAATATGGTGCCGACGATGGCCGGAAAGATACCGCCCTCTGTCATGCCCTCCCGGGGCATGGTCGTGAGAAACTCCACACTGATGATCTTGATCCCGCGTACGGCGATCACACCCACGACGAGCAAAATGGGGATCACGACCACGAGGCTGATCAACGTCAATAACACGAATCCGATACGTTGCGCCTTATGGGGATGCATCAGCGAAGCCCTCCACGCGAAACTCTTTTAAACATCATGGAAGCCACTGCCAGATTGATCAAAAAGGTCAGAATAAACAGTACAAGTCCGATACCAAACAGGGCATGGTAATGCACGCTACCGCTGGCCACCTCCCCCATCTCCGCGGCGATGGTGGCCGTCATGGTTCGCACTGGACGAAACAGGGAATCGGGAGTTAGGGGCATGCGTGCCGCGTTACCCGTGACCATCATCACCGCCATGGTCTCTCCGATGGCCCTTCCCATGCCCAACATGAGGGCCATCAGAATACCCGAACGCGCGGCGGGTACGATGACGTGCCAGATCGTCTGCCACTTTGTCGCTCCCATGGCCAGGCCGGCGTCACGATAGCTCTTGGGAACCGCGTCCAGTGCATCCTCCGCCACACTGATGATCGTTGGCAAAGACATATAGGCCAGTACCAGGGCCCCCGTAAAGGCCGTAAGTCCTGTCGGCGCTCCCAGGTACTCCCGCACGATGGGTGCCAACAAGGTCATACCAAAAAAGCCCAGCACCACGGAGGGGATACCCGCCAGGACCTCGATGGTCGGCTTGAGCACTTCGCGCACCCACGACGGTGCCACCTCCCGGGTAAAGACGGCCACCGCAAGCCCTAGAGGGAAGGCGATCATCATGGCCACGATGGTGACGAACAGAGAGCCCAAAAGAAGCGGCAAAAATCCAAAAATGTCAAAGGTGGGATACCAGCGGGCACCAAACAGATTGCCCAAGGGCACTTTGAAAAAGAATGGCACGCCTTCGCGCAAAAGAAAGGCAAAGATCAAAAGGAGAAGGGTAATCGCCGACAACCCCAGCACGCGAAGAAGACTCTCGATGACAAACTCGCCCCAACGAACCCTTGAGGTCTCTTCCATAATCCCCCGTCAAACCCCAATCACAATAGTTAACACCTACAACGTGATATACTACTCTAACGGCACAAACCCCACGTCGGCCACCAGCCTCTGCCCCTCGTCCAATATCCAGTCCATATAGGCCGCTATCTGTCCCGTCGGCTCTCCCGCGGTGTACATAAAGAGGGAACGTGCGATGGGATAGGACCCATCGTTAACCGTATCTACAGAGGGCATGACGTAAGGGGCATCTTCGTCCTGCGCGATCGCCACCACTTTTTGGTCGGGCGTCACATAACCGAGACCGTCATAGCCGATGGCGTTGGGATTCTGCCGAATCTCTGCGCTGATGCCCTCGGACGAGGGCATCAACAGGGTATCGGGAGAGAAGAGCAGATCGCTCTCTTTCTCTCCCAACCGTATGACATTTTCCAAAAAATAGACGTACGTCCCGGAATTCGACTCGCGGGAGAGCAGCACGATGGGGCGATCCTCCCCTCCCACCTCACGCCAGTTGGTGATCTTGCCTGTATATATGTCGGAAATCTGCTGCAGGGTAAGTCCATCCACAGGATTGCTGGGATGCACGACGACGGCGATGGCGTCACGGGCCACCACAAACTCTACCGGATCGATGCCATTCTTCTGGGCCGCCGTGATCTCCTCCTCCTTCATACTGCGCGACGCGTTGGCGATATCCACCGTGCCGTTTATCATGGCCGCAATCCCCGTCCCCGACCCGCCCCCGGTCACCGAGATACGCACATCGGGATGTAGACGCGTGTACTCCTCCACCCAGGCCAGAGCGAGATTGACTATCGTATCCGATCCCTTGTTCTCGATGGTCTTGGCGCTTTCACCCATCTCCTTTTGCGAAGCGGAGCTCGATGGTCCCTCACACGCTGACAAAAGCACGACCGCCACGACGATAAGGAGCAACAGCCCGCCCATGAAGAGGGGCTTTATGGAAGGAAAACGGACTTGGCTATCACTCCTCTTGCGCATCGCCTCACCCATCAATTCGGTGCCCCCGCCCGCCTCCAGTACGTGGATTGAATATCCCTCAAGCCATCCACCTCCGAATAAAAACCCATCAGATCAAAAGACATCGACACTACATCCTCCATTGTATGCACCCTGCCAGCCCTTAACAAATCGCTCGCCAAAGGCTTTCGTCTACAGATATTCTTCCACGTTCGGTATCTGCCAGTTCAGCTGTCGCTCGTAACTGCGGTGGGGCTTGAACTCGCGGTGAACTTCCTCAAAAGTGACGTTGCCCACGATCTCCATCGCCTTGCGCTTCCCATGCCCTAATCCTTTGAGGTCACAGTAATAGATATACCCCACGTCCTCCATGTCAAATCCCATCAATTGTGCGGTCAGCGAGTCGGCAGCCACAAAGTCGGTGCTGGCCACGGCCACCCGCCACTCCACAGGGTCTCCGCTCACGGGCCCGTCGCCCTCCATGGCCCGAAAGCCGTCGATCACCGAGAGTTCCGGCGCAACGTGATAGGCCAGTTTGTACAGGTTCAGATGTATACCCTGGTGCCCCTGATGCACCCGGGACTTGCGACCCGTCAGGCTGCCCACCGCCATATTCTTCAGTGAAAGGGTGACGATGGCGATATCGTGGGTCTTGGGCGGCCCGATAGAGATGCGATAGTCGCTCTCCACGATGGTGCGGGCGACGGGCAATCGCATGGGCTGCATCGACCGCGTATATAACCCCACCTCCACGCTCTCATCCTTGTTGAGATCGACGATTTCTGGATCATACTCCTCCAGGAGCCGCGAGTAGCCGTGATTCTTCAGTCCCTGCTGGAATGAGCCCATGGCCGGCCCCTCGGCCAGGGTAACTCTCCCCACACCCTCTTCCTGCAAAAAGTCCAACACCGCCCGCACCGCATCGGGCTGGGTGGCGGCCAGGGAGCGGCGTATGCTCACAAAATTCGGCTTTACCACTATACGCTGCTTCCCTGCCAGATCTATATCCTCCTCTATGGCCTCAAGCGCCCGCCGAATGTTGGCATAGCGATCATCGCCCTTTATCAACGCCACACGATGCTTTTCCATATACACATCCTTTCCACTCGAAAAGAAGCCGTTCACCAACAGATATCTGTCAGACAACGCCGCAACCGCACCCCTCACCCATTATTATAACAGGAACGACGCAGGTATACGATTTTCCGAGAGCGCAAAGGGGGCAATCGCCATCGCACCACCACGCAAACGTGGACGCAAAGCCCTTTACATGCTACAATAAAAAGGCTTCACAGGAAAAAAATGAGGAGGCGACCATGTTATATCGTGATTTAGGAGATACAGGACTAAAAGTTTCCACCATTGGCCTGGGCTGCGCTCAACTGGGATCGTCCAGTACGGACTATGCCGTAAATCTGGTGCGGCGCGCCCTGGAACTGGGGGTGAACTATTTTGATGTGGCCCGGGGATACCGAGATGCAGAGATAAAGATAGGGCTGGCCCTGGAAGGACAGCGAGAGAAGGCCGTCATCTCTACCAAGACGGGCGCCAAGACACGAGACGACGCCTGGTGTGAGATCCACGAGTCCCTGGAACGTCTCCAGACGGATCACGTGGAGAATTGTCACCTGCACGGTCTCCATTCTGGAGACGATATGGAAAGACGATTGGGAGCCGGCGGCTCTCTGGAGGCCCTGCTGCAGGCCAAAGAGGAGGGACTGATCGAACATATCGGCTGTACAAGCCATCGCAGCGA
>JAWLEV010000020.1:0-9959 GCA_041685915.1 Anaerolineae bacterium | reverse complement strand
CGCATCGCGACCATCGAGTCCTGCGACTATTGTGGCCAATGTGAGGAGCGCTGTCCCTACGGCCTGCCCATCATGGAGATGCTGCATGATACCCTGCCGGTCATGCGGGACATGGTCGCCATCTACCAGGAACTGTTGCGTTCGTGAATCAGGAGCAAGCCCCTACCACATCTTTATACTGCCCGAGAGACCTCCCCGCGCTCGGGCAATTGTAGGGGCGCCGGCTTACTCTGATCCCGATACAGAGAGAGGGCATCCACCGGACAGGCCCGGACGCATACGCCACATCCCATGCACGAAGCTGTGTCAATCTCTGCGCAGGAATCCACCTCGATGGCGTCAAAGGGACACTTGTCGGCACAGATACCGCAGGCCTGACAGAGATCCTCCTGTACGCTGGCTACGAAACCGGAGGAGATCAGCATGGGGATACCGTGCTTGTGGGCCATGATGGCGCCGCAGCAGCAGGAACAGCAGTTGCAGATGGCGTAAAAGCGGCCCAGAAGCGCCTCTTTGAAAAAGACGTGATGCACATGCCCCCGTCGCGCCTCGGCCTCCAGTATATCCACCGCCTCTTCGCTGGATATGCGCCGCGCCTTTTCGGGATGATGCTCCATGACAAAACTCACAAAGGGATCCCCTACGAGGATACAGACATCCAGGGGAAAACAGGGATCTTTCCTGGCCAGACGGCAGGGACAATCGAGTACCACGATGGGATCCTGCCCCGCAAGTATCAGGTCCCGCGCCTTGTCAAAGGGGATGACCTTCTCCGGTTGGGACATATTCACCGGCTCATCCACCTGCACCAGGCGGCCAGCCTTGGAGGTGGAGACAACTTTGCCGTGATAGCCCTCAGCCCATCGGTGAGGAAAGGAGGTCTCTACCAAAAAGGGGGCAAAGAGGGGCAACAGGCCGCGAAAGCGCCAGCGCTCGCCGATGGCGGCCCCTATATACCCATGGGGCCAACGCATATACACATAGCCATGAATGAAACCCCATACAGACTTGCCCGCCTCGCGAACGGCCCGCCAGAACTTGCGTGTCGACCCGCGGATGCCAAACCTCTCCCATACGCCAGATCGGTCCTTGCTCTCCCCATCCTCCAAAGCGCCCACCCCTCTTATGCATCCTCTCTCAAGATACCTGCTAGCATCCTAGCACGACCCGCCATCACAGGCAAAAAACCCTCCTCCATCCTCAAAAAGCAACACTTGCTTGACACAACCGAACACCTGCTCTAGAATAGTTATGTAATAATACTGGGGATAAGCGATGGATATCCAGTCAAAGACAACGAATGTCATATGTCGGGCTACACTGCTTCCCCCTGGTGCCGGTAAAGATACCCTCCGTCGCCTGATCAGGTGCCCTGATTGGATCCAGATATCCCAGAGTCCCTGGCGCACCCCCGGCCCCCAAATCCTTCACGGCCGCTCGCTGACCGAGAACCACACTCCCTCCACGATTTTCTCTCCCCACCGATCCATGTACAGAGAAAACCAGATCCGCGACGGACGCGTCAAAGAGTCCGGGAGAGCGGAGACGACCGTCTGGAGGGACGTACGACGGGCGCGAGTATCCGCACGGCGAGTCGCCGTCACACGCGAGGAACGGCAAGTAGCCCAGAAAAGGCCTTGTCCCCCTCAAGCAAAGGAACGGCGATGAGGATAGATGCCAGGACATGGGGCCTTTTGCTCTTGGGCACCGCGATCACGGCCATAGCCCTTTTGGGCATGAGCCTTTCCTCCCTTGAACTGCGTCCCGGTGAGCCCCTCATACTGCCGGAACAGATGCGGCGAATGGAAAGGGGCAGAGGGGAGATTCCCCCAATGCCCGGGGGGGATGTCATCTACGTCATGCTGAGGGTGACATTCATCCTCACTATCGCCCTTTTACCCTTTGCCATCATCTACTGCATCATATCCCCTAAAGCGCGAAAACGCGTGCTAGCAAGCGTCATAACTTTGCTCGCAATCTGTTCTCTATTGATGCTCCTGCGCCCGTCCCTCAACGACATCGAAGAAGAAATACAACTCCCTGATGAGGCGCCAGAGAGAATGCCCGAAGGGGCATTGTCGGCTCCGGGGGCCGAGTTTACTGCCGATCCGTCGCCGGGGCTCATCCTGGCAGTAAACATCGCCCTCGCCCTGCTCCTCGCTGCAGCGATCGTGATCGTTATCTGGTTCATCTGGCAGTATACCTATCCCAGCCGTTCTACACGGACAGCAGAGGAGACGTCTCCCCTGAAGCACCTGGCACAAGAGGCTCAGGAGACCATTCAGGCCGTGCGGGCCGGAGCCGACCTGAACGATGTCGTCACCCGCTGCTATGTTGAGATGATACAGATTCTGAGAGAGCAACGCGGCATCCACCGACAACACGCCATGACTCCAAGGGAGTTCGAGATTCATCTAAAAGAAATGGGGCTCCCGGCCGAACAGACCCGGCGACTCACCCGGCTCTTTGAACGGGTTCGCTACGGGGACAAGCGCCCCAGCAAGCAACAGGAGGATGAGGCCATTGCGTCCCTCAACGCCATCGTCGAGTTCTGTGGAAAGTCATCGTGAGCAAGGAAACGAGAAAGCGCCTCCTGCTTGTTGCCTTTACACTACTCTTGACGATCCCCTTGGCCATCCTTCTGTCCCAGAACCTCAGGGGCTTTGTGCGCGATCTCGTCGTGATGCCCCTCCTCTATATTCTCTGGATCGGCCGTCTCCTTCTTCAGAGTATTCCCCAATCCTTTCTATGGATTATATTCCTTATATTTGCTATTCTGACCACCATGCGTAGTCTCATCGGGCACCAGGGACGCGCTCAGACAAGGCACGATTTGGAAAAAGGAAGGCAGGGACGGGTAAAAGAGCTGGCAAGACGGATAGAACTCGCCGAGCAATCGGACTATTTCCACTACCAAATCGCACGGCGACTTGACACACTGGTTGTAGAGACCGTGAGCAATTCCAAGCGGCGCACCCCCGAGCAGGTCGAACAGGCCCTGGACGAGTTGGACGCCCCACTGGAAGTAAAGGCCTACCTCCAGACCCAGCCCCACCATACATTGGCCCCTTCCTCGAACCGTACCTCTCCCTTTGCCCGCCTCGTGCAATTTGTGCAGGCAAACGTAAAACCCTCGTCCAAGACCGATCTGGAGAGGGTCGTTCAATTTCTGGAAGATCGATTAGGAGTTCAACAATGACAATGGCCATCGCCGACGTATCCAACGTGACCGAACAGGTGATCCACGAAATGGAAAGGGCGATCGTGGGCAAGCGGCCGCTGCTGGAAAAGATCGTGGCCGCCGTCCTGGCCGGCGGCCACGTGCTGCTGGAGGACTATCCAGGGCTGGCCAAGACCCTTATCGCAAAGAGCTTTGCCACGGCGCTGGGCCTGGACTTCAAACGCATCCAGTTCACCCCCGACCTGCTCCCCGGCGACATCACCGGGGGTTACGTTTATGAACGTGCCCCGGACATGCAGACTTTTCGTTTTGTGATGCGCAAAGGACCACTCTTTGCCAACATCGTCCTGGCCGACGAGATCAACCGCGCCTCGCCCAAGACCCAGGCTGCACTCTTGGAGGCCATGCAGGAATTCCAGGTCACGCTGGAAGGCGAGACGATGAAACTTCCCCAGCCCTTTTTTGTGGTCGCCACGCAGAATCCTATCGAATATGAGGGGACCTTTCCCCTGCCAGAGGCTCAACTGGACCGGTTTATCATGCGGCTCCCCGTCGGCTACCCCACGCCGGACGAGGAACAGGAGATTTTAAGACGACGGCGAGAGCGACGGCAGGACGAGTTCGATCTGAGTCAGGTGACCGACGCGAAAACGGTCCTGGCCATGCGCGAGGCCGTGGAGGGGGTCCACGTCAACCCAGATATAGAGGAATATATCGTCACCCTGACCGTAAAGACTCGACAGCACCGAGAGATAGCGGTAGGCGCCAGCCCGAGGGGGTCCCTGGCACTGCTTAAACTGAGCCGTGCGCGGGCGGCGCTCCGAGGACGCGACTATGTCCTGCCTGACGACGTCAAGACCTTTATCACCCCCGCCCTCATCCACCGCCTGATCCTCGAACCGGATCTCTGGATGGAACAGGACGCGGCCGATGACATACTTTCATCCATCACTCGCTCGGTCCCCGTTCCAGTCATCGAGGACGCCTGAGTATGTCGAGGATCCTGTTGTTGAGCAGCCTGATATGCGGTATGCTCCTCTTGGGATTGCTGACGCTGCATGGCGGACTGTTGGCCCTGACCATCCCCCCGCTGATATACCTTGCAGCGGCCCTGCTTCACGGGCCGAAAAGGCTTTGTCTAAGAACCGATCGCAGCCTGGACGCCGATCGCGTATCCCAGGACACACCCATCGTCATCCGGCTCTCCATCACCAACGAGGGACCTGCTCTGGAAACAGTCACGATCAGGGATCATCTTCCCGAGTCGCTTGAACTGGAGGATGGCGATACCCAGTTGCTCACCTCCCTCTCACCGGGGGAGACCGTTACATTGGAATATACCGTGCGTGGAAGGCGAGGCGCCATCGATTTTCAGGACGTCCAGGTGAGGGCCAGCGATCACCTGGACCTGTTATCCCGGGACACGACGCTGCCGACGTCCGGCCACCTCACCATCCTTCCAGAGATGCTAAAACTGCGGCGGGTGATGATACGCCCCCTTCGTACCCTATCTTACGTCGGACCCGTCCCCGCTCGCCAGGGCGGATCCGGAGTAGAGTTCTTTGGCGTGCGGGACCATCAGCCGGGGGATCCCCTGCGCTGGATCAACTGGCGGGCCAGTGCCCGTCACCTTCCGGAGCTCTTTACCAACGAGTTTGAACAGGAACGAATCGCCGATGTGGGGCTGATTCTGGATGCCCGAGAGCGCACCAACACCAAGGCGAAAGACAAAGCGCTCTTTGAGTATGCCGTTCGCGCCACGGCATCGTTGGCCGCCACTTTTCTGAGCGACGGTAACCGGGTCGGCCTCCTGGTCTATGGGGGTTTCCTCGACTGGACCTTTCCCGGCTATGGCAAGGTCCAGCGGGAACGCCTCCTGCGGGCACTCGCCAGGGCCGAGACAGGTGAGAGCATGGTCTTTGAGAGCCTGGACTATATTCCGACCCGCTATTTCCCTGCACGATCGCAGATCGTCATGGTCAGCCCGCTCTGCAGGGACGATCTGCAACCGCTCACCCGACTTCGAGCCCGGGGATACGAGATCCTGGTGATCAGCCCGGATCCGGTCGCCTTTGAGGCGAATGCCCTGACGCCACAACCCGCCGTATCCCTGGCAACCCGCATCGCACGCCTGGAGCGCACCCTGATGTTGCGCAAAATACAGCGGGCCGGCATTCGAACCGTGGATTGGCAGGTGGATCAACCTTTCGATCGGACGGTGCACACATCCCTCAGCCGGCAGCCACAGCGGTCCCGTGCCATCAAGGTATAGTATGTCAAACGTCCATTGTGGCGCCTGCAAAAGGCACTGCCCCGGGTATCCGAATATAAAACCTCCTGTCGACCGACATCGATGATGATTACCAAAGCCTTATTCGCCAGTATTATCCTGACCACGTTCGTCACAGCCCTGGCCTACGGTCTCGGTGATCTCTGGATCGGAGCTCTGATGATCGTTGGCATGGGCTCGCTCTGGCTACTCGAGCAGGGGGACTGGGGCCGGACCGCCCCGGTGGCGCTGATCTCTTTCATAGGGGCAGCCGTGACAGGCCTGTGGCTGGGTCTGGCCTCCGGCTTGCTTTTGCTCAGCGTCGTATTGGCCCTCTCCACCTGGGACCTGGACCACTTTGCCCGGCGTTTGAGGGGCGTGGACCAGGTCGAAAAAGCTCATGACCTGGAACGACGTCACGTCGGGCGCCTGATAGTCGTGGACACTCTGGGGCTGATCCTCGGCGGAGCCGCCCTGACACTCGAGATACGACTTGATTTCTACACAGTGTTGCTGTTGGCGCTGCTGGCCGTGCTGGGCTTGAGCCAGGGCATCCGCCTCCTGCGACGCGAGGGGAGTTAACCCCGCGCGAATTGATGGCCCACACCCACTGGACGTCCGATCACAACGATCTCGCCGATCTTTGTCCCTCCTGGCACAAACTGATATAATATAAAGATGAAAGTTGCATGATATCTGGAGTACAGCATGTTTGAAAGAGTTGAAAATATCGTTGAACGTTACGAAGAATTGAATAGATTGCTCGCCTCACCAGAGGTGGCTCAGAATTCTCAAAAGATCCGCGTATACGCCCAGGAGCGTGCCGAGATCGCCGATATCGTTCGGGCATACCGAGAATATCAAGAACTGACGGCGGAACTGGAGAATACCCGAGCCATGCTGGACGAGGAGAACGGCCCTGAAATGCGCACTATGATCAAGGAGGAGATTACCCATCTCCAGGAACAGGTGGACGAACTGGAGGATGAAATCAGGCATTTGCTCCTTCCCAAGGATCCTCGTGACGAACGAGATGTCATCGTCGAGATTCGTGCCGGTACGGGCGGCGACGAGGCGGGCCTCTTTGCCGCAGACCTGTTCCGCATGTACAACATATATGCCGACGAGCACGGCTGGAAGACCAAGGTGCTGAGCACCAACGAGACGGGCATCGGCGGATTCAAAGAGATCATCTTCCAGGTCAAGGGCGAGGGCGCCTTCTCTCGCCTCAAGTATGAGCGGGGCGTGCATCGTGTACAGCGGGTCCCCGTCACCGAGTCCAGCGGGCGTATCCATACCTCCACCGCCACGGTGGCCGTGCTGCCCGACGTGGACGAGGTCGAGGTGAATATCGATCCAGAAGACCTGCGCATCGACGTGTACCGCGCTGGCGGGCACGGCGGACAGAGCGTCAACAAGATCGAGTCGGCGGTGCGCATCACCCACGAGCCCACAGGGGTGGTTGTACAATGCCAGGACGAGCGTTCCCAGCGTCAGAACCGGGAGCGGGCCATGTCCATCCTGCGAGCCCGTATCTATGACATGGAATATGAGCGCCAGATGAACGAGATCGACGAGGCGCGCCGCAAGCAGGTGGGATCGGCAGAGCGCAGCGAAAAGATTCGCACCTACAACTTTCCTCAGAATCGCGTGACGGATCACCGCATCGGTATGTCCGTGCACCAACTGGAGGAGGTGCTGTCTGGCGAACTGGATCCCTTTATCGAAAGCCTCATCGAGAACGAGCAGGAAAAGGAGCTGGCAAAGCAGGCCGTCTGATCTCCGCGATGCCGGTCCTTTACATAGATAACCCTTTGTAGCCGAGAACACAATCAGCAGATGGACTGTAAGACAAAGTTGTATACGGATGACGGGATCGGCCAAAAGACGAGCGAGGGGATGACCGTCGGGGAGGCCCTGCGCTGGGCGGCGAGCCTTTTTTCCGCTCAGGGGATCGATTCGCCGCAGCTGGAAGCCCAGATCCTCCTCGGCCACGTCCTCGACCTGACCCGCTCCCAACTGTATATCCATCTCTATGACCCCCTTTGCTCAAAAAACGCATCGCGCTATAGAGAACTTGTCCAGCGCCGGCTGGAGCACGAGCCCGTGGCCTATCTGACAGGCCGGCGGGCCTTTTACGATGTGGACCTGTACGTCGACGAAAACGTTCTTATCCCCCGCCCGGAGAGCGAACACCTGATCGAGGCCGCCAGGGCCTGGGCACAAGAGCGGGAACGATCATCCCTCCGCGTGGTGGACGTGGGCACGGGAAGCGCCGCCTTGGCCATCGTCCTGGCCCGCCACCTGCCAGATGCACGCGTCTGGGCCGTGGATATCTCCTTTGAGGCCCTGCGCGTGGCCGCACGCAACGTGCGGCGCCACGACCTCGGAGGACACATCGCCCTGGTCTGCGGGGACCTCTTGCGGGCGCTGACCGGCCCGTTTGACCTCATCGTGGCTAACCTGCCCTATATTCCCCGCGAGGAGATCTCCTCGCTACCCACCAACGTGGCCATGTACGAACCCCACAGGGCTCTGGACGGCGGCGAACGGGGCCTCGAGGTCGTGCGCCGTCTCCTCTTTCAGTCCGTACAAAAGCTGACACGCCCCGGCCTTCTCTTACTGGAGATCGATCCCCGCCAGGCGGAAGCCGTGACCGAGATGGCGCATCGTGCCTTTTACAGAGCACGAGTGAACGTTCTGCAAGATTATGCCAAGCGGGACCGTGTGATGGAGATAAGGCGAGGAGAATAGGATGGCAGATTCTGAAAAAAGATATACCACCCACGTTTGTACCACCGCGGAGGAAAGCGCGCTTCACAAAGCCCTGAAAGCACTGCGCGCGGGCAAAAGCGTGGTCTTTCCCACCGACACCGTCTATGGGGTGGGCTGCGACCTCTGGCAACCAGAGGCCATCGAGCGCCTTTATCGGGCCAAACGTCGCCCCAAGCAGATGCCCATCCCCGTCCTGGTATCTGCACCAAAATATACCTACGAGGTAGCACGCGACATCCCCCTCTCTTTTGAGGAGGTGGTGGACCAGTTCTGGCCCGGCGGGCTGACCCTCATCCTCCCCCGGCAATCCGCCGTACCCTCCATACTCTGCGCTGGCGGCGATACCATCGCCGTGCGCATGCCGGCTCATCTCTGGGCCCTGGAACTGATAGAAAAGGCGGGGGGCGCCCTGGCGGTGACCAGTGCAAACGTATCTGGTCACCCTGCGGCGACCACGGCCCAAGAGGCCCTGAACGACCTGAAGGGGCGCGTCTCCCTCGTCATCGATGGGGGAGAATGCCCGGGAGGTATGGCCTCCACCATCGTGGATCTGACCGAGAATCCCCCCATCATCCTGCGTGCGGGCCCCCTCGGACTATGCGATCTGCAGGAGGTGCTCCCTCGGGTGAGGCTATGTCAGGTATCCTGAGTCCCTCACCATATGCCCAAATTAAAGACGGTTCCACCCAAGAATTGACCGCGATCCCGTTTCTCGTATAATAAAGATTAGTAATAAGAGTAATTTTATCTGATTTATAGTCTGCAATACAGGACGCCTTGACGGCAGGGGTCCAAACACTGCCATACCGAGTATACGTAAGATAAAGGAGGGGGATGCAGCCCGGATCGAGCATCGTCATCGGCGGCGGCATAGCGGGGCTGACCGCCGCGGAAAATCTGGCCAGGCGTGGCCTCCACATCACCTTGGTGGAGCGCGAACCCGTGCTCGGGGGGAACGCCCTCACCGTGTGTTGCAAGGCCATCGACGGCGAATGCCAGCTCTGCGGCGGCTGTCTCCTGCCCCCCCGCATGGACGCCGTGACCGAGGCCGAAAATATCGACGTCCTGACCGAGACCACCGTGACACAGGTGCACAGGGCCAACGGCAAATTCCATACCCATCTATCCTCTGCCCAAATCGACCGCGCCCCTGTGCGTGCCGACACCGTGATCCTGGCCACGGGATTTGACCCCATCGACGCCCTCAGCAAGGGCCCCTACAGCTATGGCGCCGTCCCCGCCGTGACCACTGGCCAGGAGATGGAACGACGCATCAAAGAGGAGGGACAGGGAGCCTACGACCAGATGGCCCTCGAGCGCGTGGCCTTTATCCAGTGCGTCGGGTCCCGCGACGAGCACGCAGGACGCGGCTACTGCTCCCAGGTCTGCTGCCGCTACGCCCTGCGCCTGGCCCGCCTGCTCAAATCCCGCCTTTCCGAGGTAGAGATAACCATCCACAAGATGGATATGCAGACCGGCGGGCGCGACGTCGGCCCCACGTGGCACGCCGCGCTGGAAGAGGAGATAGAGGTGGTAAGCGGCCTTCCCGCCGTCATCGAGGCCTCCCCCGCGGATCCCGAAGGGGGCCTTTTCGTGTACGAGGACGTAGTGACGGGGGAACGAAAAGAGGGGACATACGACCTGATCGTGCTCTCCACGGGCATGCAGCCGCGGGCAGACGCGGGAGAGGTGGCCCGTCGCTTTGGCCTCAACCGCGACCCCTACGGCTTCTTT
>JAWLEV010000019.1:0-32633 GCA_041685915.1 Anaerolineae bacterium | reverse complement strand
CATGTCCCCCTCTGGCTCGTATGCCTCCGGGTCCATGAGGGCGGGAATACGCAGGACATCCGCGCTCTCTCCCAACGCCTGCCAGTTATATCCACCCGTGTCCCAGTTGTCTCCCTCCCTCTGCGGCCTGTCCACGCGCACGGCGAGCATTTTGTCCTGTTCGTGCAATGCCTGGGCAAGTTCCTGGACGAGCGCTGTAAAGTCGGCTTCCAGGCTGGGGGCCACGCCCCCATAGGCGATCTCGACGCCAGCATAGTCTCCTGATTTTACCTGTTGCAGGACATTCTCCACGTGCCTGGCGCGCAAAGAGTCGTCGATGATGAGATTATCCAACAGATCGCTGCGTGTGACGCCATCGACGGTGTTGGAGATGGAAAGGAGGGGCTTTGACATCTCGACGGTCTTCGGTGAGGCGACGAGTTGGCCTCCAATCTCGCCCTTGTCTTCCAGGTACAGCCCGTCAATGCTTACCAGGGATACGTCGATATCGGTCGATACCTCTGTCACATCCTCCGCAGAGGTGACACCAAGATCTATACGTGGGGTTGTTGGTTGTGCTTGGGCCACGACAAAGAGGGAGGGCAGGGAGGGCAGATCGGCCTCAATTGTCCATTCGTCTCTATCGATACGGGAGGGGAGCCATTCCCAGGACTGTCCATCCCACGCATATAGGTCTGCTAACTCGGGGACATGAAGTTCGTAGGGGACAGGCAGGTTCAGTTTGGCCTGCGAAGGGTCGTCCCCACGGACGTCGACACGGTACAGGGGTTCATATGCGATCAGGTTCTGGGGGATATCCTGGACGGCCAAGGTCTCTGGGGCGTCCTCTTTTGGGGCGATCGACGTGATATCTCCCGCCGTTCCCATGAAAAGGTCGGCATCGCCGCACGCTGCCGCCAGATCCTGTCCGGCAACGGCTTCCACAAGAAAACGCGTGCGCTTTTCCACGGCGTTAGGAGGGACGCGTAGTTGCGCTCCATTCACCGCCATCGCTACGCCTCCCTCATCGGGTTTGATCAAAGGATAGTCTGTATAGAACAGGCGTGCCCCGATAGAGGCGGGGGGTAACCACAATGAAAGGATCAAAAAAAGAGAGACAACTGCTACGACAATACGCTCTGTCCATTCATTCTTCAGTATGGAGGCCAGTGGGTTTGGCGGACTTTGATGATCCATAGACTCGGGCTCCCTGATAGATAAAAGATAAGTAAAAATTCCGTTTGGTCGCACCTGCTGGACTGCTGCTGACGGTTCAAAGATGGATTCTAGCATAGCGTTTTCTTTTTGCCAAGTGGTTAGAAGCCCTCGCTTTCGAAGGATGGGGAATATCGTCCGTGTTTTGGGCGTGAAGCGGCTTTTCGTCGTATCACCTGCAAACCAGGGGCAAGTGTATGGTGTAGTCACTTTCTATGGTGAGGGGAGTCCGAAGCCGATGCTCGAGTCCCTCGTCGTCTGCAAGGAGGGCCTCATTTACGATAACCTGGGGCACCGCGTCCGGCGGTGTCGTTGCTTCAAAGCGCACCACGATCAGGGTGTGGGGCTCGACGGTTCCTTGCCAGGTAAGCATGCCGTCCTCTATCTGGGTGTTCTCGGGGAAAGCGGAAGCATACCCGGAAGTCAAAGTGAGGGGCTCTGGCGGGATGCATGTGAGGGTGGCGGTAGTCTCATATTCCCCCGTGTTGTGCACGCCAACGGTGTAGGTGACCGTTGCGCCGGCCACGACTTGATCGCGGCTCACGGTCATGGTCGAATTCGATAGATCGCTGCGTCGCACGGTCAGTGGGGCGGCGCGCTCCAGCCTGTTGCCATAACCATCGTCTATTATAGCCACGTTGGTCAACCGGGTGCCGTTGGCGACCGTGGGCGAGACGGTGGCTTCGAAGGATACCTCGTGCTCTTCACTCGCGTTGAGGGGGCCGGACCAGCAAATAGTCCGCTCTGCTTCATTGTAACTTGCGCCCTGGAGAGTTCCCTCTATCAACTCCAACTCCATGGGCAGGGTGTCGGTCAGGGAAGCGTGCTCTGCTGGATGCCGTCCGGCATTGTGCAGATTGATAGTGTAGGTCAGAGACGCGCCTGCCTTTATTTTCTCTACGCTGGCGGTTTTCTGGCTGGGGCGCAGGTCGACCTCGTTGGCCATCACCTGGCAGTCCATAGAAGCCATCTCCACGTCCTGAATGGAGAGGATGGCCTCATTTTGAATTGTTGTATTGACTGCAACTCCCTCTGCCACTCTGGCTTGATAGCCTATTTCCACTACCTCCGAATCCGGGGGCACTGAGCCCTGCCACGTGATTTGCTGCAGATCCTCATCGTACATGGCCTCTGGTGGAGTCAGACTGCCAGGGATAAAGTCGACTTCCGAGGGAAGGGCATCCACCAGGGTCACATTCGTCGCCGTGATGCTGTCGGAGTTCAAGATCTCCAGCGTATAGTTGATCGTCTCGCCAGAGAGGGCGGAGGAAGGTTGCGCTTTCTTGGTGGAGGCCGTCAGATCTGGCGAATGCACCGTGCTGGTCGCCGTTCGCTCGTAGGCATCCCAGCCATCCTCTATATGGGCTGTATTGCGAATGGTGGCGCCTGGGGGCGCGGTGGGATCCACGCGCACCTCAAAGGAGACGAGATGGGTGGAGGCTTTGGAGGTGCTGTCGTGTTCCAGTTCGAAGGCTAGCCTGTCGGTGAGCAGGTGATCCGACGGGAAACCATTGTAAAGGTGCTGGACTCCCTTGGTGCCCTGTTTGTTCTCCAGTCCGACGGTGGCCTCGGATCCACTACCCCGCTCTCCCGTCATGTCGAGATACTGGAAAACCACGCTGTTCGTCTCTTCATAGAGGATGACCTGGAAAGTTTGTGATTCTTCCGTACCATAGACGTCGACAGCGTCCCAGTGGACTACGGCGTAGCGGGTGGGTTCCTGTCCTGAAGTCATGAAATAGACCGCGCCGTCGGGCGCCTCCGGCTTGAGGTCGTCCCAAAAGGGCGCCACAAAGTTGTTGGGGGAATTCGAATTTGGTATAGAGGTGTTGTTGTAGCTGGTATCACACTCTTCAAAGAGCACCATACCGTTGCTATTCACATATATCTGGGAATAGGTATCTTCGTAGAACGTGAAATCGAAGCCCAGATCGAGGGGTCCGGTGCAATCGTCGTCTCCGAGTTCGAGCTGCTCTCCCGCGGCGGCATCGATCCACGCGAACTCGGTATCTATCTGTCGTGCGGGGGGTATGCTGCCGTCCCATACGATGCGTTCGTGTGTCTCATCATACGCGGCCCCTGTCACGCTGTCGGATACATACGTGGTTTGCTCGGGAATGGGGTCGATGAGGGAGCCTTCGGTGACCGTGTGTGGCGTGGTATTGGCCAGTTCAACAGTATAATGCAGGATATCTCCTGGGGCTACCTGCTGCGGAGCCACGGTTTTGTGTGAATGCTCCAGACTAGGAATGAACACCTGTGTGCTGGCCGTCAACTCCTTTGGCGCGCAGGCGCCGGTCTCCGCATATATTTTCCCCGTGACGGTGGTTTCCGATGCAATGGTGGAAGTCAGTTTTGCCTGGAAGGTGAAGGAGCGAAGCGTATCCCGGGGGATGGTTCCCGACCAGTGTAACGTGCGTTCCGCCTCGTCGTAGGCTATGCCATCGCTTGCGGAGCCCTCCACATATTGTAAGGCTATCGGCAACGTATGTGTCCAGTCTGTTGTCCTATCCTGGCTGTAAGGGTTACGCAGAACGACCGAGCAGTTCACGGTTTCCCCCGGCTTGGTGATAGTGGGTTCCATGGAAAAATAGGAGCCCGTCAGAGGCGAGGCGATGTCCATATACTCGGCGGCTCCTGTGATCGTAACATCGCTTCCACCGACGACATAGAATTGTCCCTCGACGTATGCTCCCGCACTGCCAGCGCGCTTTGCAGAGCGTAAGGGAGGGAGATCGATCCATCGATTTTTGTCAGGGTCGTATCGCTCTACCGTGTTCAGACCGTTCCATTCGTCTCCCCCCCCGGCCACATAAAGGTAGCGGCCATCGGAGATCATGGCGAAACTTTGACGTCCCACGCGCATGGGGGCGAGATTCTGCCACGTATCGGTGTCTGGATCATAGCGAAAGAGGTCACGTCGGTCGGGCCACCCGCCCGCAAGGTAGATCTGACCGTTCAGGCTTGTGGCCTGCGCGAAAGAGACGTTCGTCGGCAATGGGGCGATAGATGTCCAGTCGCTGGACACGGGATCATGAACATAGGCATCATCGACGTCCCCCTCGCCGTCGTTGCCCCCCAATGCGTATACTTGACCCTGGAGGGCCGTGGCTGCCACTCCGCTCAGGGGTTCTGGCAGGGGAGGGCCGGTGTGCCAGGTGTCAGCGTGGGGATCATATATCTCGACGGCGTCCGCGTACTTTTGAGAGGCCGCAGCATTATAGCCTCCCAGAGTATAGAGCAGGCCGTCGGTGGAGACGACGGCGGCGTTAGCCACCCCCGTCGGCTTGGGCGCTCCCGTCTTCCACGTGTTGGATGTGAGATCCAGGATCTCGACGGCGTCGCTTACGCTATCGGGAGTATCGTAGCCGCCAATGGCGTACAGGGCGCACTCTGTGGCGGCACATGCCAGACGGTATCGAGGGGTTGGCATTTCTGGAGCATTGCGCCATTCCCGTACTGCTGTGGTTTCGATGGTTTGGGTCTTTTTTACTTCTGGATCTGTGGTGGACGTGATCTCGATGGTGGTCGTCTCATGGTCGTTCGCGGCGGCCCAGCGGGGGACGGATATCTCAAGAAGCGATTCGGTGGCCTCGCAGGGTTGCAGTGAGCCGGTGTCCTCCATCGTCTGTCCTGTCGACGGGTCGATTAGGACTGTGTTCCACGTTGGAGACTGGGCAAATAGCTCGTAGGTGTCGGCCGTTGTTCCCCGGTTCAGGATGGAGAGGTTATAGCGAATATCGCTTCCCGGGGTGCCCCCTTGCTGGGTCGGAGCGATGGACAGACGGACGTCCCTCGCAGGGCGTTCAGCGCACAGGGTCTCGATCGCTTTGTCCAGTATGCCGCGCCGCGCATCAGCGGGTCCCACTCCTTCGAGACCGAATCCCAGGTACACTGTACGGGAGGTGCAATCATCGTTGTAAACTCCCACGACGGTGTCCAGTTCGTTTGTCATGACGCCTTCGGCCCACGTCCCGGTGGGAGTGATGGCATCGGGGGCCTCCTGGTTTCCAGCGCTGTCGTTGGTATTGTAGATGAGTCCATGACCCTCGAACGGGGTCCCCGGCATGCCGAAGAGGGGGGTGAGAGCGCTGTCGTCCTGGAGATAGCGCGCACCCAAGTATTGTTGGTAGGCTTCGGGTGCATGGCTTGCTCCCTGATCCCAGTAGCCGATGTCCTGTCCGCTTATAAGAAGGCTGCCTCCCTTGGAGAGGTAGATTCCCAGGCTTTCCCAGGCATCGATATAGCCGGGAGAGGTCTGGGGCTGTGCCCAGATCACGATGTCGTATGCGGACAGTTCGCTGGCGTCTGGCACGTCTGTCTCTTTATCATCGATGGACCATAGGTCATAGGGATAGAGCAACCCGTACAGATCCTGTTCATAGTAGCCGATGATGCCGGGTTCCGTGCTCCAGGCATCGGCGTCCACGAGCAAAAGGTGTGGTGCGGGGGAGAGGGAGAGATCCCGTGAGGTAACCTGTTCCTCCTCGATCTCCACGGAGCATTCGAGGCCCCGGTGTCCCGTTTCCTGGGGGATGGCGCGTAGTGTATAAGTCCCAACGGGTGCCTCAAACGTGTAATCACCTTGGGCGTCCGTGCTCGTCTGCAGTGGGGTGTTTAACAATTCCAGCATTGCGGATACGGCCTCTCCGTCATCGGCTGCCGTCACACGTCCAGAGAGGGTGCCCGTGGGCAACGGATCGAGTGTAAAATCCAATTGGGTGGTCGTCCGTGCGCGTATCTCGATATCCTGGGCCACATTCTGGGCATAGCCGAATTTGGTGACGGTTACGTCGTAAGATCCCTCTGCCACGTCGAAGGAATAAAAGCCCTCCTCGTCGGTTGTGGTGAAGGTCTGGCCCCCGGTCTCCAGGTTATACATGGACACGGTGGCGCCCTCTATGGGGGATCCTGTGTCTTTGTCTGTGACGTGGCCTGCAAAGGTTCCCGCTCGCATGACAGTAGCCACCGCCTGGTAAGCATCTATACGCCCGTACCCATAGGCGGTGTCTGGTCCGGCAGTGCCAAGGTCTATGGTTGTGCTGATGATGGTCTGTTCTGTACTTGTAATGGAGCAGCTGTCTCGCATGGCCTCCCACAGTAAGGCCGCCAGCCCCGCCGCATGGGGGGTGGCCATGGAGGTGCCACTTTCCTCCTTGTATGCGCCGCCAGCTATGGAAGACGTGATCCCCACGCCAGGAGCCACGACGTCGGGTTTTATATCCACCCATGGGGAGGGACCGCGGCTACTAAAGGAGGCCACGTTGTCGTTTGCGTCGACAGCACCTACGGCAAAGGCTGCCTCCATGCCGGCAGGGGAGCTTATGGAGGCGTCGTCGGGGCCATCGTTACCTGCTGACCAGACAGAGAGGATGCCAGCGGCGCGCCAGGCCTCCAGATCCTGGCGAAATGTTTCGTCCAGGCTGTTTCTGTCTCCCCAAGAGTTGTTGACGATGTCGGGTGCTTTGCCGGGATCGGGATTTTGCCCTTCCAAATCTGTGGGAGCCAGGCACCATTGAAATCCTGCGTGTATCCATTCGTCCGTCGCGCTTCCGTCGTCATCAAAGACCTTGGCCGCAATCCACTGTGCCCCCGGTGCCACGCCGATGGCGTGGCTTCCATCCTGCTCGGAACCCACCATCGTACCCATGGTGTGGGTGCCGTGGTCGGACAGGTTGCTGATGTTGGGGATGTTTGGCCCGGGCTCTTGGGGATAGGTCCCTGTGGGATCGAACCAGTTATAGTCGTGGATGGAGGCGGCGGGATCTCCTTCATCGTATCCCCGGTACTTGTGTTGGAGGGCAGGATGGGTCCAGTCCACGCCGGAGTCCATATTGGCCACCACGATGCCCTTGCCCGTGATATCAAAGGTGTCCCACACGCGGTTCGCCTGGATCTGGGATACGTTCCATGTCGCGTCATCGGTGTCGAGAGTGGTATCGGCATCCTGTTGGGGTTCTGGCAGACGATGAGTGCGGTTGGGGCGGATCGCTTTCACCTCGGGGCGCCTGGCCAATTCCAGCACAGTTTCCAGGTCACTTTCCACCACCAGCCCATTAAAGATCCAGTAGCTCGTGTAGCGAGCGACTTTGCCCTGTGCGGTGCGCTCCGCAAGGTGGTCGAGCAGTTTGGCCTGGCTGCGCCTCGCCGTATTCTGCAGGCGGTCCACCACCATGGTGCGCCTGGTCTCTTTGTCGGGGATGGCATGCAGTGTCTGTAGATCGGCGCGATCATGCAGAAAAACGAGGTAGGTTGCATGAACGTCCCCAGCAGCCCCCAAAACTTGTTGCTGCATCTGGCCGTGGGCTGTGGAGTCCTGCCTCCAATCGTCTTTGAGGAGCTGTTTGAGCACTTTAGGAGAGATCTTGTTTTGGGTGGCTGAAGGTATTTCTTGTATGGCGGTCAGGGAGGTTGCATCATCGTCCGCTTCCGTCAACCCCTTGCTTTCGGGTTGTTCGGCCTGCACAGATATGGTGATGCAGCACAGGACAAGCCATAGCAACAAAGCCCGATAAAGTCTTCTCATTATCTTGCGTCCCCAACCTCGATAAATATCTGCATATGATCGATCATGGATTTCTATATCGCCCTTGCGGTCCCTATGATCGAGAGACTGCTGATGAGTGCCTCTAACTGTGCACGATCACCACATGTCAGTCGGTCAGATCCAGGGGCAGTATCCACATGGGCCGCTCGCCGATATGACGGGTGTATGTGTGACTCAGAACGCCGGTCTCCTGGTTCACCCTGTAACAGGCGATGTTTTCGGAGACCAGACTACCCGCAAGCAAAAATTCGTCCTGGGGCGTGAGGTTAAAGGCCCTGGGCATCTCTTCTGTGGGCTCCTGTCCCATGGGGGAGAGTCTCCCCGTATCTGGGTCGATGGAGAAACAGGCGATGCTGTCATGTCCCCGGTTCGAGGCATAGAGTGTCCTGCCCGAGGCGGCGATATGGATCTGCGCACAGGTATTCTCCTCGTCAAAGTCCTGGGGCAGAGTTGAGATGGTCTGAAAGGCCTGGAGAGTGCCCGCGGAGGAGTCGAGATGGTAGCCCGTTACGCTACATCCCTGCTCGTTATCAAAGTAGACGATATCTTTGGTGGGATGGAAGCAAAAGTGCCGTGGCCCGGTGCCCGGTGGCGGTGTGACTTGAGGGGCCTCTGGATTGGGGGTGAGGGTGCCCGCGGCCTCGTCAAAGAGAAATTGGAGAATGATGTTGGACTCTCGCACGTGGGGAGCAAAGGCGAACTGATTAGAGGGATCGGTTTGAAGGGCGTGTGCCCCCTTGGCCGTCGAGAGCCACTCGACGGGCGCCTTTTCCACCGCCCCTTCAGGGGTGAGGGCATGCACCGCCACCCTGCCGGCGCTGTAGTAGGCCGAGAGGAGGAAGCGGCCCGTGCGGTCCGTGTACAGGGCACAGGGGTCGGCGTCGAGAGGGACGTTACTGATGAGAGTCAGTTGTCCGGTCTCCTTTTGGATGCGAAAACTTGATATCTCTTGTGTGGAGCGCACGCCGGCATAAAGGAAGCGCTGTTCCGGATCGACAGCCAAAGGGCCGGGGGCACCGCCAAGCGCCACGTCCTCCTGCAACGTCAGTTCGCCGCTCTCGGCGTCCATGGTCAGGATCGATATCTTGTTCTCTCCGGCAACGGTTATATAGATGTGATAAGTCATAGAGTTCCTCCGTATAATAGAATAAACTCGAGTAGGCCGCTTTGCCAGCCCCAAGATGTTCTTGCCAACTTTTTGTCTTAGAGCAGAGACAGGATAACGGCCATCTTTTGACTGCATTTGTTGGGTTGATGATACCCATTCGTCGCCTCCCGTCAACCCCGTTACTGGAACCTGGGCAAAAGAATTCGTCAGCGCCTTCTCAAGTATTCTTGCTTATGATATAATAATAGTGAGGTCTCATCCGTGCGTAGCGAAAGATCGAGGGGCCGGGAATAGTGGTCGACGTATTTGGCAAAGGAGGTTTGCGGTGAAGGCTGTAGTGATGGCCGGGGGACAGGGAACACGTCTAAGACCGTTGACTATCAATCGTCCAAAACCCATGGTGCCCATGGTAAACAAGCCCGTGATCGGGCACATTCTGGACCTGCTCAAACGGAACGGGATCACCGACGTGGTGCTGACGTTGCACTATATGGCAGAGACTGTGCAGGATTATTTTGGCGATGGGCAAAGTTTGGGAATGAATATCGAGTATTCCGTCGAGGAGACTCCTCTAGGGACCGCTGGTAGCGTCAAACAAGCCGAAGATTTATTGGATGAGCCCTTTATCGTGATCAGTGGCGATGCTGTGACTGACATCGACTTGCAAGGACTCATCACCTTCCACGAGCAAAAAGAGGCCATGGCGACTATCACCCTTTACCATGTGGAAAATCCGCTGGAATATGGGGTCGTCATCGTCGACGAGGAGGGGGGCGTACAGCAGTTTCTGGAAAAGCCGAGCTGGGGAGAGGTAATCTCGGATACGGTGAATACAGGGATTTACTTGCTTGAGCCGGAGGTGCTCGATTACTTTGATCGGGGGGTCAAGTTCGATTTTAGCAATGATCTCTTCCCTATTCTTCTGGAGAATGAGGATCCCATGTACGGCTATGTAGCGGATGGGTATTGGTGTGACGTGGGAAATCTGAACGAATATATGCGTGCCACCGGCGACATGTTGCTAAAAAGGGTTCAGATGGAGCCTTTTGGAGAGGAAATGCGCGAGGGGATATGGGTGGGGGAGGAAGTGGATATCGCCCCCGACGCCGAGCTTCACGGGCCGATATTTCTGGGGGATGGTGTGGAGATCAAGCAGGGTGTCGTCCTTCATGGTCCTACGGTGATCGACGATTATTCTGTGGTGGATCGCTATGCATATCTCGATCGCAGTGTGGTATGGCGCAACTGCTATATTGGCGAGAGCGTGGAGGTGCGGGGGGCGATCATAGGCCAGCAGTGCAGCCTGAAGCAAAAGGCCGTAGTCTTTGAGGGAGCAACGATAGGCGACTCTACCGTCGTCGGTGAGAGTTCCGTCATCCGTCCAAACGTCAAGATATGGCCTCGTAAGGAGGTTGAGGCGGGTGCCACCGTCAATACCAGCATCATATGGGGAGCCAAGGCACGTCATGTGCTCTTTGGCCGCTATGGTGTTACGGGATTGGTCAACGTCGATCTGACACCCGAGTTCGCCACGCGTTTGGGGGCGGCATTCGGAGCCACGTTGCCCAAGGGGGCGACGGTCACCATCAATCGCGATCCACACCGCAGTCCGCGTATGTTAAAACGAGGCATCATCTCTGGATTGCCCTCCTCGGGCGTCAACGTCTCGGACCTGCGTTCCGTGCCCATCCCTGTGGCCCGTTATATCACACGCATCAGCGAGGCCGTCGGCGGCGTTCATGTCCGTCTGTCGCCCTATGATAGTCGGGTTGTGGATATAAAGTTCTTTGATGCCAGCGGACAGGATTTGACCAAGGACGTGGAACGGAATATCGAGCGAGTCTTTTTCCGTGAGGACTATCGACGCGTCTATTTAGACGAGATCGCGACCATAAGCTATGATCAGCGGGTGATGGAGCGTTACTCGCAGGCTTTTCTTGATTCCTTGAATGTGGACGTTATCAGGGATGCCAATCCTTACATCGTCGTGGACTTTGCAAATGCCCCCACAGCCCAGGTTTTGGCCCCGTTGCTAACGGAGCTGAACTTTCGCGTCGTGGCCTTGAACGAGGCTGTCGACGAATTCAAGATGTCCATCCCCCCGCAAGAGTTTCAGAATTCCTTGGAGCAACTGGGCAAGATTTGTAGGACACTGGAGACGTGGTTTGGTGTGCGCCTGGACGTGGGGGGGGAACGCATCTTTATGTCGGACTGTCAGGGAACCAGTGTGGAGGGGACGTTACTGGCCGCTGCTCTGGCTACCATGGCGCTAAAAGCTGAAGGCGGCGGTATCATCTCCGTGCCGGTTTCCCTGCCCACGGTATTTGAAGAGATAGCCTCCGCACATGGGGGAGAGGTGATACGTACTGCCGTAAATTCGCAGGCACTCATGAAGGCGGCGAATCGGGATGGTGTCATCATGGCTGCAGATGGTCGTGGTTCCTTTATTTGGCCTTCATTTCAGCCCGTCATCGATGGCATGATGACCGTGGCCAGGATCACCGAATTCCTGATCACGCAGGATATGACGTTTGCAGAGGCGTTGGCGGCCGTTCCCGAGTATCATATGGCACAGGGAGATGTGGATTGCCCGTGGGAGAGCAAGGGCACTGTCATGCGTTTGTTGAACCAGGAATATCGAGAGCGTCTGGGGCCGCAAATTGACGGGGTCAAGATCCTGTTGGGCGATGAGGAATGGGTGTTGGTGTTGCCCGATGCCGATCAACCGGTGTTTCACATCTATGCGGAGGCGCGCTCGGACGAGAAGGCCCAGGAGCTGGTGAACAGATATCAGCGCGTCGTGGATGGCCTGCAGGAATAGGTTGTCGGCACGCGTTCCTGTGGTCACGTCGATGATGCCGATTCGCTTTCTGGTCCCGGGGTATAGAGGGGGCGGTGACGTTCGGGAGCTGTATATCAGTGCTTTGGCCCGTCAAGCACTGATATACAGTGGTCTCTTGTTACATTTCAGGGATACTCTGTTTCCTCCGTTTGCGTTTTCTGGAGCTATAGACGTCTCCTTTTGACGCCCCTGGACAACCATGCTATCATATCGGTTGGAGACGGGATGCATAGTGGCCCCCATCGCCGGTTGCGAAATGCAGCGGGGAGGGGGTTATTATTTGTGCCCTTTTTTTCTTTGATTTAGGGTTCAAGGAGTGTCGCCGATGCGAATTGGGATCGATGCTCGCATCACGCACTATAGCAGTGCGGGCATCGCCAGATACACGAGACAGTTGATTAAAGCGCTATCGCTTTGCAACACGCAGGATGAGTTTATCATCTTGCAGAGCATCAAGGATAGAGAGCCCATTCTCGACAAGTCCAATTTTCATCGGAAAAGAGTAATAGCCCCGGTTCATCATCGTCTTGAACAATTTCTGCTTCCTTTGGAGCTATCCATGACAGGGTTGGATATTCTGCACAGTCCAGATTTTATCCCGCCCTTTCGTCGCAACTGCAAGTCCGTCATCACCATCCACGATCTCGTATTCATGCTTTATCCCCATTTCTTGACCAAGCGCGCGGCGCGTTACTACGGTCAGATCGACGAGGCCGTACATCGCACGGACGCCATCATCGCCGTGTCAGAGGCAACGAAAAAGGATATCATCAGGTTACTGGGGGTTCCTGAGGAAAAGGTGACGGTCATCCATGAGGCTGCCAGTCCCTATTTTCGCCCCCTTGACAAGCCCGATCTAATGCAGCGGGTGAAGGGGAGGTTTGGCATTGAGGGCGACTTTGTCCTTTTTGTGAGTACTATTGAACCACGCAAAAATGTCTCCACGCTACTTGAAGCGTTTCGGCAGTTTTTGGACGATTACCATCTTGACGTTCAATTGGTTCTGGCCGGCGAAAAGGGGTGGCTGTACGATGATGTGTTCGCCTTGACCCAGGAACTGGATCTCGCTGAGGACGTGATCTTTTTGGGACGAGTTTCCACCGAGGAGTTGCTGTGGCTTTATAACACGGCACGTTTGCTCGTCGCTCCCTCCATATATGAAGGGTTTGGTCTCACCCCCCTGGAGGCCATGGTCTGCGGCACCCCTGTAGTTGTTTCCAATGTTTCCGCTCTGCCCGAGGTGGTGGGCGATGCCGGGCTACTCGTGGACCCCCAAAAAGTGGACGAGATCGCCGTTGCCATGTGGCGGGTGCTGACGGACGGTGAGTTGCGGGAGTGTCTGATCCAAAAGGGGCTGAAGCGTGCGCAACAGTTTTCATGGGAAAAGGCGGCACGAGAGACGTTGGAATTGTATCACAGTTTAGCCTGAACTCAGAGAGGAGCCTCCTGTGCGGACCGGTGGTGAGGACCGGAGGCGCGTTCTTTTTCTGACCCCTCAGCTTCCCTATCCTCCAGAGCAGGGTACGGCGATTCGGAATTATAATCTGATCCGTCACGTGGCTTCGCGTCATGATGTGGCGTTGCTCTCGTTCGTTCATGGGGACGGGAAGCATGTCGATCTTGGACCATTGGAGGAGATCTGTTTCTCCCTATCGACGGTGCCCGCGCCGGCGCGCTCCTTGGGCGATCGGCTGCGCACGCTACTTACCACGCGCGATCCCGACATGGCCCATCGTCTTCGCGCATCAAAGTTTACCTCCGCGTTGAAAGAGGTTCTAACCAGGGATCCTCCCGATCTGGTCCAGGTGGAGGGAATCGAGATGGCACCCTATATTCCCATGATGCGTCGTTGGCTGGGCCAAGCGTGTCCTCCCATCCTGTTCGACGATCACAATGCCGAATATGTGCTACAGCGCAGAGCCTGGGAGTCCGATCTGCCGCGCCCGCGGCGATGGCCAGCGGCCCTGTATTCTTTTATTCAGTGGCGTCGCCTTGTTCGGTATGAGCGCTCGGTGTGCCGATGGGCCGATGACGTGGTGGTGGTCTCTGAGGCGGATGCGCGCGCTGTGGGACGCTTGCTGCCCGCCTTGTCTCCCCTGGTTGTGCCCAACGGCGTCGACGTGAAGAGGTATCATCCACAATTGGCGGATTCCCTCCCGCTGAGGCATCCGGCGGTAGTCTTTACAGGCAAGATGGACTTTCGTCCCAACGTGGATGCCATGGTGTGGTTCTATGAGCGGGTCTGGTCCCTGGTGAGAGACGCCGTCCCGGACGTGCACCTTTACGTCGTGGGCAAATCACCCCACACGCGCCTTTCCTCCCTCGTGCAGGATCCCGCCGTCACGATTACCGGGTATGTGGAGGATATTTTGCCCTACTTTGGCGGGGCGGACGTGTATGTCGTTCCCCTGCGCGTGGGGGGCGGCACGCGGTTAAAGGTGCTGGAGGCCATGGCGGCGGGGCTGCCTCTGGTGAGTACTCCCCTGGGGGCGGAGGGGATTTCCCTCATCCCGGGCACACATGCTCTTCTGGCAGACACGCCCGCCGAATTTGCCCAGGCCGTGTGCTTTTTGCTGGAGGATGTGGAGAAGCAGCGTGCCCTTGGAAGAGCGGCCCGGGAGTTTGTGCGGCAACACTATGATTGGCGCCAGATCGTCCCCCGTCTACAACCCCTGTACGATGCGTTGATGGGTGGAGAGACGACCCCCGTGTCAGCCTGACAGGGGATCGGGGCGTGGTTCGAGTAGCGCGCCCTGTTCAGATAGGGTACGCCGCACGGTTTCGGAATTCAGGGCTGCAGGCGCCGTATCCTGCTGGGCCGCCAGGGCGGCACCGGTCCCCGCTGCCTGCCCACATGCCAGACAACAGACGGTATTGCGCGTGCTGTTGTGGGCCACGAGGTCGACAGTCATCATTCGTCCCGCAATGAGAAGATTGTCAATCCCCTGGGGGATCAGCGCGCGGAAGGGGATGCCATAGGCGCCCCCGTCCTGGACGAGATATTGGCTGTTGTCGATGAAGGAAAAGCAGGCGATCTGATCCTCGAATTGCCGTCCCGTGACACAGTCCTCCTGGCTCAATTCGTAGTGGCAGTGCACGGCGCGGCTTCGCCGCTGACCCACGGCCGGAGCGGGCCCGGCGACGTAGCAGTTCTCGCAGCCGGCGATGTTTTTTCGAAACATATCGGCGATTCGGAACATCTCTTCTCTCAGCACCACCTCCGCCGTGGTCAGGGCCCTTGCGTCCAGACCGTCGTTGGGGCCATAGTTGATGCAATTGCAATAGGTGAGTTCCCGGGGACGAAGGGAGGAGGAAAGAAAGTACCGTGGCACGTCCTCGACGCCCTGAGTGCCCAGTTTCTGCATATCGATGCCCAAACGCACCAGATCGGGCGCGTCAGTGCCGGGCTTGACGGCGTGGGCCAGCTGGCTGATCACGCCGCGCGCATCCAGGTCGGCCTCCATGCGCTCCAGATCCACGTTACACAGGCGGAAGGTGAACCCCGCCGAATAGGCGCCGGGATCGTCGGGGCCAAAATGTTCGCACGGCACGCCGGCCCAGGCGGCCAGGTCCCCATCGCCCGTGCAGTCGATGTATTCCTTTGCGCGCATCGCACTGCGTCCCGCCTTGTTCCACAGGACCGCGTGATCTATGCGTCCGTTCTCGGTGTGGACCTCGTCGACGACGGTGTGCAACAAGAGTTCCACGCCCGCCTCGTTGCACAACTGCACGGCGGCCCGCTTGAATACCTCGGGTTCCACTGGCGTGAGCATGCTGACAAAGTCGCCGCCCCGTTCCATGCGGATGTGGCCCAATCCGCCCCCCAGATGTCGCACGCGATCCACGAGTTCCTGGGCGATGCCGGCCACCACGCGCTTGCGCTCCACCGAGGGGTGGGCGTCAAAGATGTTGAAAAAACTGTGCAGCCCCGTCGCTCCGCTGGCTCCCATGCCGCCGAGCCAGCCCGCCTTTTCCACAAGTAATGTCTTGGCTCCCGTGCGAGCGGCGGCGATGGCCGCGGCTATCCCCGCCATACCTCCTCCTGCCACCAGCACGTCACAGGATTCATATTCCCTCAGGCCTTGCATGATATCTTCCTTTCATACGCTCCAATGATGATCCAGCGGAACCATTATACGAGGAACGATGGGTGAAGGGCAAGCGCTGGACGGCATACAGGTTGTCCGTCTTCTCCTTGTCAAGATGGAACTCCTGGCTTACACTCTGTTGCAGAGCAGGCGAGGGGAAAGGGACTGATCGTTATTAGGACGACCGCTTTTCCTCTCTAAATGGGTCGAGTTGAGGTAAGGAGGATTTTACGATGCAAGCAGTAGATCTGCGCAGTGATACGGTCACGCTTCCCACACCGGCCATGCGGGAGGCCATGTACAAGGCGGAACTGGGGGACGACGTGTATGGGGAGGATCCAACGGTCAACAAACTGGAGGAGATGGCGGCCGAGCGCTTTGGCACCGAGGCGGCACTTCTCGTCGTGAGTGGCACCATGGGCAATCTTGTATCCCTCCTCGCCCACTGTGGGCGGGGGGATGAGATCATCCTGGGCGACAAGGCACACACCTTCCTGTACGAGGCCGGCGGGGTCTCGGCGTTGGGAGGCGTTCACACCTATACGGTCCCCAATCTTCCCAACGGTATGCTTGATCCGGACGATGTGGAGAGGGCCATTCGCGCCGAGGGCAACCCACACTTTCCGCACAGCAGGGTCATCTGCCTGGAGAACACCCACAACCGCTGTGGCGGACGAGCGCTCTCGCCCTCCCAGATGGGCACGATTCGGGAGGTGGCCGAGCGCCACGATCTGGTCATCCATCTGGACGGGGCGCGCATCTTTAATGCGGCGGTGGCCCTGGAAATCGACGTCAAAGAGATCGCCGCGCAAACGGATTCGTTACAGGTATGTTTCTCCAAGGGGCTGTCCGCGCCCGTGGGTTCCATCGTCTGCGGCTCTGCCGATTTCATCGCCGAGGCCCATCGGGCGCGCAAGATCGTAGGTGGGGGCATGCGCCAGGCGGGGATCATCGCCGCGGCGGCCATTGTGGCCCTGGAGGAGATGGTGGATCGATTGGCCGAGGATCATGAGAACGCGCGCGTCCTTGCAGAAGGGCTGGCCAATATCGACGGCTTTCATGTGGATCTGACGTCTGTGGAAACGAATCTGGTCTACTTTGAACTGAAAGATCCCGGCATAGAGACGCAGGCTGTGGTCGATGCCTTGGCTGCGCGGGGGGTCAAGCTGAATGCCCTCGGTCCCCACGAGTTCCGCGCCGTGACCCATTATGGCATCGTGCACGAGGATATCGATAGGGCCCTGGCGGCGGCGGCCGAGGTGATGCGAGAGGTGGCATGAAAAGGGCCAAGCGCGATCCTCTGGATCCTCGGCTTCTCTTTTTGATCTTTGTGGCCATCGGCGTGGGGACCGTGTTGCTCGACCAGTCCCCGCGCCTGGCCCTGCTATGGACAAGCCTGCTGCTCATGGGTGTCTATTACCGTGGGCACCATGAGGTGGCCATCGATTTTGCGTTACGCAATATCGGGCGGGGCGCGCTGCTGGGAGCTATCATCTCGGTTCCCGTGCTGGCCTTTCTTTCCGAGCAACTGGGCACCTTTAACGAGCGCCTGTATGCCACGAGGGACCCCGTGCTTCTCCTCTATCAGATCTGTTTCATATCGGCCCCCATCGAGGAGTACTTTTTTCGGGGCATCGTACAGAGTCGGCTGGGGTCGTCTTTGAGTATCGGCCTGTATGCCCTGGTGCCCCTCGTTTACTTTGTGCCCCACGCCCCCGTCCTTGTGGCCTTTATCGTCTTTATGGCCATGGGCATCCTGGGCATCGTCTATGCTTACGTGCGGGATCAGTACGGACTGGCCGCCGCCATCGCCTGCCACGTGGTGGTGGGTTTTGTCCTGCAGGTGATGCCCTCGCTCATCACCACCCTGCGTCTTACCCTGTCATGAGGCCCCTATAGAAAATGGGTTCGTTTCGTAATAAGGGCCTTGGTGCGCCTGGGGTAGGGGGACACCGGGAGGGATTTGACATAAATATGTTCCCTCCTTGACGGGTGACAGAACATTTGTTCTATTATACTGGGCCGTTGGCGTTGTCTTGGAGTGACGGGTGGCATGGATGTCTTCCAGGGTTTCTTCCACCGGGCGAGAATCTTTCCAGGCCCCAAAGGAGGACCAGAAGCGGGGCAGATCCTGTGGTGGCCCGTCTGTAAAGATTCCGCCTGGCGGGTAGGGGAATGGCAAGTCATCTACAACATTTGCGTGTACCCGCCCCGGGATCGTTGTTTCCTTGCCAGAGAGGACGTGGTATAATTGTTACGGTAAGTTGCATGATTTAATGTAGAGGTGGTCATGATGACCAAGATAGAGACTGCTACAGCAAAGCGAATTGAGGATCTCTTTTCCGCACTGGGGCCAGAGGAAAAGGCCAGCGTCATCAGTCACGGTGTCGCACTTTGCCTGTCAGAGCTGCGAAAAAGGCGTTTCCTGGCCGAGAGCAAGCTGCGGCAATTGGAGAAAAAGTATCACACCACGTTGGCAGATCTTGACGCTGAGGGGCTGCCAGACGATGCCGATTATGAAATGCACGAGGACTATGTTATGTGGCATCATTGGGCCCGGGTGCTGGAGGAAACAGAAGAACGTATCGCCTCCCTACAAGAGATAGCTGAGGAGGGTCTCTACACCGAGGACATGGCCTGTGTTGGCACGTGAGCGACTGCTGCAAATTAGAGAGCGATTCGGTTCCCGTGTGCGGCGCCTTGTTGTGGTTGAACTTGATGGTGAAGCGTTACGAATGATTATCTACTTGGAAGATGGCACCAATCTTCGTGTCACAGAACAATGGCGCGGAGAGACGCTAGAGCGTTACAGCTATTATTGGCTTTCGCCATCTAACGCGCTAAAGATTGGCTGGGACAACGCTCCGCATCACACGCAGTTGGAGAGCTTTCCCCACCATAAGCATATTGGATGTCAGGCCCATCTGGCGCCCTCACAAGAAACCTGCCTCGAGGAGGTGATGAGGGGCATTCTTGCCGAGATAGACAAGGGCACTTGATGGGCTACCGATCCGAACATGAACCGCTGTGCTTCTCGATATCACTCTCTGATGCTCAGGCCACCCCACGTAGGGCGAGCGGTGTATTCATCACGCATAGTGGGGAGCGGCGCCCTGACCGCGCAGGGTTAAAACCGCAGCGCTACATAGTTACGCCCCATGAATGGGGCTTTTGGGGGCTTTTGGTGTCGCGTCATAGGGTGGATGCCCCCGCAGCCAATAGACACAGGTATCGGTATCGAGCAGGAATTTCATAGGTTTGGAGGCGTTGTCTTGGAGTGACGGGTGGCATGGATGTCTTCCAGGGTTTCTTCCACCGGGCGAGAATCTTTCCAGGCCCCAAAAGAGGACCAGAAGCGGGGCAGATCCTGTGGTGGCCCCTCTGCTTCGCCGGTGGGTTCGACAAAGGTGACGAGGACACGATAGGACCCTTTGACGGGAGGCGTCTCCAATAGTTCAATCTTTTTCCCGTCATATACGGCGGGGACAGAGATCAGGGGCATGGTGGCCTCCTTGCCTATGGCAGATGCTTGCTATTTTTGTGATGTGATTGCAAGAGATACAAGGTCTAGTCTCTATATTATCCCACATTATATCACAGGAGCACAGGATTGCACAGTTCCAGCGTTGCATATTGTTGCATTTCCTTTTTGTGACGGCCGCTGCCATCAATAGGCGCCGGTGGCGTAGAGACGGCGCACCGGGCCGTCTCTACGGGGATAGGGCGGATGACCGCTCCGCCCTGGTGGGGACGGCTTTCCGGCCTACGGGGCAACACCGAAGCCCTTTTTTTGATATTTTTGAGCATGTGGGGACGTTCGGCGCGCTTTTCCCGAGATCCCGTGTTATGCCGCGTAAAATGTGGTGACCGAGCGTGCCGGCGCTTTGTAGGTGATGGAATCCTGTAGAGGGAACGTGCCCAGGGATAGATATTCTTCTTCGGGGGCCGTGCGATAGCCCTCCAGTTGGGATGCTTCCAGGCCCTCGATGTCGATATTCACCTTCTTATGTTCCTTTGCCAGGTTCAGCACTATAAGGGCGGAGGGATGCTTTGTGCTGTTGCGGGCAAAGGCTATGAGGGTGATCTCGGGATCGTTGGAGCGGGTGCTGGCCACGGCCATGCCCCGTTGTCCGGCGCGACATACCTGCTTGTAGTAATAGTAGCCCTTTTCCAGACTGTAGCCGCTCTCGCCGTCTATCCTGAATGCCGTACCCGGGTTGGGATCTCCTCCGACCCAGGTTTCGGTCTGCACGATGGCCCAGGGGATGATTCCGTTCACTTTGGCAGAATAGATGTTACCGTACAGTTCGTTCACGAGAAAGACGTCCATGTCGCTCCAACTGGTCGACGTCACCCGGCTGTGAAGGCCCGGTTTCTTTGCGCGGAGTATATCATCGCCCGCTCTGCGATGATCGCCGTACCATCCGCTATACTGGCCATCGTTTGTGTCCTCTGGTTAGTTTTCTCCGCGGTTTGAGGGAATCATACCTCCATGCCGCCGGGGTGTCAATCGTGCTTTTGCGTGGCAATGAAAGGCTTGCTCGCTCTTATCTTATCGTCGAGTCTGTTTTCTTGACAACGAGAGGGGAAAGGCCTACATTCTCTCTAGTGTGAAGGTGACTTTATGTGGTGCAGTGGCAATATCGGAGATAGAACAGTGTCCTATAAGCAAGAACTCCTGGACAAGTTCCAACAGAAAACGGCGCAGGTCTGTGTCATCGGTATGGGGTACGTGGGCCTGCCTCTGGCGGTGGAGTTCGCCCGGGCCGGGCTGTCCGTCGTGGGGCTGGACATAAACGAGAAAAAGTGTGGGCAGATCAACGACGGGCAGAGTTATATCCGGGACATTCCTTCCGAAGTCGTCACGGATCTGGTGGATGAGGGGCTGCTGCGCGCCACGGCGGACTATTCTGTCCTCGACACCGTGGACGCCGCCGTCATCTGCGTTCCCACGCCGTTGGGCAAGTCCAAGGATCCGGACATTTCCTATATCGTGGCCGCGGCCGACGAACTGGCCGGCCATATGCACGAGGGCATGCTGGTAGTGCTGGAGAGCACCACCTATCCCGGCACCACCAAGGAGATATTGATGCCCCGCCTGGTGGGAAACGGTTACACGGTGGGGGAGGACGTTTTCCTGGCCTTTTCTCCCGAACGTGTGGATCCGGGCAACGCCCGCTATGCCACGGGCAACATTCCCAAGGTGGTGGGGGGGATGACGCCGGCCTGTTTCGAGGTCGCCAGCGCTCTTTACAGTACCGCTGTGGATGAGATCGTGTCCGTTTCCAGTCCGGCGACGGCTGAGATGGCCAAGATTCTGGAAAACACCTTTCGCGCCGTGAATATCGGCCTGGTCAACGAGATGGCGCAGATATGTCATCGCATGGGCATCGATATCTGGGAGGTGGTCGACGCGGCCGCCACCAAGCCCTTTGGCTTTATGCCCTTTTATCCCGGCCCTGGTCTTGGCGGGCACTGTATTCCCGTCGACCCCCTCTATCTCACGTGGAAGATGCGGGGGCTGGGCGTGCGTACGCGCTTTATCGAGTTGGCCGACACCGTGAACGCGGCCATGCCCCATTACGTGGTCAGTCGCGTGCAGGATCTGCTCAACGAGGAGGGCAAGCCGTTGCGCGGCGCGCGGATACTCGTTCTGGGGGTGGCGTACAAGGCGGACGTGGACGATCTGAGGGAGAGTCCCGCCCTGCTCATCATGCAAGAGCTTCAGGAGCGGGGTGCCCAGGTGGCCTATAACGATCCTTACATCGAGGAACTGCAGGTCACGCCTGCGGAAAAGATGATCTCCACCGCGTTATCGGCAGAGTTGCTCTCCTGGGCCGATTGCGTCCTGGTACACACGGCCCACAGTGCATACGATTGGGAGTGGGTGGGGAAGCATGCCCGCCTCGTCTTTGACACACGTAACGCCCTCGACGATTCCGTGGACTGCCGTGTGGCCAGATTGTAATCCTGGCGTACCAGATTAAGGAGATACGGGAAGAGTGGATGTGTTAGCGTTCGCCGTGGGCATGCGGGCTGCGCTCTACCAGTGTGGACAGGTGGGGCGGGCCCTTCAGGGACGGGTGGCGCGGGAGGAAAAGGCACCGGATTCTGTACACCAGATGAGCACCTCGGTGAGCGTGGTGGATCGCCTCTGCCAGGAGATATTACTGCTTCGGGCGTATGCATTGGCTCCTTATCTCGAGGTGCAGAGCGAGGAGATGGAGGATTGTCCGCCGGCCATTCGCGACCTGTTCGCGGGGAACGCCCATCGCTACGTCCTGGTTCTGGATCCCGTGGATGGCACGGGGGATTTCCTGGATGGGGCGGATACGTACGCGCATATGATGGGCCTGCTCGATCAAGAGAGCGGGCGGATGGATCTGGGGATGATCTACTTTCCCGAGGGGGGGCGTCTTTACGTGGGCGTGCGGGATATGGGGGCCTTTGTGAGCGAGGGATTCTATGCCCCCCTGGAGCCCATGGACCCCGTCTCTCCTCCCAGGACGGTGGAGAGGGTGAAACGCCTGAAGGACGCCGATTACGCGGCTTTTAGGGAACTCGGCTTTCGGGTCGTGCCGGCTGAGAGCGGTTCGGCGGCCTATGAATTGACGCGTGTGGCCGAGGGGGTGTTGGGGGCCATGGTGATGCGCCACTTTCATGGGCACGATACGGCTATTTCCAGCGTCATCATCGAAGAACTGGGGGGGCAGGTGTGCGGTGTGGATGGATGCACGGTGACCTATGAGAAGGAGATGCCGCGTATGCCCCTGGTTATCTCCTCGCTGGTGCCCGATTATGCGCGTCGGCTTGCCGAGGGTCTGGGGGATGATCGTTCATAGTTCTGAGAATAGCGGGCGATACGTGTTCCGTGTCGCTCTCTATATATGTGGGATTGCGATATGCGAATGTGTGATGAATCTGTGACCATTGAAGAAGGAGATATATGTCGAATTTGATCGCCCCCTATGGGGGGCGCCTTGTGGATCTGCGCGTGCCCGCAGAAGAGCGGGCAGCGCTCAAGGAATACGCCAGTCATTTGCCCTCGTTGCAGATATCGGAGCGTGCGGTGTGTGATCTGGAGTTGCTGAGCGTGGGTGCCTTTTCTCCGCTGGATAGCTTTATGGGGCAGGACGACTATCAGAAGGTGCTGGAACAGATGCGCCTTACGAGCGGCCATCTCTTTCCCATACCCATCACGCTGCCCGTGGATGACGATATGGAGCTCCGCATGGGAGAGGAGATCGCCCTGCGCGATGCCAAGAATGAGCTATTGGCGGTCATGGACGTGGAGGAGATATATACCTGGGACCTGGAGGAGGCGGCGCAAAAGGTCTTTGGCACGACGGATGTGCGCCATCCCCTCGTGGCAGAGATGCACCGCTGGGGGCGAAGGAATATCGCGGGTTCCCTGCGGGTCTATCAGTTACCCCCTCATTACGATTTCTCTGATCTACGCCTTACACCGGCGGAGGTGCGGGAGCGCCTGGAGACCACGGGACGTGACAACGTGGTGGCCTTTCAGACGCGCAACCCCATGCACCGCGTTCATGAGGAGCTTACAAAGCGGGCCATGGAGGAGGTTGAGGGGGCTTTGCTGTTGCATCCCGTGGTGGGGATGACCAAGCCGGGCGATGTCGATCACTATACACGTGTGCGGACGTATAGGGCATTGACTCAAAGATATTATGATCCGCAACGCGTCGTGCTTTCTCTCTTGCCCCTGGCCATGCGCATGGGCGGGCCGCGGGAGGCCCTATGGCATATGCTCATCCGCCGGAATTATGGGGCGAATCACCTTGTTATAGGGCGCGATCACGCGGGGCCGGGTACGGACTCGCAGGGTCGGCCATTCTATGGCCCCTATGAGGCCCAGCAACTGGCGCGGGAACACAGTGAGGAGTTGGGCGTGGAGATGGTACCCTTTCGCATGTTGGCCTATCTGCCAGATGAGGATCGCTATGAGGAGGTGGACAAGATCCCCGAGGGAGTTCGGACCATGTCCATCTCTGGCACGGAGGTGCGCGATGAGTATCTGGACAAGGGGCAGCCTTTTCCTTCCTGGTTTACCCGGCCCGAGGTGGCCGAGATCCTGCGGGAGGCCTATCCCGCGCGTTCTCAGCAGGGATTCTGTCTGTGGTTCACGGGATTGAGCGGATCGGGCAAGTCCACTACGGCCGAGATCGTGACGGCGTTATTGCAGGAGCGCGGCCGGCAGGTGACACTACTCGATGGGGATGTGGTGCGCACACATCTGTCCAAGGGACTGGGGTTCAGCAAGGAGGATCGCGATACGAACATTCGGCGCATCGGCTTTGTGGCCTCTGAGATCGTGCGGCATGGCGGCGTGGCCGTGTGCGCAGCGGTAAGTCCTTATCGCGTCACGCGCCAGGAGGTGCGGGATATGGTAGGGGATGACTGTTTCTTTGAGATCTTTGTGGATACTCCCCTGGCCGTATGTGAGCGGCGGGATACCAAGGGGTTGTATGCCAAGGCGAGGCGGGGAGAGATCAAGAATTTCACGGGCATCGACGATCCCTATGAGGCTCCGCACGATCCAGAGTTTCGCCTGGATACGGTAAAGTATTCTGCCAAAGAGAACGCCCGCCGCATCATAGAAGGGGTAGTGCAGCGAGGTTTTGTGAATGGCGACGAGGTGTACGAGGTCGAGAGGGCGATTGTGGCGGCGAAATAAGGAGAGAGTATGGTGTGCCACTGGGTCGAAAAGGCGCTGGCGCGGCATCGCGAGGAGCTTGCGGGGGAGCATCCCTGGGGTGACGCCGGGCAGCTTGGGCTAGCGATCCTGTTTGGCGTCGTGTGGACAGTCGATACGTTGTTTCTGCACTATACTACCTTTTTGAATCGGTATGTACCGTCTGCTGTGAGATTGCCCCTGGCTTTCGTCTTCATCTGTGCTTCGGGTTATCTGGCACAGAGGGGAATTCTTATCATGTTTGGCGAACGGGGAAAAGAGGGCAAGGTGATCGAAAAGGACGTCTATAGCCTCGTGCGCCATCCCATCTATCTGGGCGAGATCCTGCTTTATGTTGGCTTTCTCGTGTTTAGCCTCTCTTTGGCAGCGGCGGTGGTGTGGTTTGCGGTCATCGCTTTCTTGCACCACATCTCACGTTACGAGGAAAGATTGCTGCTGGAGCGCTTTGGGGGAGCATACGAGGAGTACAGGCGGGAGGTCCCCATGTGGATCCCAAGGCTCTGGGAGTGCTGAAGGGACGCCTCAGGTAGTATTCTCTGCGGGGCCATATGGAGCATGTGGGTCTGGCCGTCACAGTCGTCGTTCACCCCTCGGGGCGGGGAATGGGCTTGGCCCATTCCCCGCCCTGGGCGTCAGAAGTTTTTCGGAGCGGGCGCCATGCGGCGGGCGTGCTTTAGTGGTGATCCTCGCGTGGGCGGATGGGGCGCGCCTTTATCTCGCGGATCAGGGCGGCCAGTTCCGCGGTACAGGCTTTGTAGAATGCCTCGCCCTTTTTCCGGGTCGCCAGTGTGGGGTCTCCCAGGACACCGGTATGGGAAAAGGAGCTCCACCATTCCATCATGCCCACCCGGGCGCCTCCCTCCAGATCTTGCCACCAAAAGTCCGAAGACAGCATGTTATTCTCCGCCTGCATCCGATCCTGCCGCACGCCCTCGGGACGCAGATAGAGGTAGAGGGATGTCTCGATCTCCTCGGCGTGGGCCACCCATCCCTTGGGGGATTCCCGCACCTCGCGCAGGGCGTCGAGGGCGAGTTCAAAGTAGCTGCACGCGGCGCAGATGGCCTTGTTGTCCATGGTGGCCTGTCGCGCAGCGACCTCGACCAGGGGCCTATTGGAGCCATGGCCGTTGATGATGAGGAGCTTTTTGAAGCCATGGTGGGCCACACTCTGGATGATGTCCAAGAGAAAGTCGACGTAATGGTCCCAGTCGATGCCGATGGTGCCGGGGAAATCTATGTGGTGCCAGTTAAAGCCATAGTTCAGTTGAGGCATGAGGAGCATGTCGTCGGGCGCCCGTTCCGCCGCTCCCTCGCACACGGAATGGCACAAAAAGTTATCCACGTCCAGGGGCAGGTGATGTCCGTGCTGTTCCGTGGAGCCCACAGGCAACACGATGACCCGTTCCTCGGCCGCTGCCTGCCGTATTTCCGGCCACGTCAGTTTATCGTAATGATATGATGGAACCTCGACCATGCTTCCTCCCTTACGAATACGTAGAATGTACGTTGCCGTGATTGTATCGTAGATACTGTCTCTTTGTCCATCCAGGCTTTTGGCGTGCAGAATTGCGGCGTATCAAGGGGGATGCTACAATCGGGGCGTGGTCAATCTGAAAGTGAACTCTTTTATGGATAAAGACTCGTTTCCCTTACATTCTCTTCGACGTCGTGGCTGGATACTGTTGGCGGCACTGATCGCCCTTGCCGCGTTCCTCACCACGCTGCAGTGGCACATAAACGGGAGTTCCTCCCCCTATGCCACGGATGCCGGGGAGATACAGAACGCGCTCCCCCGCTGGGGCACCATCCACTTTACAGGATATCCGCTGTATACATTTCTTGGTTCCCTGTTCGTGACCTGCATGCGATGGCTTGGCATCCAGCCAGCAGCCGGGAGTTCACTCTATTCCGCGTTGTGGGGTGTGATGTCCGTGATCCTGTTCGCCCTGCTGGGCATGGAGTTGGGTCTTCCAGAGTATGTGGCCTCGCTCTCCAGCGTTGCCATGGCCCTGACGGCGTCGTTTTGGATCGACGCCTCACTGGCCGAGGTTCATACCATGAGCATGGCGCTGACCTTTGCCATCCTTCTTTTTGCGGTGCGGTTTGGTCGCGCCGGTCGCCGCCATGACCTTTTGCTGCTGATCCTGTGTTTCTCTCAGGGGGTGGCTCATCAGCGGGCCCTCGTCTTTCTCAGCCCTGGCATCCTGATCCTCATCTTTGACAGGCTTGAGGTGCTCTGGCGCAACATTGGCGTGGCGTTTGCGGTGGCGCTGACGGGCCCCTTGACCTATCTGTATCTGCCCTTTCGTGCCTGGCAGGGAGCGCAATGGACGTTTGGGCAGCCCGGCACATGGATGGGTTTTTGGCGAATGATCGCGGATACCAAAGCGAGCCGCATCATCGAACTACCCCAGACCTCTATGGAGTGGGTGGAGCGGGTACAGACGTTGGCCCAGTTGCTGGGTGCGGATCTGCCGATACTGCTGATCCTTCTCGGTCTTTTGGGACTCGCCCTCTTGTTTCGCCGTCGTCGGGAGGAGGGGGCGGGATTGCTGGTCGTGGCCGCGGCCTATCTTTTTCTGTGCCTCATCATCTGGGAGGGCGAGGTTTCCGATGCGCTTCTCGCCGCCCAATTACCCGTCGTTGCCCTGTCTGTGCTGGGGCTGGCTGTTCTTTTGGGAGAGATCGTGGCACGGTGGCCTCGTCTCTGTTGGGTAACGTTGGCTCTTATGGTGGGGGGATGCCTGGCGCTTTTCGTGGGCCATCGTCCCAAGGTTATCGCCATTACCCATGACCGAAGCGTGGAGGAGGTGGTGGAGAGGGTGGAGGACATAGCACCATCCTCGGATCCCACAACGCTCATGGCCCTTTGGGGGCACGATTATTGGGCCCTGGCCTATGCCCAGACCTATCGGGGACAGTTCCCTCATGTCAATCTGGTGGATCATAACGCAGATTTCGAGGCTATTGTAAAGCGTGGGAACAGGTTGCTGACGCTGGAGAAGACGTTCTATGAGAAATCATCTGACTGGTGGGAGGCACGCCTGGGTTCGTTGGCCCTCTCGTCGGCGGCGCCGGGAATCGTCGAGATCGCCCCAGAGCCACCTCTGACCATGGCCGACGTGCCCGATGGCCCGCGACTGGATCTGGGCAACGATATCGAGATTGTGTCCGCCGCCGTCCAGGTGGAGGATCGAGAGGTGCATGTAGCGATCTATTGGCGAGGGGTTGAACCGGCGCGGAATTACAGCGTCGCCGTCCATCTGCTGAGACGCGAACCACCACGCGATGCGGGTGACGTCGTGGCGCAGGCCGACGCCCAGCATCCCGTTGGGGGGTGGTATCCCACATCCTGCTGGCGCGCGGGAGAGATCGTGCGCGATGATTACGTGCTTTCCATTCCCGAGGATTCCGAGCCCGTGGGAGTCCGGGTAGGAATGTATCGCATGGATGATGAGGGGCAATTCCTGAATACGGAGTGGCTTTTTCTCCCCCTGTCAGACGGGGAATAGGGGATTTTTCATTTGACGCTGCTTTCTGTTGGTGATAGCATAGGCGCCGTCATGCAACAAAGTGGCGAGGCATAGGAAAGGATGAAGAAATGAGAATTGGTCTAGTTCTACCCGGACTGACAGAGTCGAATCTGCGGTTGGCCAAGCAGTTGGGCGCGACGGATATCGTCACCTCACTGCCGTCCAGTGAGCGAAATGGTCCCGTTTGGGAGCTGATGCCGCTGATCAACCTGAGGAAGAAGATCGAGGATGCTGGACTGACCTTCTCGGTTATCGAGAGCATGCCCATCCCGGATAGGGTAAAGTTGGGCCTGGAGGGACGGGACGAGGATATAGAGAACTGGCGTGAATCCTTACGCAACGTGGGAGCAGCGGACATTCCCATCATCTGCTACAACTGGATGGCTGTCTTTGGGTGGCTCAGGACATCCTTTACCACTCCCGTCAGGGGCGGTGCGCCAGCGACAAGTTATGAACAGGCCCTGCTGGAGGATGCACCGCTCACCGAGTTTGGCGTCGTGCCGGAAGAGACGTTATGGGAAAGCCTGGAGTATTTCCTCGAGGCCGTCGTGCCCGTGGCGGAGGAGGCCGGCGTCAAACTGGCCATGCACCCCGATGATCCCCCGCTTTCTCCCATCCGGGGCATCGGGCGCATCATGACCAACCCGGACAATTTTCAGCGCATGATCGATATGGTACCCAGCCCGGTTAACGGCATCACTTTTTGTCAGGGTTGCTTTGCCGAGATGGGCGTCGATATTCCAGCCACCATCAAGCACTTTGGCGAGCAAGATAAGCTCTTTTTCGCCCACTTTCGAAATCTGCGAGGGACAGCAGAAGACTTTTGTGAGATGTTCCACGATGACGGCGACACAGACATGTTCGAGGCCATGAAAGCCTACCACGAGGTGGGATTTGAGGGACCCATGCGTCCCGATCACGTGCCCACCATGGAGGGCGACGATAACAGCCGTCCAGGGTATAGTCTTTTGGGCCGGTTGTTCGCCGTGGGCTATATGAAAGGATTGATCGAGTCCATCGAGAAGACGATGTAATCTTGGAAGGGCGTAAGGATCTCGGCGGGTCGTACCCGCCGAGATCCTTTTTCTTTAGCGTTGTCTGAGCAGTTCGATGGCGGCAAAGGCTTCCAGTTCCGGAATGGTGAGGCGCACGCCGCCCTCGTCTCTTACCAGGGGGATTTCCTTATTGCGGAAGAGTTCCCTGGCTTCCGTATAGTCCCCCTGCACCCATAGGGCGATGTCGGTCAGGGGGATGGTCTCGGTGAGGGGCTTGCTCTGCCGGCCCGTGGCATTGAGGAGATGTACCAGGGCGTGGCGGCGATCGCCCTGTACGTGATAGAGAGTCACCTCCACCGATCCCGGGGCGTCGGTGGTCGTCAAGGGGGATGCCCAGTGCCGCACCAGGAGGTTTATGATCTTTTTGTACTCGGGCACGCCAAAAAGATGATAGAATTTGCCTATTTCCCAGGGCAGGTAGGCTACGTTTCCCTCGCCGTGAGACGCGATCACCAATCCGGGGACGGAGAGTTCCTCCTCCCAGTAGGCGAACTCGGGAGTATTGTTGCGCACGGGAGGGATAAGGTGAAGGTCCGTGACTTGCTGCAGAGGAGTTTCCAGGGGCTCAGTCTCCAACAGTATTCCATCTAACGCTATCAGGTCCGTTTCCTCAAATCCCCGTAAGAGATCCTTGTCCATGATGCGCAGATAGGATCCCGGACATTCCCGCCTGTCTACCAGCCTGCGAGGGATGCTCCGAAGGCCAAAGCCCTCACGGGGCAGTCCCTCTCCGGCGTATAGGGAGGTCTCGTGGCTGGCGATGAGGTGTCCGCCTTCCTTGATATAGTTATCTATGACGGTCGCCTGTGCGTCGGTGAGAGCGGCCACGTTGGGCAGGATCAGTAGATCGTATCGCGATAGTAGGGAGGCGTCGAATCGCCCATCGTGCAGGACGTCGAACTGCACGTGTGACTCGACAAGGGCCTCGTAAAAGCCCCGATACTCCGCCAGGCAGCGGCCCATCACGTCGTCCTGACCATAGTAATCCATGGTGGTCTGGGAATAGAGGAGAGCGACGCGAGCGGGAGAGCGCGGGTCCCTGTAACTGTCGGCGTGGTCGCGCAGGTGATGATACACCTTTTTGATGGCCGGCAGGGCCTTGCGGTCATCCTGTTCGAACGTCCCCGACAGGGCCACGCAGGGCTGGCCGCCATGGGCGGCGATCTGCATGAGGTCGTAGGCGATTTGGACAGGCGGCTGTGCCGTGCGGCGGCTGCCAAAGATCTCCGAATAGGTGAGGATGATGCTGATGGGCTGATTGGGCGCGAAGGTACGTCCCACGCGCACCTGCTCCCCGGCCCACAAATAGTATTTGGGCAGGGGGCGCTGAAGGGGATTGAAGGCCTCCAGGGTGATCACGTCCACGGCCTCGGCCATACGGGGACCGCGCCACCCCGCCTCTCGCAAGTGGGAAGGATTGTCGCTTGTCAAGCGGAAATCGACGGTCAGGATGGCGCGCGGATCGCGTTCTCGAATGAAGGAGCGAAGCCTCTTGGTGTATTCCTCCATGCGTCGATAGCGGAACTGGACAAAGGTTCGCCACGCGGGATCGTCCCAATCCTCCTGTTGGGGCAGTTCCAACCCGGTAGCCTCTCGAAAGGCCTCCTGGCATTTTTCGCAGGTGCAATGATCGTAATGGAAGGCGTTGTAAAAGAAGCCATCCACGGCGTAGCGCGACATAATCTCATCAACTAACTCAAAGTTGTGTTCCTGCCAATAGGGACTGTTAAAGCAGGTGAGACGCATGGTCCAGCCCCGTCGCACATCGTCCTCGGGGGTTCTTTGGAACCATTCGGGATGTTCTTCGTAGAGTGCCGGGTGGTTCTTGCTGATATCCAGGCGCACGAGAACCCTGAGGCCTCGCCGATGGGCCTCCTGCAGCACCTCGCCCAAAAAATCGCCCCGCATATGCTCATTGACGGGATGGTGGGGGAGATCGCTTGGATACCAGGCCACGATGCCCCCGCCGTTGATGAGCATGGCGTTCCCGCCATAATCTATGACCTGGTCCACCAGGCGTTTGGGATCCAGGTCGCGGGCATCGATCTTGCGCAGGTTGGGTTGAATCATGCGAAACGGGCGTTTCCAGAATGCGGGCGTACCGATCATGGCAAGTTCTCCTCTTTCTTTCGTCGTTGTCTCCTATAATATACGTGTGTTACAATGGCTTCAAGTGTTTGTGGCGGCCGGATCACGTGAGGGGACCGCCAAGACCCCTTTTAACCCTGTCTTTTGGAGAGATTAGAGTGGTCCGATCTTATCCTATAGGGAGGTGTTCGTATGACAGTATTCGATATAGAGCCCGGACCTGATAACCCACGCAACTCAGAGGGCGACACCATCCTGTTGTCCGCTGATCGCCTTCTGTTGGCCTGGACCCGGTTTGCGGGGGCCGCGGATCATGCGGAGGCCGATATCTATGGTATGGTCACGGACGAATGGGGAAATAGTTGGAGTGAACCGCGGCACCTGGTATCGAGGGAGGAGGCTCGTCAGAATGTCATGTCTGTGTCCCTGCTGCGCGAGGCGGTGAGCGGGGACATCCTTCTTTTCTATCTGCGCAAGAACAGTTTTTGCGACTGCAATGTGTTTCTCAGGCGTTCCGCCGATCAGGGGCACAGTTGGGAGACATCCCGGCGCGTCTCTGTGCGGGAGGGATATCACGTGATGAACAACGCGCGCGTGGTACAGTTGGAGAGCGGGCGTCTGCTGGCTCCCGTGGCGTTGACGCAGGATTACGATCGATCCCGTCATCAGATCGCCTTCTGCTATATCTCGGATGATGGGGGAACACACTGGCGTGCAGGGGATGGGTTTGTGGATCTGCCCCAGAGCCGTGTGGGGTGTCAGGAGCCGGGCTTGGTGGCCCTGGGGGACGACCTGCTCATGTACATACGAACGGATCAGGACTATGTCTTTGGCGCGTGGTCCGCCGATGGTGGGGAGACGTGGACCGCGCCACAAGCCTTTGAGAATCTGCCGGCCCCCACCGCTCCAGCGACCATGGCACGTCTGCCCGATGGGAGTCTCATCGCCGTCTACAACCATCGCCCCGATGGTGCACAGGCTGGTTGGGCGGGACGGACTCCCCTGTCCGTGGCACGCTCTCGCGATGGGGGGTGTGCGTGGCAGCGCCTGGAGGATATCGAGGTCAGCGCAGCGTATGCCTATGGTTATACCAGTTTTCGTATCTATGGGGAACGCGTGGCGCTGACCTATTATGTCTGGCCGCGAGAAGCGCCAGCCAACTTTGAGGAGACCGCCCTGCGGTTCAGGATGTTGTCGTTGGCGCATTTCTTGTCCTGAGGCGGTAGTTCCTCGCTCATTGGAGAACGCCTTGCAGAAAAATTTTATGGCAGGTTATTTTACATGGCAAAAGACCCATAGTATACTTGAGTCAGTGAATAAGAAAAAAAGATGACGAAGTGGCTCCCCTCTTTTATTGATATCGGTCTGCGATTCTGGTCTCAAGGCGGGGGAGTCCTTTCTAGAAGGAGTCAGTGCACATGTATCTACCCATGTTTAATCCCATGTATTATCTTTTCGCCCTGCC
>JAWLEV010000018.1:0-32661 GCA_041685915.1 Anaerolineae bacterium | reverse complement strand
TCTGGTCCGCCCCATCGGTTGTCAAAGTTGGCGCCAACAAACCCCTCAATCTCAAATCGCTCGGGAGAGAGAATGGCCAGTGCGATGGCCCATTGATCGTCGATCTCGTTCTTGGCATCGCTATCGATGACGACCCGGATGCGCTCTTTCTTGGGCGGTATCGCGGGCACCTTACGCTCTTGAGGTTCTATGTCGAATTCCATCTTGGCCTCCCTATGCCGTATCTTTTATTCAACGTCGGCCTTGATGGCATTCAACAGGCCGCCAGCAAGCGCCGCCTGCACCTGACGCGGCGACAGGTCGCAGCTGACCTCTGCTGCGCAATTCTGGGTCAGGTTCTCCACTGTCAAGGGCTCCCCCCTCTGCAGGGCATCGCGGACGCCGCCGATGCGCAACACGTCGTCGCGCTGGAACCGCTCATAATCGTCGGTATCGATGAATGTGAGGGGCAGGATACCCACGTTGACCAGATTGGCCCGGTGGATGCGGGCAAAGCTCTTGGCCAGCACGGCCTTGATGCCCAGGTACATGGGCACCAGGGCCGCATGCTCGCGGCTGGAACCCTGACCATAGTTCTCTCCCCCCACGATAAAGCCGCCCCCCGCCTCCCGGGCGCGCGCGGGAAAATCGGGATCCACCCGCGTAAAGACGTAATCGCTCAGGGCGGGCACGTTGGAGCGATAGGGTAGGATCTCGGCGCCAGCGGGCATGATGTGGTCGGTGGTGATGTTGTCCCCCACCACCAGCAGCGTCTTGCCCTCGAGGGCGTCGTCCAGTTCGCCGCGGGTGGGGAGGGGCTTGATGTTGGGACCGCGCTCGATCTCTACCTCACTTCCCTCCTCGACGGGGGGGAGGATCATGTTGTCGTCGATCACAAAGGTGTCTGGCATCTCGATGGTGGGTGGAGTATCCAGATCACGGGGATCGGTCATCACGCCCCTGAGGGCCGTGGCCGCACACACCTCGGCGCTGGCTAAATATATCCTGGCATCCTCGGTGCCGCTGCGTCCTTCAAAGTTGCGGTTGAAGGAACGCAGGGTGACGGCCCCGCTCTCCGGGGCCTGTCCCATACCGATGCAGGGACCACAACCGGCTTCGAGCATGCGCGCCCCCGCCGCCACCAGATCTGCCAGCGCACCGCTGCGGGCGATCATGGTCAGGGCCTGCTTGCTCCCCGGGCTCACCGTCAGCGAGAGATCGGGGTGTACTACCTTGTCCTTGAGGATGGCGGCCACCATCTCCAGATCGACCACCGAGGAGTTGGTGCAGCTCCCGATGCAGACCTGATCCACCGGTATCCCGACGATCTCGCGCACGGGAACCACGTTGCCCGGGCTGTGAGGGCAGGCCACCAGGGGCTCCAGGTCGGAGAGATCCAGCTCGATGACCTGGTCGTACACGGCGTCGGGGTCCGCCTCCAGCGGCCGCCACTGCGCCGCGCGCCCCTGGGCCGCCAGGAACTGATGCACCTTCTCATCGCTGGGGAAGGTGGACGTGGTGGCCCCCAACTCGGTGCCCATGTTGGTGATGGTGGCGCGCTGGGGCACGCTGAGGGTCTCCACGCCCGGCCCGCCATATTCGTATACCTTGCCCACGCCGTCCTTGACAGAGAGACGCCGCAAGAGTTCCAGGATGACGTCCTTGGCCGACGTCCAGGGGGACAGTTCCCCCGTCAGGTGCACCAGAACCACCTCGGGCATGGGCACGTAAAAGGGTTCCCCGGCCATGGCCACGGCCACATCCAGGCCCCCGGCGCCCATGGCCAACATGCCCAGCCCCCCCGCCGTGGTGGTGTGGCTATCGGAACCCAGCAACGTGTCACCCGGCACACCAAAGCGCTCCAGGTGGACCTGGTGACAGATGCCGTTCCCCGGCCGCGAGAAATAGAGGCCATACTTGGCGGCCACCGACTGCAGGTAGCGGTGGTCATCGGCGTTGCGGAAATCGGTCTGCAGAATGTTGTGGTCCACATAGCTGACCGAGAGATCTGTCTTCACCTTGGGCAGTTCCAGGGTTTCAAATTGCAGATAAGCCATGGTGCCCGTGGCGTCCTGGGTCAGCGTCTGATCAATGCGCAGCCCTATCTCCGTGCCAGGTCGCATCTCGCCGCTGCAGAGATGCTCCCGGATGATCTTGTGCGTCAAGCTCTCTCCCATATACGTCCCTCCCCTAATATGTCCTTATGATGATCACGCTTGGCTCCCCTGAAAAAAGATGTCATGCGTTCAGCTGCGTGGCACTTGTACGACAATTGATAACAAAAAAATGTATTCTAAACGTAAAGGTAATAATTCTTGAAAGATCGATTGTAAGTGCCACGCAGCTCTTTGTAGTTCTTTCAGTAGAGCCAACTTTGGCTCCCCTGAAAAAAGCATTAGACGTTCAGTTGCGTCGCACTTTTGCGAGAACCTACAGTAAAAAAGCATACTCTGCATATAACAAGAGTAAGTTGCCAGAGCACGCCCAGCAAGTGCGACGCAACGCATGGACCTTCTTTCAGTAGAGTCAAATATATATCTTTGCCAAGAGGGCTGAATGCTACGCCAAAAAACCCTTGGGGTCTCGCAATCTCTTCAGGACGGCCAGGTCTGTTTGCCCCCATCCACCCGCAACACCTGCCCTGTGATGTAGGAGGCGTCCTCAGAGACTAAAAAAGCCACGGTCTTGGCCACCTCCTCGGGCCAGCCGTAGCGCTCCAGCGTGCCCTCCTTAACCATGCGATCCTCGTCGATGGGTCGGCTGGCCACAAAGCGGGGGGTCACTGTATCGCCCGGGGCGACGACGTTGACGTGCACGTTGTACGGGCGCATCATGGCGGCCAGGCAGCGGGAATATTCGTGCACGCCGGCCTTGGCCGTGGCATAGATGGCCGATTGGGCATGCCCCTCCAGCCCCGCGATGCTCCCGATATTCACGATCCAGCCCTCTTTCCGCTCCATCATGTCGGGCGCCACCTCGCGGCAGCAGAGGATGCAGGTCATCAGGTTACGATCGAGAACGATGCGGATATCCTCCAGGGAGATGTTCACGGCGTCGTTACCCTGGGGTTTGCCCCCTCGGGGGCCGCTGGTTCCCTCGACACCCACGTCGCCGCCAGCGCAGTGGATCAGGATATCGATCTGTCCGAATTCATGTCGAATCTGTCCCGCCACCTCCTCTACCACATCCGCGTCGATGAGGTCACCCCATACGGGCAACACCTCACAGTCGTGGGCTTCGGCGATCTCTTGGGCCACGGCATCCAGGGATTCCGCCTCGTCAAAGGCGCGGGTGGAGATGGGCGTCGTACCTTGCACCACGACAGAGGCCCCCAGGCTGCCCAGTTCTGTGGCGATCACCCTTCCGATCCCACGGGAGGAACCGGTCACCCAGGCGACCCGGCCTTTTAGCGATCTTTTCGTTTGCATCTGGCCCTCCTATTGGTACCAAGTTCTGTATACCCTAGCATAGCACGTTCCCCTATCTTTGCATACTGCAGCCTGTCGGATCTGTTGTAAGGACAGTATAGGCGTTCAGGTGTTTGATATTTGATACATTACAGGCGTGATCTGCTATCACCGTATCCAAGATCGATCTCGTGCCTTTTGATCCGAATGCGGGCACCGCTCTTGGGAGAACTGTGGCCTATTTCGAGGGAGGAAGAAGAAGACAGTCATCACCAATCCCCTCGATATTTTGTGCACGCTCGATGCTTTCGCGTTCCGTCAGGCGCGTCAGGGTGCGTTCCCAGTCCGTCCTGTGCCAACGAAAGATGCGCCGCGTGGCGTCCTCGGGCTGGGCGACCACGTTGTGCAGGTAGCGCGTGAGCAGTGTCTCCCTGGCCTTGTCCGTGCTGATCTCGCCAGCCTCCTCGACGATTTCGGGGAACTGGCGGAGAAAGAGATCGTATACATAGGCGTAGCGCCAGCGGTTGGCGCGGGAGATGCCTACCTTGGCAATTTTGAGTTCCATCTGTAATTCTGTAATGCCCCGATCAAAGCGGCGCGCGTTGTCGCCGCCAGCGAGTCCGGCGGCGCGACGCAGTTTGGTGGTGGACATGACGCCGCCCTCCAGGAGGGCCTCGTAGATCTGTTTGGCCTCCACGCTCAAATGCCCGCTTTCATATTGGTCGACGTAATCATAGAGATCACCATAGTTGGGTGACAGGGCGTAAAAGTGGGGGAGCATCTCCAGCGAGACGAGGGTGGGTTTGCGGCGCAGTACTTTGCCATAATGGATGGCTCCCTTGGAGGGTAAGGTGTCCTTCCATTCCCAGACGTGTCTCTTGACCGGGTCGTGGCGGTGTCGGGGGACGGGGCGCTCCTCACCACAGGCAGCGGCCCACAGCGTGGGCATCTCCACTCCCTGTTCCCCAAAGAGGAAGCAGAAGCCAACCTCGTTCACATAGTTCAACGCCTCCTCCTCGGTATGTACGCGCAGGGAGGGTGTGCGGTGGTATCGCAGGTCACGGATGCGTTCTATTTCGTCCAGAGTGATCTCCATGGTATGTGCGATGTTAGATTATCTTTGTTGAAGGAGACTTTTTTCATTTCTCTTCATCTCCCGGCTCATCTCCGTCGTGCCCTCTGACCTCCTGGGCAAAGGCCGCTTCCACACCCATCTCCCGACAACGCGCCAGGATCTCTCGGTGCTCCCGAAGGATAGCCGCCGTCTCGTCATCGCCCTCCTCTTGGGCCGAGTCGATGAGGAGGGTGATGGCCTGGCCCACCTCCTCCTGTAACAGATTGGGGTATGCTTCCACGATACGTTGCGCCTCATCCCAGGTCTCTGTGGTTACAAAGGCCTCCAGGGCCTGTACCAGGGATTCCTCGCTCTCCTCCCGTTCCAAGTTCATGCTTTCGGTGAAAGCCTCTTCCACTCCTACCTCTTGGCAACGTCGCAGCAATTCGCGATGCTCTTGTAGAATCGCTTCGCTGTCCTCGTCATCCAGCTTGCGGGCGGCCTCGATAAAGGCGCCCATGATCCTGTCTCCCCTCTTTTCCAGTAGCTCGGGGTGGTCTTCCAGGATATCCCGGGCCTCTGCCCAGTTCTGGGCCTGTACAAATTCCTGGACAGCGGATACTGTCTCCTCCAGGTCTGTCTCCTTTTCCCGGGTCTCGCGGATCTTTTCATTAAAGGCCTCTTTCACGCCCACCTCGCGGCAGCGCTGCAGGACTTGGCGATGTTCCTCGAATATCTGAGCGTAATCTTCCTCGCCCCGCTCTCGCGATGTCCTGATCAGGTCCTCCAGGATCTGGTCGGCGGCTTCTCCCAAAAGTTCGGCGTGATCCTCCAGATAGCGCTGAGAAGCCCGCCAGGTTTCCTTTTGCATAAAGTCCTGCAACTTTTCCGCAAGGGCGGAGGCTGGCATGCTCCCCGGCGACATTTCCTGTTCCTTTTTGAGTGCCTCGGCCAGGCGTTCGCGATGCACCACTCCCACCTGTGCCAGCCAATCATTGTTCCACTCCTCCTCGCCCACGGACTTGCGCAGGCGCTCGATGAGGTCTGCTGCCTCTCCACGCTGTTCCATCTTGGTCGTTTCCTGGGAGGGAGAGAACAGAAGGGGCTGTGGTTGTCTCGGTCGATAAAGAAGGAGGGGGAGATCCACCGAGACGTCGGTGTCGCAGAAGGGACAGGAAACCTGGTGTAAGGTCCCGTCAACTATTTGCTTTGCCAGGTCTTGACGCTCGGAGACGTCTACGATGGTCCACAGATCGGCGGAAAATGACTTTTTGCAGTTAGGGCAGGTCACCGTTTCTCGTTGTGCATAAGAATGAGCCATTTACAACTCCTCGTATGGCAATGTGTGCTATGTGTTTAGACGTGCCAGGTCTTGAGAACTCTTATCGTGAGGCACGTTTTGTTGTTTGCTCAGTTTCTTGCGGAACTGCTCCGTTAGGGCGGGTACCACCTGGGCCACATCGCCCACGATGCCGTAATCCGCCAGGTCAAAGATGGGCGCGTCGGGGTCCGTATTGATGGCCACGATCACCTCCGATGTGTCCATACCCGCCTGGTGCTGGATGGCCCCCGAAATACCGCAGGCGATGTACAGATCCGGCTTGACTGTGCGTCCCGTCTGTCCCACCTGGTGGGCATAGGGGATCCAGCCGTCGTCCACGGCCGCCCGCGAGGCTCCCACCGCGCCGCCCAGCAGGTGGGCCAGTTCAAAGAGGGGGTCAAAGCCTTCAGGGCCGCCCACGCCGCGCCCACCAGCGACGATGATGTCGGCGTCGGCGATGTTTACGTCTTTTTCCTGCAGGGCAAAATCGAGCACCTTTGTCTCGATCTCCTCCTCGTCGATCTCCACGGAAATGGGGACGATCTGTCCCCTGCGCTCGGGATCGGGCCTGGGCGCGTCGAATACGCGGTGGCGCACCGTGGCCATCTGGGGGCGATGATGGGGTGTCAGGATGGTGGCCATGATGTTACCACCGTATGCCGGACGTGTCTGGCGCAAAAGGCCCGTGTCCGGTTCGATCTCCAGTCCCGTACAGTCGGCGGTGAGCCCCGTGTGTAATGTGGTGGCCATGGAGCCGGCCAGATCGCGGCCTCGGGAACTGGCGCCCAGTAAAAAGATCGCTGGCTTTTGTCTGCGTACCAGATCGATCAGAACACACGCATAGGGCGCCGTGCGATATGTATGCAGTACGGGGTCATCGGCGAGAAAGACGCGGTCGGCGCCATAGGCGATGGCCTCCTGAGCTACTTTTTCTACATCCTCGCCGAGGATACAGGCGATCAAGGTGCTTCCCAACTGGTCGGCCAGGTCACGCCCTTTGCCCAGCATCTCCCAAGAGATGCTCAGTGCCTGGCTCCGAAATTGTTCGATCCACACCCACACGCCCTTATAACTTTCTACATCCGGCGTGCCTGCGTGCTCCTTTTTGGGCAGGGCAAGGGCGTCGACGGGACATTCGGGAATACAGACTCCACAGGCTGTACAATTGTCGTTGGCGACGGCCACGTCATCTACGAGGGCCAGAGCACCAAACGGGCAGACGTCGACGCAGGCTGCACACCCTATACAGGCCTTTTCATCTATGATCAATAATGCCATGCCCGTCCCCCCTTATACCACCCTTTCTTCGATCAACTTTTCTGCGAGGCGTTCTGCCGCTTCCTCTACCGTCTCTCCCTCAAAGAGTTCTGTCCTGCCGTCACGTTTGGGTGGGGTAAAGATCTTGACCACCTGTGTGGGAGAGCCGTCCAGTCCCAACAGATTCTCGTTTACATCGGGCAGGTCTTTGGGGCCCCAGATGGGGATGTCCGTCCGTCGCGCCCTGCGAAAGAGGCGGAGGGTGGGATATCGGGGGTGATTGATGTCCTTGACCACCGTCAACAGGGCGGGTATGGGGCTGGTGACTATTTCGCGTCCCTCCTCAAGGAGGCGCACCACCTCGATGGTTCCCCCGGGAAAATCCGCCTGGCGCACCTGGAATACGTAGGTAAGCTGTGGAATGCCCAGCTGATTCGCTATCCCCGGTCCCACCTGGCCCGTATCGCCGTCCATGGCCTGCTTGCCGCAGAGAATGATGTCATAGTTTTCCAGTCTGCGGATGCCGTGGGCCACGGTGTAGGCGGTGGCCCAGGTGTCCGCACCAGCGAATTCCCGGGCGCTGAGAAGCACGGCTTTGTCACATCCCATGGCGAGGGCCTGTTCGAGTTCCTTTTCCGCTTTTGGTGGGCCCATGCTGAGTACAGTCACCTTGCCGCCATGGGTCTCCCGAAGACGCAGTGCCTCCTCTATGGCATAGGTATCAAAGGGATTTATGATCGATTCGACCTCGTCGCGTCTCAGCGTGTTCGTCTCGGGATCAAAGCGCACTTTGGTCGTGTCGGGCACGGATTTGATACAGACGATAGCGTGCAACGCCATTCCTCCTCTCGCACTTGTGCCGCCGCGAACGTGGTCAGTATACCATAACTGCTGGCACGGGCAAAGATGGAATGGCTTGGAAAACTTGGTGTGGGCCCCTTTTGACGAGTAGCTTTTACGGTCTTACAATCGGGCAGGGTCCATGAGAGATGGTAGCAGCAGAGGGAGCGTGTTACTGATCGAGTTTATAGGGGGGAAGTGATGTTGGATCCAAGACAGCGATGGTTTGAGGACGCGCGCTATGGTCTCTTTGTGCATTGGGGCATGTATGCCCTCTACGAGCGCGGAGAGCAGGTGCTCTTTCGCGAACATCTGCGTCCCTCTGCGTACCGTAAGCGGGCCGCGGATTTTACGGCGTCCCTCTATGATCCCCAGACGTGGGCTGCCCTGGCCAGAGAGGGAGGTATGCGCTATGCTGTGTTGACGGCCAAGCACCACGACGGTTTCTGTCTCTTTGATAGCGAGGTGTCCGATTTCACCAGCGTAAAGACGGGCGCCGGACGGGATCTGGTGGCCGAGTACGCGGAGGCCTTTCGCGAGGCTGGGTTGCGTGTGGGGCTCTACTACTCGTTGGCCGACTGGCAGTGGCCAGCCTACTTTGAGGGACCACAAAAGGATCCCGAGGGATTTGAGACATTTGTCGATTACACCCACACCCAGGTGAGAGAGTTATGCAGCAACTATGGCCCCCTGGATATCATGTGGTTCGATGGCTCCTGGCCCCACGATGCCGAGGCGTGGCGTGCGGAGGAGCTCTTTTCCACGATTCGTGGGCTACAACCCCATATCCTGATCAACGACCGCGCCTGTCTTCCCGGCGATTTTGATACGCCCGAGCAGCGTATCCTGGGCGCCGCGCCGGATCGCCCCTGGGAGAGCTGCATTACCTCTGTTGAGAGACACTGGGGCTACCATGCCGGTGAGCGATTGTGGAAGACGCCAGAGCGCGTTATACACATTTTGGCTCAGGTGGCCGAGGGGGGTGGCAATCTGCTGTTGAACGTGGGACCCAAGGCCGAGGGCACGTTCCCTCAACGCTTTATCGATCTGGTGCGAGAGGTGGGCGATTGGCTGGAGATCAATGGCGAGGCCATTTATGGGTCGAAACCTGGCGTATGCGAGTGCATCTCTATCGGGCGTATGACCGTGGTCGACTCTACCATCTATCTGCACGTGTTGTACTGGCCCGGGCACACACTCCATCTGTCGGGACTCGCCAATCCGGTGCGCAGCGCGCGTTTTGTGGCCGATGATTGGCCCATCAATTTTGTGCAGGAGGATGAGCATATCCACTTGAAGAATCTACCCACCCTGCCTCCCGATCCACGGGATACTGTGATCGCACTGGAAGTGGAGGGAACGCCCAGAGCCCTTCCCTGGGCGGAGGACCGTCTCTGGCAGGGCGATGCCGGCCGCATGGCCTCCTGGGCCAACAGTTGAGGCGGGATATGGACGCTTGATGGTCAAAGGTAAAGGCCAGACGGTCCATGTCTTGTGTGCCAGGATGGTGTTGTTAGCGATCGTGTATCAGAGAGGCGCATGCGGTCGATAACTGTGTGTACCGCGCTTGGCAAATCCTGTATCTATCTTTGCTAGGCCCTATAGATGGGAGGGCGAGTCGATATGCGTAGAAGAGGGCTCTGGATTGTAATAGTCGCTCTGATCGTGGCTGGGTTGCTTGTCACCGGTTGTGAAAGGATTATGGGGGGAGGCGAGGAATTCGTCTTTGGCGTCATTCTTGTGGGGCCCAACGATCACGGTTCGAGCGAGGCCCACTATGAGGCGGGCAAGTATGTGGAGGAGAGTGTTCGCAACACAAAGATGGTCTATCGGGATAAACTCAATCCGTCCGACCGGGAGGGGACGACGTTGGAACAGGTGGTCGATGACATGGTCTCCCAGGGGGCCGAGCTCATCTTTGCTACCTCCGACGATTTTGCTGCCGCAACCGATGAGGTGGCGGCCAAGTACCCGAATATCAAGTTCGTTCATATCTCGGGGGATCACGTGAAAACGGGCAAGGCTCCCAGAAGCGTGCGCAATTTTATGGGCAAGATGTACTATATGAAGGCTGTGGCGGGCTGTGCTGCAGCCCTCAAGACAGAGACCGATGCCGTCGGTTACCTTGGCCCCCTCATCAACGATGAGACCCGTCGCCTGGCTGCTGCCGCCTATCTGGGGTGCCGTGATTGTTACGAGCGATACCGGGGTGGCGACCCCGATGATCTGCGTTTCACCGTCAACTGGATTGGTTACTGGTTCAACATCCCCGACGTTACCCTGGATCCCACCAAGGTGTCCAGCGATATGATCAACTCGGGCGCGGACGTGCTGATTTCGGGAATCGATACCACGGAGGCCATCGTCGTGGCCGGTGAACGTTACGAGCGGGGAGAGGAGGTCTGGGCCGTTCCCTATGATCATATAGGGGCCTGTGAGGTCAAGCCCGAGGTTTGTCTGGGGGTGCCCTATTTCAACTGGGGACCCGCATACGTGCGATACGTCCAGGATGCGCGCAATGACGAGTGGGAGCACGATTGGCAATGGGGCGAGCCTTACTGGCCGGACATCAACGACCGCGACAAGACGACGGTGGGCTACAAGTTCGGCCCGGCGCTGGCCGAAGAGGATCAGGCTAGACTTGAGGAGTATATCTCGGATCTGGGTAGCGGTGACGTCAAACTGTTCGAGGGCCCCCTCTATCTTCAGGATGGCACACAATATCTCGAGCCTGGCGAAGAGGCCACGGAAGAGGAGATCTGGTATCTGCCACAACTCTTGCGTGGTATGGAGGGTGCTAGTTCCTAGTTGTCTGAAAATGGGAAGGGGCATCATGCATGGCGCCCCTTTTTACACCTTTGGGGATCACGGGGGATGAAGGTCGAACTCGTCGATATCAGAGAATATTTTGGTTCCGTCCATGCCAATAACGGCATCTCTTTGATGGGGAAAAGTGGGACGATCCAGGGACTGTTGGGAGAGAACGGGGCCGGCGAGACCACCCTGATGCAAATCCTTTCCGGCTATCTGACTCCCGATGCGGAAAGTGTCCTTGTCGATGGATGTGAGGTACGATTCTCTTCTCCTGCCGAGGCCATCGCCAGGGGTATCGGCATGCTGCATCAGGATCTCCTGGATATTCCCTCGCTGACCGTCCTAGAGAACTTTTGTCTGGGGTATGGCGATGGCCTCTTTTTAGGTCCGCGCTCAAGTCGACGGGAGCTCTCTGGGGAACACGCGCGCGAGCCTGATTCCCATCTGCTTCGCCTTGGTGGCCATGCTGATCGGGGTCGGGGTGGCCTTTGCCCTCATGATCGTGGCCCTGTTGCTCGTCAGCGGTAATTTGAGCCGTCTGCTGCTCTACCTTCTTGCCAGGACGCGACCACATTTGGCCCCTCTGCTGCGTGGAGGACCGCCGGCAGTATTGGGAGAGCCCTTTGGGCAGGACTGAGGGCGATGACGAACGCTATTTCTTAGTAGGGCTTGGTTGGTCAAATGGCGGCCTTTCTGCTAAAATGGGCCTGACTGGGTTCCTCCATCGGGGGTGGCATGTATACATGATGAATCGTTATCTATTAGGAGATCGCTATGAGCGAGCGAGATATTTCAGAAGAGGTAGAGTCGGAGGATGAGCAAAAGTTAGGGACCTCTAACTCTACCTTTATCGTTGAGGATATTCCCCAGATCGATCTTCCCATTCATAAGACCGTCCTGGACAGGGGATGGGTGCAGTTAGAGGAGTTTATGGGAGGCGACAGGGCCGTGATACGTGGTGCGCGTATCTGTTATCAGTCGGAAGCCCGTTCCCCAGAGGCCAACGTACGTCTTATTCGTCGCCTCATGGGCAGCGATCCCAAGCACAACACTGTCTTTGAGCATTCCGTCTTTCGCTTTGGCGTCAAATGTCCCCTTTTTGTGGCCCGGCAGTGGATGCGTCACAGGATTTGCAGTTACAACGAAAAGAGTCTCCGCTACTGCGCGGCCGATCGAGAGTATTATGTGCCCCAAGAGGATCTGCCCCACCGTGATGCCTATGTGCAGCAGATGGAAAAGGCCTTTGATCTCTATGAGGAACTCGTGGAAGCGGGATGGAAACGGGAGAGGGCGCGGGGCGTCCTGGGTATGGCCGTCTATACCGAGTTTATCTGGACGGTGAACGCCTGGTCCATGATGAACTGGCTCAATAAGCGGCTGGACGAGGCCGCCCAATGGGAACATCGACAGTATGCCGAAAAGGTGTTGGATATCTATCATCAGGTCATGCCCGTGACCGCATCGGCCTTTGAGGAATTGGTGTTATAACGATGAGACCCTCCTGGGACGAATATTTTATGGAGTTGGCCCACCAGGTGGCGACGCGTTCCACCTGTTTGCGGCGCCACGTGGGCTCGGTGATCGTGCGGGATAAACATATACTGGCCACAGGATACAATGGTGCGCCCAGTGGATTGGAGCACTGCGACGTGGTGGGATGCCTTCGCGAGCAGATGGGCATCCCTTCCGGGCGGCGGCAGGAGATATGTCGCGGCCTTCACGCGGAACAGAACGCCATCATTCAGGCGGCTCTCCACGGCGTATCTACCAAAGGCGGGACGATCTATGTGACGCATCAACCCTGCATCACCTGTGCCAAGATGATCATCAATGCGGGGATTGAACGAATTGTGTGTGATAGTACGTATCCCGATGAACTGGCGCGCGATATGCTACGCGAGGCGGGGATCCCTTTAGAAGTCAATAGCGTAGAAAGTGATAATTAACATCGATAAAGGAGAGGCAATGGCTCCCGAGAAAAAGTTCCAGGAACTGCGGCGTATGAAAAAGGAATCCAAATTGGGCGGAGGCCCTGAGGCCATAGAGCGACAGCACGAAAAGGGTAAACTGACGGCGCGAGAGCGCCTGGACGAGCTTTTGGATGAGGGCAGTTTTCAGGAACTCGACGCCCTGGTTACCCATCACGTCAGTGATTTCGGAATGGATGAGCGGGTGACTCTGGGCGATGGTGTGGTGACGGGCTATGGCACCATAGATGGACGACTGGTATACGTCTATGCTCAGGATTTTACGGTGATGGGTGGGTCCCTCGGTCGGGCCCATGCCTCCAAGATCTGCAAGGTGCAGGAACTGGCCATGGAGAATGGGGCCCCCGTCATCGGCATCAACGATTCGGGGGGCGCCCGTATTCAGGAGGGCATCCGCGCCCTGGCGGGCTATGCAGAGATCTTTTTAAACAATACCATGGCCTCCGGCGTGATTCCCCAGATCTCGGTGATCATGGGCCCCTGCGCCGGTGGCGCCGTCTATTCTCCGGCCATCACCGACTTTATCTTTATGGTCAAGGACACGAGCCATATGTTCATCACGGGACCCAAGGTCATCGAGGCGGTGACCCACGAGGAGGTCACCTTCGAGGAGTTGGGAGGCGCCATGACCCATAACAGCGTGAGTGGCGTGGCACACTTTGCGGCCGACGACGAGGAGGAATGTCTGGCCAGGGTGCGGGAGTTGCTGTCCTATTTGCCTCAGAACAATATGGAGGATCCCCCCTCTGTTGCGACGCAGGACGATCCCGCGCGGGCCGATGAGGAACTCGATACCCTCGTTCCCGAGGCACCCAATGCCCCCTATGACGTCAAGGAGGTTATCACCCGCGTCGTCGATAAGAAAAGTTTTTTCGAGGTGCAAAAGCACGCGGCACAGAATATGGTCATCGGTTTCGCGCGCCTGGACGGCATGGCGGTGGGCGTGGTGGCCAATCAGCCACAGGTAAAGGCCGGCACGCTGGATATCGACGCCTCGGACAAGGCCGCACGTTTCGTGCGTTTCTGTGATGCCTTTAACGTGCCCATCGTCACCTTTGAGGATGTGCCCGGTTTCATGCCCGGCGTGGACCAGGAGCATGGGGGTATCATACGCCATGGGGCCAAGCTGATCTATGCCTACTGTGAGGCGACGGTGCCCAAGCTGACCGTCATCATGCGCAAGGCCTATGGCGGGGCCTATATCGTCATGAGTTCTAAGCACATTCGCGGCGATCTGAACGTGGCCTGGCCCGGCGCCGAATTGGCCGTCATGGGCGCCGAGGGCGCCGTCAACATCATGTATCGCAGGCAACTGGAGGCGGCAGAGAACGCTGACGCTCTCCGCGAGGAGCTCATCGAAGAATACAAGGATAAATTCGCCAATCCCTATCTGGCCGCCTCGTATGGTTACGTGGACGCCGTCATCGAGCCCAGCCAGACGCGGGCGGTATTGATAAACGGCCTGCAGATGCTGTACAACAAGCGCGACGAAAATCCACCCAAGAAACATGGCAACCTGCCATTATAGATTGATAGCGAGGAGCAGCATGACTACTGAGTCATTGAAAATCACGGACACCATTTTGCGCGATGCCCACCAATCCCTTCTGGCAACGCGGATGTCCACGGGAAGCATGCTTCCCATCGCCGAGGAACTCGAAAAGGTAGGCTACCACTCCCTGGAGATGTGGGGGGGAGCCACCTTTGATTCCGCCTTGCGCTTTCTGAAAGAGAACCCCTGGGAACGGATCCGCGTGTTACGCGAGAGGATCCCCACGACCGATTTCCAGATGCTGTTGCGCGGCCAGAACATCCTGGGCTATCGCCACTATCCCGATGATATCGTAGAAAAGTTTGTGGAACACTCGGTCAAGAATGGCATCGATATCTTTCGTATCTTTGATGCCCTGAACGATCCACGTAACATGTCCTGGGCTTTTGAGTGTGTGAAAAAGTATGGTGGGCACGTGCAGGGCTCCATCTGCTATACATTGAGCCCCGTGCACGATAACGATACCTTTGTCGAACTGGCCCAAGAACTCGAGGAGATGGGCGCCGATTCGATCTGCGTCAAGGATATGGCCGCCCTCTGCACCCCCTATGTGGCCTATGAACTGGTGAAACGTTTGAAGGAAGAGGTGGGCCTGCCGGTGCAGTATCATACCCATAACACCAGCGGTTTTGCCATGGCTGCCCTGGTCAAGGCGGCAGAGGCGGGAGTAGACGTGGTGGATACGGCCATCTCCTCCATCGCGGGGGGTACGGCCCAGCCGCCCACCGAGTCCATCGTGGCCACCTTCCAGGATACGGAGCGGGATACGGGGCTCGATCTGGAGCAACTCACCGATATTGCGGGCTATTTCCGCGATATCCGGGAGGAGCATCTGCCCAGGTTCGAGAGTGGATTGGATGTCGCCGATATCCGCGTGTTGCTCTATCAGATACCGGGGGGGATGCTCTCCAACCTGGTCAACCAGTTGCGCGAGCAGGGAGCTGAGGATCGTTGGGAGGATGTGCTGGAGGAATTGCCGCGCACGCGCCGCGATTTGGGCTATCCGCCCTTGGTGACGCCCTCCAGTCAGATCGTGGGCACTCAGGCCGTGATGAACGTCCTGATGGGCGAGCGTTACAAGGTGATTCCGCAGGAGGTGCGGGATTATTGCAGGGGCCTGTATGGGCGACCGCCCGCGCCCATCGATACGGACCTGATGGAGAAGGCTCTGGGCGACGAGGAACCCATCACCTGCCGGCCGGCAGATCTACTGGAGCCCGGCTTTGAAAAGGCGCGCAAGGAGATCGGCGATCTGGCGCGGAATGAGGAAGATGTGCTTTCCTACGCCCTCTTTCCCCAGCCGGCGCGCGAATTCTTCGAGTTGCGTGAGGCGGGCGAGACGCTGCCCATCGAGGATCCAAGGATCTTTTCCGGGGAGTCAGAGGAGAAAACTAAAGAGGCGGCGGCCCCGGCCAAGACCGGCGTGGTCACCCAGCGGCCGGCCCGTCCTAAGCCCAATTACTCGTTATGGAAACTGTCACACCGTATGCGGCGATGATGGTTCGTCTCTATTTAATCCAGCCGGATAGACTATTCAAAGGAGAATCGTGTGACTGTGATGGAGAATTTCAATCAGGGCCTGCTCATCACGGGACTGGGGATGGGGTTGGTCTTCTTGACCCTGCTCGTGGTGATGGCTCTCATCTTTTCTTTAGATCGACTTTTTAGGCCTTGCGAAGAAGAGACGCAAGAGGAGGTAAGTAGAGTGACCGCTGTGGAAGAGATGGCACCCGACCTTCGAGGCGCCGGCCAGGAGGTAACTGTGGATCTGGCGGATGAGGCTGCGGCCATCGCTGTGGCCCTCGCCTTGCAGGAGGCACGGAAGGGTGCCGAGGACGAAAAAGTGCTTTCAGCAGAGGTGATAATGGTGAACGATATCGCTGTCGATTCGGGTGCCTGGCGTGGCCAGGCCCGTTTGACGGCTATGCGATAGATGGAGGGGTCGGTGACTAGATACAAGATTACCATCGAGGATCAAGAGTTCATCGTCGAGGTGGGGGATGTCTCCACTTCGCCTGTGGCTGTCGTGGTGAACGGAGAGCCCAGGACGGTGGCTTTCGAGGTGACCGAGGTCGAGGAGGAGGCTCCCGCTGCTGTGGAGGAAAAAGCCCCCGCGTCAGAGGCGGCACCGGAAGCCGAGCCGGAGCCGGAACCCGAACCGGAGGCGGCGCCGGTGGGCGAGCCGACGGGTAATGTGGTGGCTTCTCCTATGCCTGGTAAGGTGCTCTCGGTAGTCGTTGAGGTGGGAGATAGCGTATCTGAGGGAGATACCGTATGTACATTGGAGGCCATGAAGATGGAGATGTCCGTCAGCGCTACGGCCTCGGGCACGGTGCAAGCGATTCATGTTCGTGAGGGTGATAACGTGACTAATGACGACCCCTTGGTCTCCATAGAGTAGGGGGGCGTCAAAACATGGACATATTAGCTCTGGACAATCTTTTGAAAGGTTTTTATGGTCTGACTGTGGGGCGTATCGTCATGATGAGCGTCGGAGGGCTATTGATCTGGCTGGCCATCCGGAAGCGGTATGAGCCCCTTTTACTTTTGCCCATCGGGCTGGGATGTATCCTGGCCAATATCCCTGGTACGGGATTGCTCGAGAGCGATGGACTTTTGGGCCTTCTCTATGGAATTGGTATCGAGAACGAGCTTTTTCCCAGTCTGGTCTTTATCGGCATCGGGGCCATGACCGACTTTGGCCCCCTGCTAGAGAATCCCAAGCTGGTGCTTTTTGGTGCGGCGGCACAGTTTGGGATCTTTGGTACGTTGCTGTTGGCCACATTGTTCGGCTTTAGCATCAATCAGTCCGCTTCCATCGGCATCATCGGTGCTGCAGATGGCCCCACGTCGATCTTTGTGGCCGCCGAGCTGGCGCCAGAGCTGGTGGGGCCCATCACCGTGGCCGCATACTCTTATATGTCCCTCGTGCCTATCATCCAGCCGCCGGTCATGAGGCTTTTGACGACCCGTCGTGAGCGCCGTATCAAGATGGCTTATACGTCGCGCCCCGTCTCCAAGACGACACGCATCCTCTTTCCCCTCGTCGTCACTCTGGTTTGCGGCGTCATTGCTCCCGAGTCCACCGCCCTGATCGGCATGCTCATGTTCGGCAATCTGGTGCGCGAGGCGGCGGTGGTGGAGCGCATCAATCAGGCGGCGCAGAACGAGATCACCAACATCGTCACCACCTTTTTGGGGATCACCATCGGCTCTACCATGGTGGCAGAAAAGTTCCTCAAGCTGGATACGATACTCATCCTGGTGATGGGGCTGGTGGCCTTTATCCTCGATACGGCAGCGGGAGTGCTCTTTGGGAAATTGGTGAGCCTCCTCTCCGGATACAGGATAAATCCCCTGTTGGGTGGATGTGGCATCTCGGCCTTTCCCATGTCCGCGCGGGTCGTGCAAAAGATCGGACAGGAGGAGGACTATTCGAACTTTTTGCTGATGCACGCCATGGGCTCCAACACCTCGGGACAGATCGCCTCGGTCATGGCGGGTGGAGTCGTATTGGCGCTGCTTTCCTGAGTGATGATCCAATGTCCGTCTCGTACGCAAGGGCACTTTTTGTTTCGATGAAAGGAGTGCCCTTTGTTACATGGCCATTGCCAGTGTCCGCATAGATGCGTTGGGATGGTTTTCCCGTACAGCACAATCCAGGGGCATCGTATGAACTGGAATCTGCGCTCGCTATTGGTTGACGCGCACGAGGAGATGGTGGGGGAACAGGGTGTCTGAACGCACCTCACACAGGAAATGGATAGCCTGGCTTATGACCTCTGGGGTCATAGTGGGCTTGAGCACCCTCTTGATGCGCACGTGGTTATTTGGCGAGGGGTTGCCTGTCTCCAGTCGTAAAGAGGTACTGCCCGAACTTACCATCGTCTGGATGTTCAAGCAGGAACTATTGGGAGGCCAGTTGCTCAGCGAGTGGAATCCCTATTGGTTTTCGGGGTTCCCCTGGCTACGTTTCCTTTCCTATCCCCTGTATTATATGTTAGCGGCCCTTTCGGTATGGGGACAGATGTCGCTGCAGACGGTACAGGTGCTCTTTTTCTACCTAGTACTGGTGGGATCGGGCCTGATCATGTTCGGTTATCTACAACACCTTTTGGACGACTGGCGAGGGGCCCTCGTGGCAGCGGTTGCCTATGTTGCCTTTCCCTATCATAACCACGTGGGGGTTGAGACCTGGATTCACGCCCTGATCTGGCTGCTTCTTCCTCTGATATTTTGGACCATCGAGTTGAGTAGGACGCGGGGGGCTCGCCGTATCCACCATCTGTTGTTGACGGGGATCCTCGTCGCCTGTTTGCCCCTTATAAGCAGGGAATACACCGTCATCATCGCTCCCTTTGTGGTTCTCTATTTTCTGGCCTGCCGGGGGCGAGAGATATATCGAGGAGACCAGGGCTGGCGTGGCGCTCTCGAAGGCGCGGCCCTGGTCGGGGCGGTGGCGATAGGCCTGTCGAGCTTCTATGTCCTGCCTGCCCTTTTCGAAATCCAGCATGTGGGCCTTCACATGAAGCACGTCACGCGGGATGTCGTGTCCAGTGCGGTGCTGGCCGAATATTCTGTGACGCCCCGCCTGGTGCTGTATGCCACCGCGCGGCGTCTGCACTTTCCCCTGCGCCTGAGGTATCTGCCCGCCCTCGCTTATAGCTTTTGGAGTGTCTCCTGGTATCCGGGCTTTGTGGCCATGGGATTGGCCATCCTGGGTGTGGGCACGGGGCATCATCATTTTGCGGTGAGGTGTGCCCTGGTGGGAGTCTTCCTGGCCCTGCTCTTTTCCACGGGGCCCACCCTCGTTGTGGGACTATCTCGTCTTCCCCTCGTGGGACGGCTGACTCCCTTTTCCTATATTCTTCCAAGTGTGTTCTTTTGCTGTGTCCTCGTCGGCTATGGCACACAATGGCTTTTGCGACACAGGCGCGTTCGTGGTCCATGGCTTTCCCTGGCCGTGATGGTGATCCTCATGCTCCTGATTACGGCGGACTTTTGGCCCTCGGCGGCGGCCTATCGTGTCACGGACGCCTATTTCAGCGCCGATGAACAGGAGGCCTATGCCTGGCTTGGGGAACAACGGGGACGGGGACGCTTGTGGGAGGGCGGCGGATCGGCAGAGGATGTTCATGTGCGCACCTGTTCCCTCCTTGAGGTTCCGCGACTGCGCTATGGTGGATATTACGATAACGGGGCCCCCCTCTACACGTGGCAACAGAACCGCTGGACGGATATCCGCACCAGCCTGCAGCTTCATCATGTGCGCTATGTGATGTTGCGTGAGGGGGACGAGAGAGCAGAGGAGATACGGGAGCAGTTGACGGACTATGAACTGGTCTTTGGTTCCGGCGATGTGCAGATCTGGGAGAATACGCGGATGGGCGCTTATGCCCAGTTCTACGATATGGTGGCTTTTGATGCCACCCTCGATCCTTATTCTCCTCTCAAGGCCCTGCCCGCGTTCGTGTGGCGGGATATCGCCATGGTCTCCGCGGATTGCTACGATTGCGATCCGCTCCCTGCCGAGGGTGAGGCGGGGGCTGCGGCGGAATTGGCGCGCTATGATTATCTCCTCGTCGATGACGATGCCACCACCAGAGAGGACGTCGAGCCCCTGACCGATTTCAAGGGCGCCGTGGTGACCACGGAGGATCTGAATTCCCTTGAGGAGGCGCGGCGGGGGGAGGTGTCCGTTTGGAGCGAGCGGCAGGGATATCATGAAATTCAACTGCAGGTGCAGACTCCCCGGGCCGGCGTATTGACCATCGCCGAGTCGTGGTATCCCCATTGGCGCGTGTGGGTAGATGACGTGCCGCGCGAGGTGCTGCGGAGCAATTGGGCTCTCCTGGGCGTTTGGCTGGAGCCGGGCGTGCATCGTGTAACTTTTCGTTATCAACGCCCCTGGTACGTGTACTTGGGATTTTTGATAAGCGTGGCCACCCTGTTAGCCCTTGTGGCCTGGGGAACGAACTATATAAGCGGTCTGCTCTATCAGCCGCGGCCGTCCCTTGAGGATCTTCCTCCAAAGTGCAGGGAGAAATATTGGAGCAAGGATCGAGAGATGGACGAACACTCTTGTTTTGGGTCCTGAGAGGCATGTAGGGAGTTGTGTTGTCTTCTGATCAAGCAGAAAGCGATGGATAGATGAGGGAAGATGAACAGAAACCCTGGAAAGTAACCCATTCGGAGCGGGGCCCTGCCCTTCCCCTCTTTCAGGTGCGATTCGACCGGGTGCAAAACCCGCGCAACGGCCACACTATGAAAGCGGTGATTTTGGAGGCCGACGACTGGGTCAACGTGGTGGCCCTCACCCCTCGGGAGAAGGTGGTTGTGGTGCGTCAGTATCGCTTTGGCACGCGTCAGATGACCGTCGAGATCCCCGCCGGTATCGTGGAGGCCGGCGAGACGCCCAAAGAGGCCGCCATCCGGGAACTGCGCGAGGAGACGGGATATGCTGCCCGAGAGTGGAAGTATCTGGGCTATGTGGAGCCCAACCCCGCCTTTATGGACAATGCGTGTCACAACTGGTTGGCCGTGGATGCGTCACAGGTGGATCAACCGACCCTGGACGTGGGCGAGGATATCTGTGTGGGAGAGATGTCCCTGGAGGAGCTCACTCAGGAGATAGAGGCGGGCAGACTGCGTCACTCGCTGGCCCTCGTGGCCCTGGCCCAGGTCTTTGATGATCTATGGCCGGATTCTCCATAGCAGAGGGCGCATCGCCAATCTGTCCTTCAAAGTTGACATCCTCGCGGCTGCCTACTATAATGGCGGCACAATCGATTTTCAAAGGCGTCGATCGGGAATAGTATCTGTCAAGGTGCGGTTCAGAGAGTCGGGAATTTGATACTTTTGTGTGACCTTGTTTGATATCTTGTATGATCACATCATTGTTGTTGACATACAAGATAGAAAAATCGTTATTGACATACAAAAGTATCAAAAGGTGAGAGCCCGGTACCGTGGCCTGGTAGAGAATGGACCCGGGAGCTGCTTGGGCGAAAGGTGTTGGCTGACTAGCTCATGACGGCATCGCCACCGTTATCAGGGCAGAGGATATGGGTTTGATACTTTTGTATGGCCTTATTTGATATCTTGTGTGATCACATCATTGTGGTGGACACAAGATAGCAAAATCGTTATTGACATGCAGAAGCATCAAATAGCGTCCACGGTGGACGTTTATCTCGTATCTGCAGAGTGAGACTGGCCTGCAGCTTTTTCCGCTTTTACGGGCGGTTTTTGCTTTCAGGCGTCGGTCTAATTGGGGTGGTACCACGGAAGCATGGGCCTCCGTCCCTTGGGGACGGAGGCTTTCTTAGTTCTGAGGTTCGTCGCTTCCGTTCTGTGGATAGGGAATATACAGGTCAGGGACGCTCGTGAGATAAGGAGAAGGCGTATGGAGGGATGATCCCTTACATCGATCCGTCGATGGCGGGGAGACTTTTGATGCACCGCCCATGGCGGATTCGAAGCACCGGTATTTGAGTGTACTGTGTAGAAAAGGAGATGGCAATGGATGAGGAAAAGAGAACCAAGTTCGTGCTCGATGAGGAAGAGATGCCCACACATTGGTACAATATTCAGGCGGATCTGCCTGAGCCCCTTCCACCGGCCCTTCATCCGGCCACGGGGAAACCTTTGACGCCGGATGATCTGGCTCCTCTCTTTCCCATGGAATTGATCATGCAGGAGGTGAGCAGGGACCGATGGATCGAGATTCCCGGGGCAGTGCGCGACGTGTATCGGCTGTGGAGGCCCACCACCCTCTTCCGGGCCCACAAGTTGGAGGAGGAGTTGGATACACCGGCCAAGATTTTTTACAAGTACGAAGGCACGAGCCCTCCTGGAAGCCACAAGCCCAACACCTCTGTGGCCCAGGCCTATTATAATCAGCAGGAGGGCATAGAGCGCATCACCACCGAGACGGGAGCAGGACAGTGGGGAAGCGCTCTGGCTTTCGCCGGCGCCTGCTTTGACGTGGACGTCAAGGTCTATATGGTCAGGGTCAGCTACAATCAAAAGCCCTATCGTCGTGTCATGATGGAGACCTGGGGCGCCGAGTGTGTCCCCAGCCCCAGTCCCGACACCGAGGCAGGGCGCCGTATGCTGGAACGAGATCCCGATTGCCCCGGCAGCCTGGGATTGGCCATCAGCGAGGCCGTGGAGGACGCCATGGCCAGCGATGACGTACACTACTCCCTGGGCAGCGTGCTCAATCACGTCCTGTTGCATCAGACCGTGAACGGCCTGGAGACAAAGACGTTGTTTGAAAAGATGGGCATCTATCCCGACATCATCGTGGGTTGTATCGGCGGAGGATCCAACTTTGCTGGCATGTTCCTCCCTTTCCTCAGGGACAAGATCGAGGGGAAAAAGCCGGACCTGCGTATCCTCAACGTGGAGGCCGCGAGTTGCCCTCGCGTGACCAGGGGACCCTACACCTACGACTATGGTGATGAGGCGGGCCTGACGCCCCTGCTCAAGATGCATACGCTGGGACACGAGTTCATCCCGCCTCCCATCCACGCAGGTGGCCTGCGGTACCATGGTATGGCGCCCATCATATCCCATCTGCACGATCTGGGATTGGTGGAGGCGCGGGCCACGCCTCAGTTGGCTACCTTTGAGGCCGGCGTGACCTTTGCCCGCACCGAGGGCATCATCAGCGCGCCGGAGACGAACCACGCCGTTCGGGCAGCCATCGACGAGGCCCTCAAGTGCAAGGAGACGGGCGAGGAAAAGGTGATCCTCCTGGCACACAGTGGACATGGACATGTGGACATGGCCGCTTATCAGGACTATTTCGAGGGCAAGTTGGAGGATTATCGCTATCCGCAAGAGGAGATCCAGAAGGCGTTGGATACCCTGCCAGAGGTTTCGGAGGAATAAAGAATATCGAGGGGAGCAGCGATCCCGCTGCTCCCCTCACTGAATGGTAGAGACGCAAGATCTTGTGTCTCTACGAAATCAACCACGCTCCCTTGCAGAAATGTGCTAGGCAGCGCCTTGTGTCTCTTTCAGTCATAGATACCTGGTGGGTCGCTGGGTAAGGGCGGCAAGCCTTGCCGTTTGGCCCACGCCCGACGGGCCTCTGCTACCACAAAGAGTGATCCTGTGGCCAGCACGAGATCGCTTGCGTTCGCTTCCTGGAGGGCCCGGTCGAGGGCCTCCTCTACCGTTTCCGTCGCTGCGACCTCTTGGCCCAGGTCGCGGGCCATCTCCTGTAACGTCTGGCTGCTTGTCGCGTGGGGATGCTGGGCCTGTGTCACATAGACATTGTCACTGACGGGGGCCAGAACGGCAAAAAGTTTTTGCGGCAGATGCGTCTTCCCCGCGCCAAAGATGAGATGGAGCTTCCGATAGGAGGCAAAGGAGGTAACAGCCTCCAGCAGGCGTTCTGCAGAATAACGGTTATGGGCCCCATCGACGATGAGGAGGGGCTTTTCGCCCAGGATCTCCATGCGCCCGGGCCAGCATACGTCGGCCAATCCCCGCCGCACGGCCTCCTGATCGATGTCCCAGCTCTTTTCCTTGAGTAGTTCCACGGCGGCCACGGCGTTGCAGGCGTTCTCCAACTGATATGGTCCCAGGAGGGGGATTTTGAGCCTCTCGTATTCGGGCCTTTCCTCGTGGCCGGCGTGGTAGATGTGCATGCGCTGCCCCGTATCCTCCATGCCCAGGGATCGCCAGCGCCAGTCGCGCCCCACGACCACCAGCGGGGCGTTGCGCTCCTCACAGACCGCCTCGATGACCCCCATGGCCTCTGGTCGCTGCGGCGCGGTGACCACGGGCGTGCCCTCCTTGACGATGCCCGCCTTCTCCCCTGCGATGGCCTCTAGGGTGTCCCCCAATACCTTGACGTGATCCTTGCTGATGGAGGTGATGATCGAGACCAGGGGGCTGAGCACGTTGGTGGCGTCCAGTCGTCCCCCCAGGCCCACCTCGATGACGCCGATTTCGATCTCCTCTTGAGCATAGTACCAGAACGCCAGGGCGGTGATGATCTCAAAGACGGTGACCTCGGGGCGATTGTCCAGGATGGGAGTCATCCGTTCCATCCCCGCGATCACGTCCTCCTCGGGGATCAGTTCGCCGTCCAGGCGAATGCGCTCCCGAAAGGTGTGCAGATGGGGTGACGTATACATGCCCGTGTGATAGCCCGCCTGGCGCAGGATGGACTCGATCATGGCCGTGGTAGATCCCTTACCCTTGGTGCCCGCGATATGCACGCTGTCAAAGGCGTGGTGGGGATTCCCAAGGTCGGCGAGCAGGGCCTCCACGCGAGAGAGGCGCCAGGTACGCGCGGCATAGGGCGGGCGCTTCCCCCGCTCAAAGTTCATGCGCTCAAAGATCTTTTTCAGGGCCTCTCGGTAGGTGAGCATGCGCTTTCCTCAGGGTCTCGCGACATCGCACTCGATTCTATCGCAAATGTGCCACAGCGCAAAAGTGTGGATGCCGCCCAGATGCGTCGACGCAGGTCGACGCTCGGCGCGAAGCGCCTTTGCGTTGGGCTTCAGACCGAGCATGTTCGGGACGTTCGTCCTCTGGCTTTCGCCGTCTAAACCCAGCTCGTGGGGCCTATCGGCTCAGCCACCTGCGCGGAAGAGCAATGACTGATGATCTACAATATTTGTGTGCACTTCCATCGCTAAAAATCGACGCCGTAGACCGTCCCCTCGCAGAATTCGAAACGCAGGCGCACACACTCGTAGCGGTGTAGATCCGTCGGCTGATCCTTCCAGCGCAGCACGTGGTGTTCCTCGTTCCCTTGTATAGGAACGGCGTCCATCAGATGATGATCATCCATCTTGCGTCCGAAACCGTCGCACAGCTCGGCGCGCAGCCACCCATCGATATCCGCGTCCAGCATGATCTGGGGCCTGGTCGCCACAAAGGGCTCCGTCATGAACCCGCCCCGCACGGCATCCGCCGCCAGCCCCACAAAGCGGTTCTTGGCGCACGTCGCCCCCATGGTCTGTGAGCGTTTGCCCCCCTCGTTATGGGCGTCCGGGGTGCCCGTGTAGAGGATCAGCCAGCGATCGCCCAGATCGATCCACGTGTTGGGGCCATAGATGCCCATGCTGTCCGTGGCTCCTGACTCCCGGGGTGGGCGGGGGATGAATCCGCCCCGCAGGGGACGCTCCCAGCCCTTGCCGTCGCGGGAGAAGCACAGGGACTGGTCCTGCGTCTGCTGTCCCGCCTCGACGCGATAGTGACCGACGCTGCCGATGAGCCAGTCCAGATGCCACTGCACCGCCAGATAGTAGAACTGGAGGTCCCATGGATCCCGTTGGTCGGGAATCATGATCATCTCCGGGTCGCTCCAGTGGAGGCCGTCCTCGCTGTGTCGCCGATGCAGGGTGCGATGCACCCCCGGCGCATTGTCCACGTCCACCCGCCGCTCGGGGATGGCCGGATGCAGCCACACCGAGTAACATTCGTAGCGATCCAGGGCGTCGTTATAGTAGACGTAGGTGGCGTCGTTGGACGCCAGGCGCTTGTGCTCCAGGATCTCGTCCTTCGACAGGGTGATCTCGTCCATATCGGTGTGGGGCGCCAATCCCTGGGCCCAACGCCACAGCCCTCCCTCGCTGGGATGGTACAGGACGGGACGCTCAAAGTCGGGCACGCTCCAGCGCAAGCCGTCCTCGCTCTCGGCCACCGTGTAGCGGAGGTGCCCGCCGCCGTGCTTCCAAAAGTACATGCGCCAGCGCCCGTCGCGTAGGGGAACGATCTGGGGCTGGGCGATGAAATCGCTACCCTCGGGCAGCCCGCTGATAGGCACCCGGTTTATAACCCCATCGGCGGCCTCGGGCGCCATCGACGTCGGCTCCCAATGCAAGCCGTCCGACGAATCCCAGGCGCGGATCCCGCAGCGCTCCCGATCCCGCGATCTCACGGTGGCATAAAGCCGGTAGCCGTCCTCGAGGGCCACTATGCTGGAGGCAAAAGAAGCCAGGGAACCCTGCTTCTCGTCCCACCCGTCAAAGGTGACGGGTACCTTCTCCACCGGCGCATAGGCGTGATGGACGTTATGCGCGCCGGGCGGCAGTTCCTCGCGAAAGAAAAAGAGGCGGTGTGCCGTCTTGCCCTTGGGCAGTCGAGAGACGGCGGCCAGATTCTTATCTGTCAAAGGGGCGGGCATCTCACTTTCTCCTTTCACTGATGATCGCTCCACGCTGGCGACGGTCCACCCGTCATAGATCTATTGCTCCCAGGGAAGATTGTAGTACTTTTTTTCTGGGAGGGGGACACAGTGGCCGTCCTCGGTCATGATGCTCCAGTCGGCCAGCCTGGCCTGCAGATCGCGCACCACGAGATCATGGGTGGGATCGTCGATCACGTTGGTCAGCTCCCAGGGATCGTTCACCAGGTCGTACAGTTCGTCCCTGTCCCCCATGGGATCGTGGACATACTTCCAGTCGCGGGTGCGCACCATCTTGCGTCGCCCCTCGGCCTCGCGCCAGCGCAGTGACTGCATGAGGGCGTATCGGCCATAGGGCTGCGGCAGGTCGCGCAGATCCTCCATGGTGAACGGCGGCCCACCGGCCCCATACTCGGAGAAGGCGGTGTCCCGCGGCATGGTGTCCGTCACCGTGGGCAGTGGTTCGCCCTGCATGCAGCGTGGTATGGAGATGCCCTGCAGGCTAAAGAGGGTGGGCACCACGTCGATGAGGTTGACCATGCCCTGCTCGACTTCGCCCTCGGGGATGTGGTCGGGATAGGAGACGATCATGGGGATGTGGGTCAGACAGTCGTAAAAGACGCCACCCTTTTGCCCCATGCAGTGCTCCCCGGCAAAGTCGCCGTGGTCGGCACAAAAGACGACGATGGTATTCTCCCGTAGATGCAGGCGCTCCAGGGCGTCCAGTATCTGGCCCACGCCGTCGTCCAGGAAGCGCACCATACCGTAATAGCAGGCCAGGTAGCCGTACACGTTCTCCATGGGCTCATCTTCCCTGGACAACATATGATAGAGCACGCGATTGCGCTCCGGCATCATCTCCTTGTCGTCCTCGCCCCAGGGCGGCAGGTCGATGACGTCTGGGGGAAACATGTCGGCGTACTTTTTGGGGGCCTCATAGGGCGCGTGGGGGTCGGGATAGGAGACCCACAGGGCAAAGGGCTCCTCCTGATGTTCCTCCAAAAAGCGCACCGTCTGGTTGGTGATCAATCCTGTACCATAGTCCTCCAGGGAAAAGTCGGTGACGGCATAGGGCGTATGCGGCCCCCGGTCGGGCATGTTACGGCGCACCGCATGGGCCTCCTCGATGGCCTCCACGGGGCGCACCCACTCCATCCCCTTGGTGGGGAATCCATCTCTTCTGTTAAAGCCCCCATGGGTGATCTCGCACCAGACGTCAAAGAGGTCCAGATCCTCGGGGCGGTCGAAACAGTGGTTCTTGCCGATGAGGCCGATGTCAAACCCCTGCTCCTTCCAGACCTGAAAGGCGTGGACGCCCTCGGTCCACATCAACAGCTCGTTGCGCCGCGAGCCGTGGGTGTGGGGAAACTGGCCCCGCCACAGGGAGACGCGAGCCGGCACGCAGAGGGGATGGGGCGTAAAGGCGTTCTGAAACTGCACCCCCTCGCCGGCCATGCGCTCCAGTGAGGGCGTCTCACAAAAGGTGCTGCCCCAGAGGTGACTGGCCGTGGCCTTGAACTGATCGGACATGATGACGAGCACGTTTGGCCTGTCCATTTGTCTCCTTATCCTTTACTCCATAATGTTCGCTAATATGCGCCCGTGCGCTTGGGATACTGCACCTCCACGTCGAACCAGCGGCGCACGAGTTCCTCGTGCATGGCGTGCAGGGCGTCCGCATACGCCGCATCGTCGCTCACGTCGTTCAATTCGTGGGGATCTGCCCGGAGGTCGAACAGCAGCTCCCGGCCATCGTCGTAGACGGCGTACTCGTAATCCTGCGTGCGCAGGCCCTTCCAGGAGCGGCCGGTCATATCCTTTGTCTCCGCGTGTCCCCGGGGGATGCGCAGTTCGATGTACGCCGATCTTCTCGGGTCGTACGCTCCGCCCTCCAGGAGGGGACGGAAGGAGCGCCCCTGCATCACGGGTGGGATCTGCACGCCGCAATAGTCGATGAGGGTGGGGGCCAGATCCACGCCCTCCACTATCTCGTGATAGATCTCCCCCTCTGGAATGTGGCCGGGATAGGAGACGATGAGGGGGATGCGGTTGCAGCTATCGTACGGCGTCCCCTTGCCCACCATGCCGTGATCCCCATTATGCTCGCCGTGGTCCGAGGTGAAGACGATGAGGGTGTCGTCGCGCAGCCCCGCCTCGTCCAGCGCCGTCAGAATGCGGCCGATCTGATCGTCGATGTGGCTGATCAGCCCATAGTAGTAGGCCTTGACCCGGCGCCATTCGTCCGCCGAAAGATCATAGCGATCCTCCCCCTCGTTCATGAAAGGCAGGGGCAACGTGGACGGATCGTACATGTCCACGAACCGCTGAGGCGGGTTCACCGGGCTGTGGGGCGAAAAAAAGCCCGCGATGGCGAAAAAGGGCTCGTCCCTGTGGCGCTGGATGTAGGAGAGGGTCTCCTCGGCCACAAAGGCCGAGTGGGTGAGTTCCTCGGGAGCCGCAAAGGTATAGGGCTCGTGCATCAGGTGCTCCCGGCCAGGCACGATCAGGGGCTCGCCCGTCCAGGCGGGACAGGAGGTGGAGAGAACGTTCTCCACCTGGGAAGGGTCCTTCTCCTCCACCCACTTTATGTAGGCGTCGTCATAGCAGCCAAAGTCGTCGGACACGATGAGCTGGTCAAAGCCATAGGTCGGATGGGGCGCACGATGGTCGCGATTGGCGTGGTTTTTAAAGTGCAGCTTGCCGTTGCTGGCCGTGTGATAGCCATAGGGTTTGAGCACCTTGTGCATGGTCAGCACGTCCTCGCGCATCTCGATGCCGTTGCAGGTGCTACCGATGGCCGAGGGATACTGGCCACTGAGCATGCTGTGGCGGCTGGGCATGCACACCGGCGAGTTGCAGAAAAAGTTCTGGAACAGGGCGCCCCTCTCGGCCAGGGCGTCCAGGTTGGGGGTGTGGATATGCTCGTTCCCCCCGTAGCGGATGGTATCCCATCGCTGTTGATCCGTGTGCAGAATCAATATATTGGGACGTTTCATCTCCTATCCTCTCTATATGTGTGAAAGGGCTATCCTAGCCGGATGTCCGCAAAGCCGGTTGACATGGCCGGATACACCAAGAATAACGAACCGACGGGAGCAGAAGCAACATGAGTGCAACCCTGGATGCTACCCAGACGCGTCGACGCAGGTCGACGCCCGGCGCAAAGCGCCTTCGCGCTGGGCTTCAGACCGAGCATGTTCGAACGCTCGTTCGCCGTCTGAAGCCAGCTCGTGAGGCCTTACGGCCAATTGGGCCACCTCCGGTGGCCTGGCAGAATGGCGGCGCCATTCTGCAGTCCCAAAGCCGCCTGCGCGGACGAGCAATGGTCAATGGTCCGCCTATCTGTGTGTGCCCTCTACACCCGGAAGAACGGCTCCAGTTCCTGCAGGGCCACCTCCAGTTCGTGGCGGTCCTCGTCGTCCATCTCTGTCGATCCTGGGATACGCGTGTAGGCGGTATCTATGACCCCTCGGCGTACCAGCACCTCCTTGCAGAGACTGAGCCCGACGAGAGACAGCAGGCTGAGAAAGGGTCGCAGGTGATCAAAGATGCGCCGCGCCTCCGCCTCATCGCCGGCCTGAAAGGCGTCCCACACCTGCACATAGACATCGGTGGTCTGGGCGGCGGGGATGAACCCGCTGGCCCCGCGCCGCATCTCGGGGATCATCCACTGGCCATGGGCGCCGCCAAAGACGCCCAGACACTCCTCCCCCGTGGCCTCCAGCGCCGCGCTGATGCTGTGGCCGCTGGGCGAGGTCTCCTCCTTGATATACTTTATCTGCTCGATCTCTTCGATGAGCGTGGCCATGAACGCGGCGCTCATGCCCGGCCAGGAGTGCTGGATAAAGACGGGCAGTTCCGCCGCCTCGGCGATGGCCTCATAGTAGACGCGAAATTCCTCCTCCGTGCCGCCCCGGTTGATATAGGGGGGCAGGGCGATGACGGCGTCCGCGCCGCCTTTCTTGGCGTGGCGCGCGTGTTCCACGGCGATGGGGGTGGCGGGGGCGGCCACACCGGCGACCACGGGCACCTCGCCCGCCGCCGTCCCCACGACGGCCTCCACAAAGCGCTGGCGTTCCGACTCTGACAGGTAGAACAGCTCCCCGCCCATGACGGGAAAGACCAGGCCATGGGTGCCGGCCTGGATACAGTGGGCCACCTGCCGCTCCATGCTGGGGATATCCACTTCGCCCCTGTCATCGAACGTTGCCTGTAGCGCGGGAAAGATCCCTCGCAATTTCTCCGTCATCTCTGTGCCCTCCCGTATCTCACATCATGTGTTCAATTGTCTCCACGGATGCCATTCTATCTTATGGCGTTTCGGTTCGCAAATGGCTGACAGCGTGTTTACATCTGTGCTACGTGGTTGCGTCCCATGAATGGAACTTTTGTGTCTATACGTGCAAATGGACAATGCGGCGATCGCCAGAACTCCAGAAGCCCGGTTTAGCGGGCGCAGCTAGGTAGCACTGCGGCTTTAGCCCTGTGCTGCGAACGGCCAAGGGAGGGATCATGTTCTCAAGAACTGGCAATCTTTTTGAGAAGCTGTGCATGCGGCATTATCGCGTTGCGGGGCACGCGCCCTTTTGATCCTTCGCACGTTGTCATGTATAATCCTCGTCACCCAATCATTTGCCCCTGCCCATGGCAGGGCAACATGCAACTACGCAACATGCAGGCGATGTCGCCTCCCCATCGTCGGTCGCTCCGCCACTGCTGGCACGTCGTTGATAGGATTCCAGTTACGCCATTCCGGTCTTGGGTGTTTGACTGTGGATGCGGATCGAAATAAACAAGCGAGCAAGCGAGGGAGAGTAGGCACATGATCGTCATGAAGTTTGGAGGGACCTCGGTGGGCACGGGCGAGCGTATCGCCAACGTGGCCCGTATTGTCAAGGGAGTTGTTGAAAAGGAAGGCCCACCTATCGTCGTCGTCTCGGCTATGAGCGGGGTCACCGACACGTTGCGGCGCGCCGCCGCCACGGCCGAGGAGGGCGACGAGCGCACCTTTCGCCTCCTGCGCGACGAGCTTCAGTTGCGCCACGAACAGGCCATCGAGGATTGCGTGAGCGACGTGGAGGTCTCCCGTGGGCTCCGTGCAGAGGTCGAGAGCCTGCTGAACTGGTTCGAAACCCTCTGCGAGAGTATATACACTCTGGGGGAACTGACCGTTCGCGGCCAGGACGCCGTGCTGGGTCTGGGCGAGCGCCTGTCGGCGCGCCTGGTGGCCGCGGCCATGCGCGATCAGGGATTAGACGCCCGGATGGTGGAGGCCACGGACGTCATCGTCACCGACGATAACTTTGGCCGCGCCAACCCCCTCCTGGAGGAGACGACGCGTAAGGCCGAGGAACGCCTCCTGCCTCTGCTGGAGAGGGGCGTCGTGCCCGTGGTCACCGGCTTTATCGGCGCCACGGTGGAGGGTACGCCGACGACGCTGGGCCGGGGAAGCAGCGATTACAGCGCCACCTTTTTGGGGCGCTGCCTGTCTGCCGAGGAAGTCTGGATCTGGAGCGACGTGGATGGCGTGATGACCGCCGATCCCCGCATCGTCCCCGAGGCGCGCACCCTGCCCTCCATCTCGTACGGCGAGGTGGCCGAGCTCTCCTTCTTTGGCGCCAAGGTGCTGCACCCGCGCACCATCCGCCCCGTGGCCGAGATGGGCATCCCCATCCGCGTGCTCAACTCCCTCCAGCCCGAGCACAAAGGCACCCTCATCACCAACGAACTATGCGCGGAGCCACTCATCAAGGGCATCACGGCCATCCGCGATATGTGTCTGGTCACCGTGGAGGGGCGGGGTATGCAGGGCGTCCCGGGCGTGGCCGGCAGAGTCTTTACCGCCGTGGCCCGCAGCGGCACCAGTGTGCTGATGATCACCCAGTCCTCCTCGGAACAGCACATCTGCTTCGTGGTGCGCAGCCAGGATAGGTCCGCCGTGGTGGAGGAGGTGGAGGACGAGCTGGAACTGGAGCTCATGCGCGGCGACATCGAGGGCGTGCACACCCAAAACGGCGTGGCCATCGTGGCCGTTGTGGGGGCGGGGATGCTCGATCAGGCGGGCATCGCCTCCCGCGTCTTTAACGCCCTGGCCAGTCAGGAGATCAACATCATCTCCATCGCCCAGGGCTCGTCCGATTACAACCTGTCCCTCGTGCTTGACGCCGGGGACGTGGACGAGGGCGTGCGGGCCATTCACAAGCAGTTCGAACTGGACAGGATCTAGGGAGGATAGGAAGACGATGAAGCCGATACCTGTAGGTGTTTTGGGCGCCACGGGGGCCGTGGGCCAGCG
>JAWLEV010000017.1:0-32708 GCA_041685915.1 Anaerolineae bacterium | reverse complement strand
GGAGGGCCGCCGATGGCAAGAGGGTCTCCTATAGGAGATCAACGAGGGTGGTACCACGGAGTATCTGCGACGGCAACTTCGTCCCTTGGAGTTGTCGTCGTTTTTTTGTTTCTACAGACGTTCAGGTGGCTGGCATCTCTACTGGGAATCAAAGTGAAGGAATTTTTACACGCAAAGAGTATAATTTGCGTGTATATTATATCAAATGCCAGGCACCTCGATATACCAGACGATGAAGGGAGATGACATGTTGGAGGATCTACAACGTATCCGGGAGAAAGCGGAAAAGGCTTTGCAGGAGGCCGGGGATCTGGACGAACTGGATGCCTGGAGGGTGACCTATCTGGGCAGAAAGGGAGCCATCACCTCCTTTTTGCGGGGTATAGGGGAACTCCCCCCTGAGCAGCGGCCCATCGCGGGGCGCATGGCCAACGAGGCGCGGGAGGCCCTGGCGGAGGCCTTTGAGGCCCGCCGTGAGGTTCTGGAGCGCCAGGCGCTGGAGGAAGAGGTCGCCGAGGAGGCCATCGACGTGCGGTTGCCCGGCAGGCCCCAGGCCCTGGGATATATACACATCAGCCGGCAGACGCTGCGCGAGATAACGCGCATATTCACCCGCATGGGATTCGACGTGTTGAGGACAAAAGAGGTGGAGGACGATCTTACCAACTTTCAGCTTCTCAATTTCCCGCCCCACCATCCGGCACGGGATATGCAGGATACCTTTTTTACCACCGAGGAGGATGTCCTCCTGCGTACCCACACCTCGCCGGGCCAGATTCACGCCATGCGCAAATATCATCCTCATTCGTTCCGCGTGATCCTGCCCGGCAAGTGCTACCGTTATGAGCAGGTCACCGTGCGCAGCGAGCACATGTTCTACCAGGTGGAGGGGTTGGTTGTGGGGCCTCACATCACCATGGCCGATCTAAAGGGTGTGCTCATCGACTTTGCCCGCGCCGTGTTCGGCGCCGAGCGCCAGGTGCGCTTTCGCCCCAGCTATTTCCCCTTCACCGAGCCAAGCGCGGAGGTGGATATCGACTGTTACCTCTGCGGGGGCGAGGGCTGTCCCCTGTGCAAATACACGGGATGGCTGGAGATCCTGGGCTCGGGTATGGTGCATCCCAACGTGCTGCGGAATGGGGGCTATGACCCCGACGTGTTCAGTGGCTTTGCCTTTGGCATGGGGCCGGAGCGCATCTGCATGCTCAAACATGGGATCACGGACATTCGCTACTTTTTCAGCGGCGACGTGCGGTTCCTGCAGCAGTTCCCGTAGAGACTGGTTTGAGAAAAATGAGACTTCCAAAGTCTTCAAAACTATCTCAACAATCTGCCTGTTCGATCACGAAATCATTTCCTGAGTCAGCACGCACGGCTGAGCAGACTTTACAAGTCTTACCAATAGAATCTACAACGAGCGTAAATCGATGCATATAAAACGGAGGTAGCGGATCAAATGCGCGTTCCCTTAAGTTGGTTGAGCGACCACGTGACGTGGGATCTGTCCGCCGAGGAGTTGGCCGAGCGCCTCACCCTGGGCGGATTGGAGGTAGAGTCCGTCGATTATGTGGGAGAGGAATGGGATAGAAATAAGATCTTTGTGGGGGAGGTGCTGGAGGTGCGGGAGCATCCCAACGCCGACCGCCTGGTGCTGGTGACGGTGGACTATGGCGCGGAGGAACCCATGGAGGTCGTCACCGGGGCTCCCAACCTGGAGGTGGGAAATACCGGCCAGAAGGTAGTCTTTGCCATCGAGGGGGCCCGCCTCATCGATCCCTATGCCGACACGCTACAATATAAAGAGTTGGAAAGGACCACCATTCGCGGCATCTCCTCGGCCGGCATGGTCTGCTCGGAAAAAGAGCTGGGTATCTCCCAGGATCACACCGGTGTCATGATACTGGATGAGGATGCGCCGGTGGGCAAGCCCTTTGCCGATTACTGGGGCGACGTGGTGCTGGATCTGGATCTCACGCCCAACCTGGCGCGTTGTTTCTCCATCGTGGGGGTGGCGAGAGAGGTCGCCGCGCTGACGGGCGGCGAGTGCCATCTGCCCGGAGCCGCGGTCGAGGCGGAAGGGACGCCCATAGAGGGACAGATCGAGATTAGGATAGAGGATGCCGATCTCTGCCCCCGCTACAGTGCCGCCCTGATCAAGGATATCGAGATAGGCCCCTCGCCCAAGTGGATGCAGCGGCGCCTCATCCTGGCGGGCATGCGCCCCGTCAACAATATCGTGGATATCACCAACTATGTCATGTGGGAGATGGGACAGCCCCTTCACGCCTTTGACTATCGTGTCTTGCGTCCCGAGGAGGAGGGCGGGCCGCCCACCATCATCGTACGTCGCGCCCATCCGGGGGAGACGATGACTACCCTCGATGGTACGGAGCGTACCTTTACAGACGAGATGCTCCTCATCACCGACGGTCAGGGACCGGTGGCTGTGGCTGGCGTCATGGGCGGCGAGGATACCGAGGTGACAGAGGATACGGTGGACGTCCTGCTAGAGTCGGCCAACTTTGATTTCATCAGCGTTCGCCGCACCTCACAGGCCCTCAAGCTCCCCAGCGAGGCCACCCAGCGCTTTGGGCGGGGGGTGGATCCAGAGTTGACCCTCCCGGCCCTGAGGCGTGCCGCCGAGTTGATGCGCACCCTGGCGAATGGGACGGTGGCTCAGGGTTTTGCCGATGCCTATCCCAATCCGCCCGAGACCAAGGTCCTCGATTTCAAAAACTCGGAGGTGGAGCGCCTGTTGGGCATCGAACTCTCGCCGGAAGAGGTCGTGGATATCCTCACCTCCCTGGATTTTTTGTGTGAGATCCTGCCCGACGACCCGCCGGTCATACGCACCACGGTGCCCAGTTATCGCCTGGATGTGTCCATCCCTGCCGATCTGGTGGAAGAGGTGGCGCGCATCTATGGTTATGATCGTCTGCCCACCACACTCATCCGCGACGAGATGCCCCCCCAGGAGCCCAATATGGACCTGCGGCTGGAGGAGCGGGTGCGCGACAAGTTGGTGGGCTGTGGTTTGACAGAGATCATCACCTACTCCCTCACCAACATGGAGAGCGTGGCCAACCTCTCACCAGAGGGCGAGCCGCCCGATCCCCAGGACTATGTGCGGCTGGCCAATCCTCTCTCTGTGGAACACGAGTACATGCGCCAGACCCTGCTGAACACGACATTGGAGGCGGTGGAGAGGAATCTGCGCTACCTGGATCGTGTGGTCGTCTTTGAAATCGCCCACGTCTATCTACCCCAGGAAGATGAAAAGCTTCCGCGAGAGCCCCGCCGCCTGAGTATCGCTCTCACCGGGCCCCGTGAGAGACGCTCTTGGATGACCAGCGAGCGGGAGATGATGGACTTCTATGATCTCAAGGGGGTCATAGAGGCTCTGTGTACGCATCTGGGTATCAAGGACGAAGAATATGCCCCCACGGAGCACGGTACGTTTCAGCCGGGGCGTGTGGCCACCGTGTCTGTGGGAGGGCGGGAGATAGGCGTGCTGGGTGAGGTGCACCCCATCGTGCGGGAAAACTATGATCTGCCCGAGCGGCGTATCGCCCTGGCCGAACTCGACCTGGAGGTGCTGCTGCGCGAGGCGGAGCCCCTCCAGCAGTTCGAGGCGCCCTCCCGTATGCCGGCCCTCAAACTTGACCTGGCCATCGTCATCGACGAGATGGTGCCCCCCGATGAGGTGGAGAAGGTCATTCGTGAGGCGGGTGGCGAGTGGTTGTCCGACGTCGCCCTGTTCGATGTCTATCGGGGCGAGCAACTGGAAGAGGGCGAGCGGAGCCTGGCCTACAGCCTGACATTCCAGGCCGCAGAGGAGACGTTGACCAGCGAGCAGGCGGCGGAGCGGCGCGAGCGAATCGTGGAACGTCTGGAGGAGGCTTATGGCGCTCAACTCCGCGCCTAGCGGAAAAGGACTTTTTCGGGAAGGCGGATCTCCAGAGTGCCCGATTTTGGAGATCCGCGCCTTTTGTTTGGCTTTTGCTTGGTCTTATGGTAAACTTATAGAAGGTGTGTGTGGGCACTGCAGAATGTTTGCATTGCAGTAGCCGGGTCAAAGGAGGGGCTTCAACAAGGTACGTGTAAAATAAAAAGGTGGATTGGCAGGTAAACATTCCCTATTTTGCCATATTATAGGTGCGTTTGTGGAAAGACAAATTAGAGACGTCCTGACAAATATCCTCTGAAGCACTTTTTTCTCTCTCCAGGTTTCGGCCTTGTGCTGCACCCGATTGCAGCGTCGCCGATGACTATCGCCGCCTCTGCGATGTGCCCCAAGTGACCGAGTCTTTTGCGGTAATAGATATCGATGTGTGTTCCATGTGCACCGATGTACTTTCTGTTGGTCTAGTCACCATAGGAGGTGGAAATTTTTATGTATGAGGCTGGTATGAAGGTAGTTCATCCATTCTACGGAGCGGGAGTTATCACCGATATCCAGGCCGAGGATATCAAGAGCGAGGAACAAAAGTACTATATCATAGAGACCGTTCCCAATCCCACCTCTACAGAGGTCATCGTGCCCGTGGAGGGAGCCGTCGACGCCGGTCTGCGTCCCGTGAATGATCTGGAAGATATCGAAGAGATGTTGAGCAACGGCTGCGTGGCGCCCGATCCGGGGGATATCGAGGACGATTTTCGCACGCGGCAGGATGCCATGCGCAACGGTATCAAGTCTGGCTCTTTTAAAAGGGCTCTCGAGGCGGTAAGTAAACTCGTTTTCATGAGTTCTGAGCGCTCCTTGAGCATCCCCGACCGTCAGATTCTGGACAAGGGCAAGGACTTTTTGGCCTGTGAGGTGGCTTTGGCCTCGGATTCCAGCGTGGATGCGGCAATGGAAAAGGTCGAGGAATATTTGGAGAATATACTGGCTGAGGCGTAGCGCCTCGGTCTTTTTTTGTGGGTGCGTTGCCACCAGGCTCGATCGATATCGGGATGGAGTGTCCCTTGCATCTGCATGCCTGTGAGGGATCGTCCCTCTAAAGGGGATCGACGATGACGCGAATCGCCGCCTCGCCGTTCACCGGACACTTGTTCTCGCACGTGCCACAGCCGATACATCGCTCGTGCTGTACTACAGGTACCTGCAGTGTGCGTGTGCCGCCCCGATCATCCTGTACCTCTTTTTCTTCCAGGATGATGGCTTTACCCGGCAGGGGGCACATCTCCTCACAGACGATGCAAGGACTGCGCCCAGACCAGGCGATGCATAGCTCGGGGTCGATATAGGCCTTGCCGATGGGGGTCTCTCTTTTCTCTTCGAGGGATAGGGAGGGGATGGCTCCTGTGGGACAGGTGTCCCCGCAGGCCGTGCACGAATAGTCACAGTGCCCCAATCGCGGTACCAGGATGGGCGTCCACAGGCCCTCTATCCCCGACTCCGTCCAACTGGGCTGTAGGCCATGGCTGGGACAGGCGCGCATGCAGGCCCCACAGCGAATACAGGTGGCGAGGAGTTCTTCCTCCTTTACTCCTGGTGGGCGCAGGCGGCGCGGATCGGGATGGTGTGTGCTGGGCGTCACCCTCAGCAGCGCCAATCCTCCCACACTGGCTCCCAGCGCGGTCAACAACTGTCGTCGCGTGGGCTCGTATCCCTTGTCCCACGCTATACTGACATCTCCCTCAAAGCGGATGGCTCCTTGCGGGCAGTCCGCTGCGCAGTCCATGCACAGGATGCACTCGCCGCTGTCGCTGGCGTACATCTCGTCCCCGTCGATGGTGCCCATAGGACAGACCTTCTCGCAGGCGCTGCATTCTACACATGAGGGAGCGGCGCGCCGCTTGAGCCAGGAAGCCCTGGATAGCAGGCTCAACAGCCCCCCCAGGGGACACAGATAACGGCACCAGGCACGTTTTTTGAACAGGTTCAGGGCCAGGATACCCCCAAGCAGTAAAGATAGGGGCAACACACCCTGGTAATAGGGTTGTCTGTAACTGATGATCGTTCCCTGCAGGGCGGCATCGACGGCATCCACCACGCCGCGCAGGATGCCCGCTTTGTACAGGGTGCCTTCCAGTTGCACGATCAACCAGTTCAGCCCCGGGATCACCAGCGCGGTCACGCTCCGCACAAAGATGGCGAGGGGATCGAGGATCAGCAGGGTGGTGTTCCTCCAGAAAGCGGCGAACAGGATCAAGAAGAGCAGGCCGTACTTGACGCCTCTCCACCCGGAACGGGCGTCGCCCGCTCCCTCGCTGGGAGCGGGTACGACGTCGAGGATCGTTCCCAGGGGGCAGAGCCAGCCACACCAAAAGCGTCCCAGGATCAGTGTGGCCATGGTCAGGAGCAGCGCCGGAATAAAGGCTGCTATCCACCTCCGGGTGGAGAGGCTGGTGACCAGGGCTGCCAGGGGATCCAGGCGCATCAATCCCTGAGCGTTCACGGGACGCTGCACGTCGCGAAAGGTATATACCACCAGGGCGAAAAACGCGAGCAAGGAGAGGATTTGCACGATCTGTCGCGCGCGTCGCCAGTATACGTATTTCATATCTATCCTCAGATTTCGATCTCCTGGATGTCCAGATGTCCCAGATCCATTTCCCCCAGGTCCATCTCGGTGGAGGCGGTGATGTATCCTATATCCTCGGGCTCCATCTCAAAGAGGGGGGTGGTGTAGGCATCGACGGCCACGAGATCGTGGCTGGCGATGACGGTGTCGGCGCGCTTGACGTCGTCCAGGTCACCGCCGGTGGGGCCGTGATCCATAAGCATGCGCACGGCATCCATAACGGTGAGTTGGGGTCTGACTCGGGAGGTGATGTCGGCGATGCGTTGCCCCAGATTGCGGTGCATGGCGGGGCGGTTCTCGATGGTGCCCATCAGGTTCTTGCCCGCCAGGGTCAGGTGGGCAAGGTTGTGGTGTTTGGCGATGGGTACATCAATGACCACGTCGGCCTCCAGGATGGGCTGGTAAAACAGCCAGGATTCAAGGTCTTTACCCTCGGGGATGTCCGTCTCTACGTACTTGTGCTGGCTCATCAGTTCCATGGTGCCCCCTGCGGCCTTGACTGCCTCGGCGATCCCCGATCGCTCGTAGGCCCTCTGGGCCGTTCCGGAAAAGGGATTATCCATGACGTGCACACGCTTGGCGCCCGCCTCTAAGGCAAGGGTCACCAGGGTGGCCACCACCTGGGGATTGGTTGTGGAGGCGTACTCGAAGCTGTGATTGGCGTTGCAGATGTTGGGCTTGACGATGACGTCATCGCCAGGTTGGACAAAGCGTTCCATGCCCCCAATGGCCGCTACAGCGCGCTGGGTGATCGCTTCTGGATCCGAACCGTGCACAGCGGCCAGATAGGCCGCTTCTGGCGGCGTGGGAGAGGGCTCGCGGGTGGCAGAGGATTGCGCGAGCTTGGTCGCTGTGGCCTCCTCGACACCCGGCTTTGGCTGGGTGGCGGCCGGTGTGGCTGTAGGTCGGTCCTTGTCCACGGGCGCCGAGGAGCCCATCGTTTTGGTGCTTGTCGGCTGTTCGGCGTCCATATCAGAGACCGGCGACGTCGTCGGTACGCAACTGGCGGCCATGGTGGCCAGTCCCATCGTGACGCTCCACTGTAAGAGTGCGCGACGCGTTATCTTTTCCACGATTACATTCCCTCACAATAAAAAGACTTTTTTCCAATAAGGACCCGAGTACCAAGAACAGGCTGCTCTGAAATGTTAAACGTTGGGGATGGACCCCTCGCTATGCCCTCAGGATCTCCCGGATCCGTCCCGCAAAGGCCTCGCCCTCCTCGTCCTCGGTGAGGATCTTGATCTCCTCTGGCCCTCCGGCTCCCAATTCCAGTTCGACGGCCCGGGCGATCTGTTCCTGCTCAAAGACCGTCCCCCGACTCACCTCTGGCGTGGTGCCAAAGTGACGCAGGATGGCCACGCCGACGGCATCCAGGGCCACCCGATCCCTGCTGGCCAGGACGACGTTGGCCTCCACACGCTCTCCTCGGGCCGGTCCTCCACTTACAAAGGCTTCCACGCCATCCATCACGATAAGGTCCGGTGTGTAAGCAGCGTTGATCTCGGCGATCATGAGGCGCTGATGGGGCGAGCCGTGCAATTCGCTCATATAGTCGGTGCTTTGGTCGGGCACGACCTTGGCCACCAGTCCCACCGAGTTTTTTAGCGAGAGGGTAAAGTGCCCCCCGTAGCGGTGTGTCTTGAGGCAGCAGGCCTGTACGATATAGGGCGTCTCCCGGGCCAGTTTGGCGATGGGGAATCCCTCGCGCCAGTGGCTTTCGGGCAGCTGGACGAGTTCCCACTCCTCGGCTTCCAGTTCGTCCAGCACCCGCACTTTAAACCCCAGTTCTTGACCCAGGTCAAAGATCCCTTTCTGTTCCATCACCTGCCCGGTATCCCCCATACCACTGCGATCGGCCAGTAGCATGTCACCGGCTCCCTGCTCCCTTAGCCAGTCCACAAGGGCCCGCAATACATCGTTGTGCGTGGAACCGGGAGCGGAATCGGCGCTGTTGTAATTGGGTTTTAGGAGCACCCGCTCCCCGTCCGGTCCCTCCGCGCCCAGCAGGGCCAGGGCACGTTGGACACCTTCCATCCGGTCGGACGTGCGTATCAGGGCGACTTGGTGCTGGGGCCCCTCGGTCGATGTGGACTCCTCTTCGGTCTCGGTGGCGGTCGGCTGGGGAGTGGTTGGCATGGCTTCCTCCTCTGTCTCGGTGGCGGTCGGTTGGGGAGTGGCGGAAGGTGTGGCCGTGGGCTGAGATCTGGTCGCGGTGGGTGTCAAGTCCGTCACTTTGGTGCTTGTCGGTTCCTCAGTATCTATTTCAGAGACGGGCGATGGCGTACAACTGGCGGCCACGACGCCCAGCCCCAGTATGACGCCTCGCTGCAAGAGTTCGCGTCGCGTCAACTTTTTCATGATTATATGCCCCCTGCAATAAGAATACTTTGTTTATCTAAATAATATCAAAATATAAGCCAAAGTCAAATAAAAGAAGGGTGCTCTGACCCTGCCGAGTGCAAGTTGACAGGCCACGGGGATTGTGTTACCATCGGGTTGTAACTGATCGAGTGTTCGATATGGTAGGGATAGACGTAAAATGGCTGCAAGGGGCGTGACACAACGACGGATGGAGAGATTTGTCTCCTGGGACGTATATGTGCGACCCTTGCATCATCATAAGACGTAGGTGAGTTATCGCTTTGCCTGCACAATTGGAGGCTGACTCACCATTCGGACTGGTTCCCAAGGAACTGGTCCTTTTTGTTGTTTATAGCATATTCGGGATTCGGGACGGGAGATAATGGATATAGATTCTCTCAGATCACAACTTCCCCACGGTCTGACCGACCTTTTTTTCGAGCAGGCTGCCCTCAAGACGGAACTGGAGGACCTGCTGCGAGAGGTGTTCCACAGATGGGGCTATCAGCGCATCATCCTCCCCACGTTTGAATACTATGATAGCCTCTCCACGGGCACCAGCGCCCTCCTCAAGGAAGAGATGTACCGGTTCCTCGACCGCGAGGGACACACCCTGGCCCTGCGGCCCGACATGACGGTGCCTACGGCGCGGGTGGTGGGCACCAAACTCTATGATCAGCCGTTGCCTCTCCACCTGTACTATATCGGGAACGTATTCCGTTATGAGGAGCCTCAGGCGGGACGCCGCCGCGAGTTCACACAGGTGGGTATCGAGCTTGTGGGGGCCGATACCCCAGAGGCCGATGCCGAGGTCGTGGCCGTGGCCATCGACGCTTTGCGTGCTATGGACATCGCCCAGTTTCAGATAAACCTGGGCCAGGTGGCCTTTTTGCGCGGCATTCTGTCCGAGGAGAGGTTAAGCGACGGCGATCTGGGGCGTCTGGAGCAGGCCATCCATCGCCGAAACGACGTAGAGTTACAGCGGACGCTGGACGATCTGGGGATGGGAAGTGAGGCGGCTAAGGCCATTCATGCCCTGCCCCGTCTCTGCGGGGGACGGGCGGTGCTGGAGGAGAGTAGGAGGCTGTGCACAAATGCGGCCTCTCGCGAGGCCATCGACCGTTTGGAGCGGGTGTACGAGCTGTTGTGCGCCGAGGGCGTTGGTGACCACGTCATTCTCGATCTGGGGCAGGTACGCAGCATGGCCTATTATACGGGGATCACCTTCCACGGGTATGTGGAAGGGCTGGGTTTTGCCCTCTGCAGGGGTGGTCGCTACGACGGTCTCGTCGAGAACTTTGGCCAGCGCATGCCCGCCGTGGGCTTTGCCCTGGGCGTGGAGCGGGCCATGCTGGTCACCGAACTTCCTGTCAAGGTCGCCCCCGACCTGCTGATGGAAGCCAGCGACGATCCCGCCTGTCGTCAATTGGCGGCCACAGCCAGGGCCGAGGGGTTGCGCGTGCGGGTGGACGTGCTGGGCCGCCATGGCCAGGCCCTGCGGAACTATGCTCAGGCCATCGGCGCACGGCGCCTCGTCTGCTACCGGGAGGAGGGCCGTTATCTGCTTATCGAGGACGATATGCAGCGGGAACTTGATTTACAGGCACTGAAGAAGGAGATCTCTTCATGGAAAGATTAACCGTCGCCCTGCCCAAGGGGCGCATGCAAAAGGATGTTCTTGCGCTGTTCGAGGAGGCGGGCTATCCTGCCAACTCTCCGAACAGCCGCAGGTTGATACTGAACGATACCCGGGGGATATTTCGCTTTCTCTTGGCCAAGCCATTCGATGTGCCCACCTATGTGGAGCATGGCGCGGCGGCCCTGGGCGTGGCGGGCGAGGACGTGCTGCGCGAGAACGAATGCGACATCTACGAGCCCCTGGGGTTGGATATTGGAAAGTGCCGCCTGGTCCTGGCCGGGCCGCCCGAGGCCCGGGAACGTGACTTGCGCACAGAGATAAACCTGCGTGTGGCCAGCAAATATCCTCGACAGGCCCGCGCCTATTTTCAGGAGCGGGGTCTCTCGGCAGAGGTCATCTCCCTGAGTGGGTCGGTGGAACTGGCCCCCGCCGTGGGACTGGCGGACCTGATCGTCGACCTCGTGCAGACGGGACGTACTCTGCGCGAGAACGGTCTGATAGAACTGGAAACCATCAGGGACTCTCAGGCCATGCTTGTCGTCAATCGCGCCAGTCACAAACTGTATTTTCGGGCTATCCAAGAGATCATTCAGAATCTATCGGATGCGGTGGCAGGGCGAAAAGAGCGGGAGATGGTGCGATGACGGAGGAGGGGACGTTGGTCCGCATCGTGCATGGGGTGTCAGAGGCGCGCCGCATTCTCCTGCGGCGCAAGACGCTGGATACCTATGAGGTTTCGGAGGGACTGGCTGCGAGTATCGAAGAACTTTTTGGTGAGCCCCTGACACCGGAGCAGGTCGTGGCCCGCATCCTTGACCGGGTGAGGGCCGAGGGAGATCGCGCCCTGGAATACTATACGGAGCGCCTCGATGGCGCGAAGCCGGCCACCTTGCGGGTGCCGGCGGAGCGCATCGAGGCCGCCTGGGAACGCACCGACGCGGATCTGCGTGAGGCCCTGCGCCTCTGTGCGGCGCGCATCGAGGCTTTCCACGAGAAGCAGCCTCACGGTTCCTGGTTGGCCTGGGATGATGACGGCGGCGCCTTGGGCCAGCGCGTGCGTCCCCTGGAGAGGGTGGGCATCTACGCGCCCCATGGTACGGCGCCCTATCCTTCCTCCCTGCTCATGGCCGCCATTCCCGCCCGGGTAGCCGGCGTGCCCCAGATCGTCGTGGCCACGCCCCCTCGCGAGGGCATGCTGAACGATACCATCCTGGCTGCCGCGCACGTGGCCGGGATAGACGAGGTGTACAGCGTCGGGGGCGCTCAGGCCATCGCTGGCTTGGCTTATGGTACCGAGACCGTCCCCCGCGTAGACAAGATCCTGGGGCCCGGCAACATCTTTGTGGTGCTGGCCAAGCGACAGGTGTACGGCAACGTGGCCATCGACCAGTTGCCCGGTCCTACGGAGACGTTGCTCATCGCCGATGCGACGGCCTCTCCCCGTTACGTGGCGGCGGATATGCTGGCCCAGGCGGAGCATGATCCCCTGGCCTCGGCGCTGCTGATCACCACGTCGGAGGAACTTGCCCGGCGGGTTCGTCAGGAAATCGAGGAGCAGATTGGCTTCCTCTCCCGTGCGGAGATCATCCGTTCCTCCCTTGGGGCTCACGGCGGCATCGCCGTTGTGCAGGATATGGACCAGGCCATCGATCTGGCCAACGAGTATGCGCCGGAGCACCTGTGCCTGCTGACCGCCGATCCCTGGCAGTTGGTGGGGCGCATCGAGAACGCCGGGGGCATCTTTGTGGGGGAATCCTCGTCCGAGGCCCTGGGCGATTATGCGGTGGGGCCCAGCCACATCATGCCCACGGGGCAGACGGCGCGTTTTTCGTCTCCCCTCAACGTCTCCGACTTTTTAAAAATCACGAGCATATTCGCCCCCGGTCCCGACACCAGACGTCGGGTCGCCGAGGCCGCCATACGCCTGGCGGAGGAGGAGGGGCTCACGGCCCATGCCCAGGCCATCCGCGTCCGTCAGGAGAAGCTGGATGGAGGAGAGACGATATGAACGACACGGCATTAAAGGCTCGCGAGTGGATCGGCAATCGCGTGGAGGGGTTGAAGGAATACGCTCCCGAGCCCCTGGAACAGATCGCCGAGAGGCTGGGCGTGCCCGTGGGACAGTTGATCAAACTCGACGCCAATGAGAACCCCTATGGACCGACCAGCCACACACGGGACGTGCTACGCAGCTATACTTACTATCATCGCTATCCCGATCCCCTGAGCCGTACCCTACGGCGGGCCATCGCCGACTATATCGATGTCCCTGCTGAGACGATCATGGTGGGCAACGGCTCCGATGAACTGATCGATCTGATTTTGCGCCTCTTTCGCCCTGACGATGCGGGAGGAGGCATCGACCAGGTGATCGACTGCCCTCCGACCTTTGGCATGTACCAGTTCTATGGCACGACCAACGATATGAAGGTGCTGCAGTTCCCCCGTGACGAAGATTTTCATGTGGATGTGGAGGGCATCGTGGATCTGTGTCACGAGGATCCTCGCCCTCGCATCCTGTTCATCACCTCGCCCAACAACCCCGACGGCCAGGTACTGCCGGCGGACGATCTGGAGCACCTGTTGGATCTGCCCTTGTTGATCGTGCTCGATGAGGCCTATGTGGAGTTCAGCGGTCGCTCAAAGGTGGGATGGGTACGGGATAGAGAGAACCTGATCGTATTGCGCACCTTTAGCAAATGGGCTGGCCTGGCCGGATTGCGTGTGGGCTATGGCGTTTTCCCCGAGGATCTGATGCACGGTCTGTGGCGCCTCAAGTCACCCTATAACGTCAACGGCGTGGCTCAGGCGGCCGCCCTGGCCACCCTTGAGGAGGTGGACCAGGCTCTCGATGCCGTGGCCGAGATCGTTGCCGAACGGCGGGAGCTCTTGGAGATATTGAGGCAGATCTCCTTTTTGCGCGTCTATGAGAGCGAAGCCAACTATATCCTTTGCCGTGTGGAAGAGATGGCGGTGGAGACCATTCGGGAGGCCATGGAGGCGCGAGGTATCATCCTTCGGTACTATGAAAAGCCTCGTCTGAGGAATCACATTCGCATCACGGTGGGCACCCCGATGCAGGATCGGGCAGTGATACTCGTCCTGCAGGAATTGGAACAGGAGGGAGGAGACCGTGGCCGCTGAACGCACCTGCAATATCCAGCGCAAGACCTGCGAGACGGACATCCATCTGACCCTCAATCTGGACGGTGAGGGCGGATGGAAACTGAATACGGGAGTACCCTTTTTGGACCATATGCTCAGTCACGTGGCCAAACATGCCCTCTTTGATCTCACCGTCACCTGTGAGGGGGACGTCGAGGTGGATGCCCACCACAGCGTGGAGGACGTTGGCATCGTCCTGGGGCAGGCCCTGGCGGAGGCATTGGGCGACAAGGCGGGTATCTCTCGCTACGGCCACCAGATATTGCCCATGGACGAGGCCCTCGTGCTGGTGGCCCTCGATTTTTCGGGCCGCTCCCTGCTGGTGTACGATGCCCCCCTTCCCTCGCCGCGGGTGGGCGATTTTGACACCGAACTGGCCCCCGAGTTTCTGCAGGCCCTGGCGCGTCACGCCGGGCTCACCCTCCACGTGAAACTGTTCCATGGTGAGAACACGCACCATATCATCGAGGCCATTTTCAAGGGATTGGGGAGGGCCCTGCGGCAGGCAGTGCGCGTGGACCCTGGACGGGGCGACGTGCCGTCGACCAAGGGGGTACTGTGAGATGTTGACCATCGTCGACTATGAGATGGGCAACCTGCGCAACGTGTATATGGCCTTTCGACGTTTGGGGATAGAATCCCATATCACCTCGGATCCCCGGGAAGTGCGCCGTGCTGAGGCGCTGGTGTTACCGGGGGTGGGGGCCTTTGGTGACGCCATCGATAACATACGCAGGATGGGGCTGGAGGAGCCTATCACTCAGGCCATCGTAGAGGATCGTCCCTTTTTGGGTATCTGTGTCGGCCTGCAGCTTCTTTTTGAGGTGAGCGAGGAGATGGGCGAACATCGTGGGTTGGGCGTCCTGCCGGGTCGCGTGCGCCGCTTTCCCAGGGAGTTGACCGTGCCCCACATGGGCTGGAACCAGATCCACCAGGAAAGGGATGTGCCCCTCTGGCGCGGGCTGCCCGACGGAAGCTATGCCTATTTCGTGCATTCCTACTATGTGGATCCCGAGGAGGAGGCCCTCATCGCTGCCAGGACCGACTATGGTGAGGATGAGGCCGGGGAGTACGTCCGCCCGCCCATCGTCTATACTTCTGCCGTCGCCAGAAATAACCTGTATGCCATCCAGTTTCACCCCGAAAAGAGTCAGAGTGTGGGGGAGCGCATTCTGCGCAACTTTGCCATCCAGGCTGGCCTTTTAGAGGGGGTCGTATGATCGTCTATCCCGCCATTGATCTGCGCGAGGGGCGCTGTGTGCGCCTGCAGCAGGGCGATGCAGAGGTGGAGACCGTCTTTGCCGATGACCCGACGGAGGCGGCGCGTCGCTGGGCGGCAGAGGGAGCAGAGTGGCTCCATGTGGTGAACCTGGACGGCGCCCTGGGAGCGTCGGGTGCGGCCAATGTGACGGCGCTGGAGCGTATTATGGAGGCCGTCGATCTGCCCATCCAGTTCGGCGGCGGGCTTCGCTCTTTGGAGGATATCGAGTGCCTTTTGGATATGGGTGTAATGCGTGTCATTCTGGGCACCGTGGCCGTGCGCGATCCGCAGATCGTGGAGCAGGCCGTGATCACCCATGGCGCCCAGCGTATCGTTGTGGGCATCGATGCCCGCGATGGCCTCGTGGCCATCCATGGATGGGTGGATACGTCGGATGTGCGGGCCGTCGCCCTGGCTCAGCGTATGAGGGATCTGGGCGTCGAACGCGTGGTCTATACCGATGTGAAACGCGACGGCATGCTCAGCGGCGTGAACGTGTCCGCGACGCTGGAACTGGCCCGCGCCTCGGGACTGTGCGTCATCGCCTCGGGAGGAGTCTCCTCCCTGGAGGATATTTGCGCCCTCAAGGCCTACGAAAGGGAGGGGATAGAGGGGGTCATCATCGGCATGGCCCTTTACCGGGGTGAGATCGAATTTCCCCGAGCACAAAAGATAGCTGCATCGTAATGTACGGATTGAAGGAGATATGATCTATGCTAGCAAAGCGCGTCATTCCCTGTCTGGACGTAAAGGACGGGCGGGTTGTCAAGGGGGTGAATTTCGTCGAATTGCGAGACGCCGGGGATCCGGTGGAACATGCCAGGGTCTATAGCCAGGAGCGGGCCGATGAGCTCGTCTTTCTCGATATCACCGCCTCCCACGAAAGGCGTGATATCGTCACCGACATGGTTCGTAGGGTGGCCGATGCCATTAACATCCCCTTTACAGTAGGCGGGGGATTGCGGACGGTCGAGGATCTGCGCAACATCCTTCTGGCCGGAGCGGACAAGACGTCGATCAACAGCGCCGCCGTCCGCACGCCCGAACTGATAGGCGAGGGAGCCAAACATTTTGGTTCCCAGTGTATCGTGGTGGCCATCGACGTAAAGCGCGAGGAGGACGATACATACCAGGTCTATATCAACGGTGGGCGTGTCCCCACCGGCCTCGAGGGTGTGGCCTGGGCCAAAGAGATGGAGGAACGAGGGGCGGGCGAGATACTGCTCACCAGCATGGATCGCGACGGGACCAAAGAGGGTTATGATATCGAGGTAACTCGGGCCGTTTCCGACGCCGTCTCCATCCCCGTCGTGGCTTCTGGCGGTGCGGGAAAGTTGGAGCACTTTTACGAGGCCCTGACCGATGGTGGAGCCAGCGCCGCCTTGGCCGCCTCCCTGTTCCATTTCCGCGAACTGAGCGTCTCCGAGGTCAAAGAGTATCTGGCCGAGCGCGGCCTGCCCGTGCGTTTGTGAGGATCGAGATGTCTTCACAGCCCCTGGAAAGCGTGAGTTCAAAGGCCCTGACCTGGAACGAAAAAGGATTGATTCCCGCCGTGGTGCAGGATGCCCGGACCCGTGAGGTGCTCATGGTGGCCTATATGAATCGGGAATCCCTGGAGTTGACGTTGGCAGAGGGGGAGACCTGGTTCTGGAGCCGCAGCCGCCAGACGTTGTGGCACAAGGGCGAGACGTCGGGGAATACGCAGAGAGTGTGCGAGATTCGTGTGGATTGCGACGCTGACACCCTCCTCGTCCTGGTAGAGCCCGCAGGCCCCGCCTGCCACACCGGGGCCAGGAGCTGTTTCTTTCGCACCCTGGCGGATGAATAGCATGCGAGGAGAAGACGTGAGCGAGACCATCGAGATATTGCAGGGTGTGATCGAGGATCGCAAACAGCATCCCCAGGAGGGTTCCTATACCTGCGCCCTCTTGGAGGCGGGCCGTGAGGAGATCTTGAAAAAAGTTGGTGAAGAGGCGACCGAGGTGGTGGTAGCCGGTGCCCTGGAAAGCGATGAGCGTCTCGTGTATGAGACGGCGGATCTCTTTTACCATCTGCTGGTGATGCTGGCCGCCCGGGATCTGGGTTGGGAGGACGTGGAGGCCGAGCTCCGAGGACGCTTTCGATGAGACGCTGCCGCTTTATGGGATATGAACGTTCATCCCCTGTCTGTGGGGACGGGATCATCTATGGGGGATGATAAAGTCTTTCGCCATCCCATCAAGGCTATTCTTTTCGATCTTGATGGCACGTTGGTAAAGACGGAGAACCGCTGGGCGGCGATCTTTGGCAGGTGGCTGAAACCCTTGCGACGCCTTTTCCCCGACCTCGATACGGATCGGTGGGGACGCAGGCTGATGATGACCGTAGAGAATCCCTCAACCTATCTGCTCTCTGTGCTGGAGCGTGTGGGGGTGGGCAGTAGCTTCTTTGGCCTCGCCGATCTGGTGCGCAAGTCCAAGGGCTTGGCCACTCAGGGGGACTCGTTGATGGTAGAGGGCACGGAAGAACTCCTTGCTGCGCTCGAGGGGGGCTATACTCTGGGCATCGTGACCACCCGCGCCCGTCCCGAAGCCCTCGATTTTCTCCAGCGTATGCAGTACCAGGACCTCTTTTCCGTGGTCATCACACGCCAGGATGTCTTTCGTCTCAAGCCTCATCCGGCGCCCGTGCGGGAGGCCATCGATAGGCTGGACATTACTCCTCAGCACTGTATCATGGTGGGCGACACGACGTTGGATGTACGTTCGGCCCGGCGAGCCGGTGCCTACGCCGTGGGCGTGCTTTCTGGCTTCGATCACCGCGACGAACTGGAGCGCGCGGGTGCCCATCTGATACTGGAGCGCGCCGCCCAGTTGCTGGACTATTTGCCCTCTCAAAAAGGGACATAGCGAGACATATCATACTGATGTACCTCGCTATGCAGAACTCTTTTCCTTTGTCAGTTAGCGGTTTCTTCCGTCGTCTCTATGCGCCATAGATCATCGAAACTCTCCAGACGATCCAGATAGAGAATGCCGTCGAGATGGTCGATCTCGTGTTGGAAGGCCTGGGCGAGGGTTCCCTGCCCGCGATAGCGGATGCGCTGACCTTTCAGGTTCTGCCCCTTGACCACGACGCTGGTGGCCCTCTTGACCAATCCCCGATAGCCGGGTACCGAGAGACAGCCCTCTTCCATCTCCTCCTCACCCCGACTTTTGACGATCTCGGGGTTGACCATCACGTATCGTTCGGCGGGGGCGATCTCGTTGCCTTCTTCGTCCACCTCGGCCGGTATCTCGATCACAAAGACGCGGCGTAACACGCCGATTTGGGGGGCGGCCAACCCCAGCCCCTGCACGGCGTGCATGGAGTCGAACATATCCTCTACAAGTTGTTCAAGCCGGTCGCCAAAGTGGCTGACCTTTTTCGATTTTCCGCGCAGTATGGGATCATCGACGGTGATGATAGGTTTCACGGTCATGACTTATATCCTATAGTTAAGTAAATCACTCATATTTTAAATCCAAAGGGGTGAACTGTCAAAGAGAGTCTTTTCAGTGGATGATCTGCGGTTTCTTGTCCGAGTGTATGTTGCATAGGGAATCTCCCCTACGTGGAACTATGTGATGTTATACCCCTGAGGCATACACAAAAAGCCGGAACACAATCGCGGTTCCGGCTTTTCCATGCTCGCGCGGTCTCAGCCAATATAATAGCAGATCGTAGAGATAATTGCAGTCAGTTGTGTTAGATCTTAGGCTTTTTCCCCGCCATTATTCTCGGAATCCATGACCGATTCGACGTCCTCAGAAGCCTCCTCCAATTCCTTGGAGGCTTCTTTGAACTCTTTGATGCCCTTGCCCAACGCGCCGCCAATCTCTGGCAGCCGTCCCGCGCCAAATATGACGAGCACGATCACAAGAATGATAATCAGTTCCGCTGGACCAAGCGTCTTTAGCATTTTCTTCTCCTTGGGTCTCTAATTGTCCATATGGTGCCCGCTTTTCTTCCACCTTCTTGTCCGTAGGTGTATGTTCGTCTACACGTCAGAAGCGGATTCGCCCTCGTCATCCGCATCTACCTCCTGGCGGAACTCTTTAACGCTCTTGCCAATAGCACCACCCAGGCTGGAGAGCTTGTCTGCCCCAAAAACTGCGATGACGATCACGAGGATGATGATCAGTTCCGTGGCACCCAGTGTCTTTAGCATTGCCTTCCTCCTCAGATTGTCCAATCACTCCCTCGTATTGCCTATTCTTCCTCTTCATCCTCGCCCGTAGAGCCACCTTCCTTCGCGTTGGAAGCCTCTTCCCCTTCTGGATTTACCTCTCGGCGAAATTCCTTTACAGTCTTGCCGACGGCACCGCCCAGGCTGGAGAGCTTGTCTGCTCCAAAGATAGCAATAACGATGATAAGGATGATAATCAACTCTGTTGCACCAAGATTTGGCATTTCTCACTCCCGCAGAATTTTATGTCAGTATACGTGGATGTGGTATAAAAGTCAAAATCACCAAAACGTACCGCAGGAGCCGAGTTTTGTCGCCGGCGATTTGTCGATGCGCCTGGCATGCTTTTGCCATGGTGACGTCTATTCGATATCCACCTCATAGTCCAGGGGCACGAGTTCGATCCAGGTCTTGCCGGGTTTTAAGGGAATGATATTCCCCTCGCTATCATAGTACTCTATGAGCTCTTCGGGTTCCTTTTCGATCCATTCCCCCTCGACGACCACCCCGTCCCGGCATATCTGCGCGGCACCCGACCCCGACATCTCGATGTCGATGAGGGCGGCTCCGTGGGAGAGATCAAAGATGTTTGCCCTCTTGTGTTCCGTATAAAAGATGATTACGTTCTCGGCATGGATCTGCTCGTCGGTCAATCCGTCCATGTGAGGGATGCCCTGAACCTCACGCAGGTAATATCCCTCCTCTGGTGCGTATGTCCAGTCCACCGCACACGACCTGGGATAGGGAATATGGACGGTTGAGGCTTCGTTACCAGTGGGAACCTGGGCGTCAAACTCGTATCCCTCGATGGGTTCTTCTCTTTCCCAGCCCTTTTCCTCGAGATATTCGTGAACGGCCTCCACTGATGTATATGCGCGTCCACGCCAATCGTATCCGTAAAGGTAGCCATATGGTTGGGGATGAAAATGCTCGTCGAGATCGACAAAGGAGGCCTGGGATATCATATAACGGACCTTGTCGTGGGCCCCGCTGTGGACCAGCGCGCCGTCGTACTGGGGCACGATATCGAGGGTGACCAGGCGGGAGCTGCGGACGGGGCGAATACGCTCCGCGTCGTTGTTCAGGTAAATCGCCGTGAAACGTGTGAGCGTCCTTGCTTCCATGAGCTCCTCATAGACGATATCCGCCTGTCCCAATCCCTCCTGGGGCCGAATGCTGGGATCATTGCCCACGCGCACTGCCAGCACGCGCCGCCGCAGCCGATCGAGGTCTTTTACTGCGGTTCCTGTCAGGGGGCTGATATTCTTGGCTTTGGTGGGTGTTGGCGTGGGCTTGGGTGTGGCCGTTGCCGTGGGCACGGGAGTGTTCGTGGGGAGAGGAGTAAAGGTGGGATTGGGCGTCTGGGTCGCTAGTATCGCCTCCTGGGTCGGTGTGGGCTGTTCTCCCCGACAGCCTGTGGACGTGATAGCGAGCAGGAGCAAGAGAACGATGAGTATCAGGCGGGTTGGGAAAATCCCGACGCGGGGAAAAATCTTGGGAAACCTACACATAGAGGCATCATCTCCATTCCTGGTGTACTCACAAAACACAGTGATTATAGCATATACCAGGATAGGGCGAAAACAGTGTTCGGGGAGCGCGCTTTTGTCTTTATGTCTGGGAGTCATACATGGTGGGGAGGTGCACGGAAAACTGGCTGCCGACCCCCGGTTCGCTCTTCACCTCTATGTTGCCTCCCAACTGGCTCACGATCATGTTCGAGATGGCCAGCCCAAGCCCTGTGCCCTCGCCGCGCTTGCGCGGGTGGTGTACCGTATAGAACTTGTCAAAGATGTGCTCCATCTCCTCCTCCGTCATGCCTATCCCCGAATCCCTGACGGAGAATGTGATCTGGTCGCCATTCTCCTGGTAGGTGAGGGTGACTTTGCCCCCGGCGTCGGTGAACTTGATGGCGTTGCTCAACAGATTCGTGAGCACCTGTTCCAGTCCCCCTCTGTTGGATATGAATTCCTCGCTGTCGGAATCCTCGATCTCCACGTGCAGGCCCTTTTCTTCGGCGAGGGGCAAACACCCGTCGGCGACGGAACGCACGATTTGGCGCGCGTCCACCGGCCCCCGGGAGAGTTCGTACTTGCCGGCCTCGAGGCGAGTCAGGTCCAGTAGGTTCTCGACCAGGTGAATCTGGCGTTCCGCCTGGGTATTGATGATCGTGAGGTATTCGCGGCCTTTGGTGTCCTCGGGTGTGTCCATGAGCAGCAGGCGCACCAGCGTCTTGATCGTGGTCAGGGGGGTTCGCAGTTCGTGCGAGGCATAGGCGACGAAATCGGATTTCATGCGCTCGATCTCGGCCTCCTTGGTGATGTCCCGTGCCACATAAAGGGTCCCTGCCGGCACAGTGTCTTTCTGGGAGAGTTCCACGGCGCTGAGGCGGAAGGAGCGCTGCTCGTATTCCACGAGGGGGCGCGGTCCCTTCCCGGAACCGCCCTTTCCCTGTTCTTTCAGCTGCTCCAGGAACCAGGGGGGAAGGAGCGCTCCCTTTTGCATATCCAGGAGGCGGTCTGCGGCATGGTTGGAAAGGAGCACCCGGTCCTCCCCGTCCACGACGAATACCCCCTCTGTCATATTACGCAGGACGCCGCGTAACAGGTCGCGCTCGCGTCTCAGGTTACTAAAGAGACGCCCATTCTCCAGGGCCGCTCCCAGCTGATGACTGAGGATGCGCAGGATCTGCATCTCCTGGGGCAATGAGAGATCGGCTTCTGTGGAACACAGGGTAAGCATGCCTTCCAGGCCGCTTCGGGAGCGCAGGGCAACGTGTAGGCGGGGGGTGTCCTGGTGGGGGGACTCGCGCAGGATCACGTTGGACATCTCGCTATCCGACGGCAACCACTCCTTGGGGACGGGACGCGCGTCGTCGAGTGCCAGATGAGCGGAACAGCCGCGTCGGTGGCGTAGGCGGAGGATGTCATCGTCCCTGGTATATACGGCGATGCAATCGTACTCTGTATTCTCTTCGATATGGCGCGCTGCCAGCGATAACAGAGTCTCCAGATCGAGGCAGCTGAGCATTTCTTCGCCGACGCCTACCAGGGAACACAGTTCGCGGTTACGCTCCCGCAAATCCTTTTCGCTCTCTTCCATCTCTGAGGCAAAGCCGTGGACGAGCAGGGCGATGAAAAAGAGATAGGGCAGTCCCAGGACGAGGGCCTGCGGCGTGCCGTCGGGCATCAGTAGTCTCTGGGTGAATATGATGTCGTTCCGTTCCAACAGGAAAAGGAGCACGTAGGCTATGCTGCTCAGCAGCGTCAAGGGGAGGATGGCCTGATGGCCGATGAGCCATCCTCCCATGATGATGGGCCAGAGATAGGCCAGGACAAAGACGTATCCGTCGGTGCCAAGGAAGAGGATGAGGAGTGTGGTCAGGGCGATCTCCACACTGAAACAGAGATAGCCCAGAAACAGGACGTCGCGCTGCTTCCAGAGGTAGAAATATATGCCGTTGATGCACAGGTGAAAGGCTGCGGCAAGGTAAAGGGGGCGCAGTGCTGTCGGCGGTGGAAAGGGATTTACGGAGGTCAACAGGGCGAAAAAAACCGCCGTCAGCGCTGTGCGCCCCGTGATAAAGAGACGCCAAAGGCTTAGCTTTCTACTTTCCATCACATGGCTCTTTTGCTCGTCTGTTTCTCCACGCGGTCCGGTAGCCACAGGACGAGGCTCTGCTTGCCGTCCTCATCCCGTTGTACAGAGATCTCTCCGGCATGCTTTTGCACGATGTTACGGGCGAATTGCAGAGCATCGGCGAACTCGGCCCCCTTTGCCGTGTTCGTCTCACAGCCCGCGTCGGTGACGACAAACTCTAATCCACCCTCTTTGGCCCTACTTGCTCGAATGTGCACCTGCCCGCCCCGGGGGCTCAGTTCTGTAGCCGATTTGAGCAGGCCGGATAGGGCGCGGGACATGGCCGTGCCATCGATATTACCGCGCAAGAGTCCACCACACGAGATTTCCAGGTCTATGGCCTTTTCGTTGGCGATCCGCGCCGCGGCTGCGGCAGCGGAGCGCAATACCGGCGCCACTCGGGTAGGAGTTCTTTTGATGGGTTGGTCGTGGCCCGTACTGGACGCGGAGGCCATCTTGGAAAGATCATCGATCAGGTTACTCAATTCGTGAGCATCCTGTAACATGCTCTCAAGATACCGTTCCTTGTCCTTTTCCTCCTCTCCGACCGCGTCGGCGAGGAGGAGGTTCAGGTGGGCCATGAGCGTGGTCACCGGCGTGCGCAGGCGACTGGAGACCTGGCTCAGGATGCGTCGCCTCAGATCATTGATCTCGCGGCGCTCTTCCTCCCGCGTCCTTTCGATGCGCTCCATGACCGCCGAGATTCGCGCTTCCAGTTCTTCGGGGTCAAAGGGCTTGGCGATATAATCGTCGGCTCCCCCACGAAGTCCCTGCAGGCGAGCCTCCACCTCGCCCTTGGCCGAGAGAAAGATAAAGGGAATGCTGGACCCTGTGAGACTCTTGACTCGCTTTTGGAATTCGAATCCGTCCATGCCCTCCATAAGGATGTCCGATACGATGAGATCCGGCGGTTCGTCGATCAGCATATCCAGGGCTTCGGAGCCGCTCTCCGCTGCCATCACCTCATATCCTACGCGGGAAAGGAACTCCTGTACCGAAAACAGTAATTGGGGCTCGTCGTCGACAAGCAGAATACGCGCTTTCATTGATCTGGCCTCCCGAGGAATTTTTCACTAAAATGATAAGGTGATGCACCCATGTATGAGCAGTATAACAGAGGACGCCCTTACGAACGGATAGGTAACATAAAATGAGCGTAAAAACGGTATTAAGATTGTCGGCGTCCTTTTGATATCCCCCATCTCGTTGACACAACGGGGTGGGCTGCTATAATCCAGGGCGGCAAATTTCAGAGATGTGGAGGTACTATGGCTAAAGCGGCGGTCATGACGGCACCGAACGAGCCGATCGAGATACAGGAGTTCCGCCTTCCGGATCTGGAAGAGGGGGCTATTCTATTGCGCACTGTGTTCAGCGAAGTGTGTGGAACGGACGTCCATCTTTATCATGGGCATTTGAGCGGTGTTCCCTATCCCATCATCCCCGGGCACATAAACGTAGGCGAGATCGCAGATCTTGAGGGGCATCCCACGGATATGGATGGTAATCCCCTGCAAAAGGGGCAGGTCGTCACTTTTCTCGACGTGCACGAGACCTGTGGGCAGTGTTGGTTCTGTACCGTGGCCAAGGCTTCTACACGCTGTCCGCATCGCCGCGTCTACGGTGTCACTTACTCAGCGGAAGAGGGGCTCCTGGGGGGCTGGTCGGAGATGATCTACCTCAAACCAGGGGTCAAGGTGCTCCCTCTGCCCCCCTCCGTGCCCCCGGAGCGCTTTATAGGCGCTGGCTGTGGTATGCCCACCGCCGTCCACGCCATAGAGCGGGCGGAGATCATGTTGGGTGATACGGTGGTCGTGCAGGGGAGCGGCCCCGTGGGACTATCGGCGGCCATCCTGTCCCAGCTTAGCGGGGCTACCCAGGTCATCGTCGTCGGAGGGCCCGACAGGCGTCTGGAGGAGGCCACCCGCGTCGGTGCCGATATGACCATCAATATCGAGGATGTGCCGGTGGAGGAGCGTCTCGAGCGCATCCTGGACGCGACCCAGGGCCGGGGCGCTGACGTGACCATCGAGGCTACGGGGAATCCTCAGGCTGTCCGCGAGGGCTTCGCCATGACCCGCGACGCGGGCCGGTACGTGGTGGTGGGACAGTATACGGACGTGGGAGATATTTGCATGAACCCGCATCGGGACATAAATCGCAAGCATCTGGAGGTGCGGGGTTGTTGGGGCAGCGATTTCAGCCATATGTGGCGTGGTGTGCGCGTCTTGGCCAGGCACGGTGAGCGGTTTCAGTGGGAGCGTTTCATCTCCCGGCGCTACAGTCTGGAGGAGGCCCATCAGGCGCTGAAGGATGTGGAGAACTATTGCGCGGTAAAGGCTCTGATCGATCCGAATCTGTAAAAAGAGTTTGCTGTATGGAGGAAGTGATGGACAAGGAACTGGGTATATACATAAGCGCTGCGCCGGAGGCGGATGCCGAATGTGAGCTTGTCGGACGGTTGCTTGCCGAGATGCCGCGCTCGGTCAAGTGGACCATAAAGCGTACCCCCAGGCCGCATGAGGATCAGCACGTCGATGTCGAGGCCCTGTGCCAGAGCCAGTTCTATCTCATCGTGTTGGGCTCGGATATCGTGGCGCCCATGGGTATAGAGTGGCGCGTGGCGCAGGAGAATAATGTAAAGACGTTCGCCTTCCGTAATGTGGAGACGGGCTTTACCCCTGCGGCGATCTTTTTTAGCCGTCACGTGGGGACTTTTTGGCAAGATTATCAGACCCCGGGCGAGTTCATTCAGGCCTTTGAACGTTCCCTGATCACGGAACTCATCGAGGGCACCCCAGGATATGGGCTGGATATGGAGGATATCCAGATTCTCTCAGCACGCCTTGAGGCCCTGGAGGAAAAGGAAAAAGAGGAGGAGGATGAGCGACGGGGCGCCGGTCGGGGCGGCGTCATCCTCTCCACTGACTAGGCCCCGTCGACGGCTCCTTCGCTAGTCGGCGTCAAAACGCGTCTCCGCCAGGGCGCGCAGACGTTCGGCGGCGGTCTCTGCCGTCAGATCGCGCTGGGGAGTGGCCAGCATCTCATACCCCACCATGAACTTTTTCACCGTCGCCGAGCGTAGCAGGGGGGGATAAAAGTGTAGATGGAGGTGCCATTCTGGATATTCGTCCCCATCGGTGGGTTGTTGGTGCATGCCCATGCTGTAGGGGAACGATGTCCTGAAAAGGTTATCGTATCGAATGGTCAGGCGTCGGATGATGTTGGCCAGCGCGTCGCGCTCGGCCTCCGTCAGCTCCGTCAGCGCGGAGAGGTGTCGCCGGCTTATGATCATGGTCTCAAAGGGCCAGACGGCCCAAAAGGGCACCACTACCAAAAAGTGTGCGTTCTCGCATACCACGCGCGTCTCGCGGGCCTCTTCGGCACGCACATAGTCACAGAGCAGGCAACTGTTCTTTTCCTCAAGATACTGGCCCTGCGATTCTTGCTCCAGGGTCGGCAATTGCGGTACCGTCTCGTTGCTCCATATCTGGCCGTGAGGATGGGGATTGCTGCAGCCCATCATCTGGCCCTTATTCTCGAATATCTGCACATAGTTGATATAGGGCTTGGAACCGATCTCCTCGTATTGTTCCCCCCACACGTCCACCACCTTGCGCACGTCGGATTCCGGCATCTGAGGCAGCGTCAGGCTGTGGTCGGGGGAAAAACATACCACGCGGCAGATGCCTCGCTCGCTGTGGGCCAGGAACAGATCCTCCTCGTCCATCTGGCCCTGGGGCGTATCGGGCAGGAGCGCGGAAAAGTCGTTGTCGAACACAAAGGTGCTCGTATATTGTGGGTTACGAGCACCTCCCGCCCGCTCGTTGCCCGGACAGAGGTAGCAGTCGGGATCGTACGAGGGTCGCTCCTCGCGCGCGGGCTCCTCTTCCTGACCATCCCAGGGACGTTGGGTGCGGTGGGGAGAGACTAGGATCCACTCGCCGGTCAGGGCGTTGAAACGCCTGTGCGGATGTTCGGATAGATCAAAGGTTGTCATATGTCCCCTTTCTCAGTAGCCCAGTGAATAGCACATCCTCATAAGTATTGGACGCTAGCTGACAGGCACTCGCCAGCACAGCTGTATAATGTGATCCTGATACATAAAAGTGTTTCTTGCCCTGATTTGCTCAAGAGTGCCCGGCAGCTCTTTATGGGGACTCGGTCCCCGCGTGCAGAACGATCTCCTGACGGGGAATGGGGATGGCGTAATAGTCCCCCTGCGTCCAGTACCCTGCTTCGGCCAGTTGCCACGTCCCCTGCGGGTTATCCATGGGCACGTCGAATTGAAAGAGGGCCGCCCCTCCCGCCGGCAGCGGGGCCGGGGCCTCTTGTCGTGCGCTGAACGTGTGCTCTCCATCGGGTTTCCAACCCCAGATCTCCAGGCGGTCGAGCCGGGCGGGAGCGGTTCCCACGTTGGAAACCTGGAGAAAGACGCGGAGAACGTCCGCTGCCACATAGGCCCGCAACCTGTCGGTACGTAGCTCTGCCCCTTCCACGGGAAAGGCACAGTCCGCCTCGTCAAAAAAGAACGTCTCTTTCCCCTCTGTGTATCCCACGCGCACGCCGCGCCAGGTGCCGACATTCTGCGGCACCACCATGCTGTGGAGTACAAAGGAGCGCTCTTCACCTTCCATCAAGGTGCCCGACATTCCCCCGCGCGCCGTCCAGTCCTCACCGTCGGCGCGTTCTCCTACCAGCACCAGATCGTCAAAGGCGAATGCCTTTTCTCCCTCATTCTCTATTTCCACCGTCAGTGTTATATCGTCGCCGACGCCAACCTGTGAGGGGACATCGATCTGGGCCAGCCGCAGGGCCGACGGGGCCACCTCCATCTCACCCTGTGCTTCCATCGTATGTGGTTGGCCATCCATCACATAGGTCACTTCTTGTACGGCCCACGGACCGGGGAGGGGTGGTCGAAAGGGGATCTCCACGTTGAGAGGAGTCCCTTCCTCAAGGGACCATGGGCCATGGGCCTGTGCGGTGTGGGAGATGCCCGATGGCGCGGCCAGGAGCACGTGTACATCATCTAGGAGCGTCCCTTTGTACCCTTTGTTGCGCAAGGGAATGGAAAGGGTGACCGTTTCCCCCAAAGCCGCCTCCCTATCGGCCCGTATGGGGCCGTCCACGACCACCTCGGCGGGGCAGTCCTGCTTGCGGATGATGGTTCCTTCGGTGAATGTCTCGAGGGGCAGGCCAAAGAGTTCGCTCGGACGTACAGGATCGGGACAGCGCCATGCTCCTTCCTCCCTTACCAGAAGTTCCACGTGCAGATGCGCCGATGGGACGCCCGAACTTCCCGCGTGGCCCACCAGTTCCCCCGCTTTTACGTCCCGCTCTCCAGATTGGGGATCCCGCAGATGGGCCAGACGCACGAGCCAGTCGCCGTCCTCGGTGATGATCTCCACATAGTGGCCGAGGTTGGTCTCCAATGGGCGCTCGTCGTGCAAAAAGTGAGCCCTACCGTCCATGGGAGCGAACAGGGGCGTCCCCTCCGCCATGGCAAAGTCAAAGGCCATGCCCGTCGCCTTGTGATGGATCCAATGATCTTCTGCCCCCCACGTGATCGGGTAGCCTTTTTCACAGGACCAGGGCAGGGTGAACTGTTCCGGCAGGGCATAATCGGGGCCTGAGGCAAATGCAGGTGCGGGGAAAGCGAGGCAGATCGCTGCTACGAGGAGTACTTTCCACGCCATGAGATATTCGTTTTCCCTTATCGGCAAATCAACACCGGGAACCAAGCGCTGCGCAATATGCGGTCCACCGTACTGCCCAGGAATATCTTGATCAGGGGCCGATGGCCATATCCCCCCATCAGCAGCAGGTCAGCCTGTACCTCGCCCATGACTCTGAGGATCACGTCGTTGGGCGTGCCCTGTTCATAGTAGGGGGTGACCTCTTTATTGATCGAGGCTTTGATATACTCCTGAGCATCCTCGAGCACGCTGCGGCTCACGTCGGGTCCCCCTACGGTCACGATGGACCCCTTTGCCTCCCAGCATTGCATCAGGTGGCGGAGCACAAAAAGGGCCTCGTTAGCCTTTGCACTGCCATCGTAGGCCAGCAGGATATGTTTCAGCGGTCTCACCTTGTTGCCGGGGACGGCCAGTATGGGACTCATCGCCTGTGAGGCGACTACCTGAAAGATCGTACCCAACGGACGTGCCACACTCTCGTCGTGAACTCTGCGTTGGTTGATGACCACCATATCGACCCATCGCGCCCGGTCGATGATGACCTGAGCGACGTCATGGTTGATGGCCAGGCTGGCGGACGACTCCACACCAAGTTCCTCACAGCGGGTCGAAAACTCCTCCAGTATCCGTCTTCCGCGTTCCAGTGCCTCCTCGCTGTCGGAGGTGACGACATGGAGACCGTGCATGACGCTCTTTTCGTGATGGACGATCCGCGTCGCCTGAGTCAGGGCGCGCCATCCGCTCGGTGCTCCGGTGAGGGTAACCAGGATATCCCGAAAGAGGTGCTCTTCCTCGGTGGGCTCCACCCGTTGCTGTCGCCATGTCCCCGCCGGCGGTCCCGGTTCCAGTTGCTCGGGCATGATCCTTTCAAGGAAACCGCTTTTCAGGCGCCTCAACAGCCGTTTTGGGCGATGCCCAAAACGGCGCACGAAATCGGTAGCGGCTTCCCAGGGGGCCACCTCCTGTCCCAGGCGCTGCGACAAATAGTAGGCGTGCTCAATGATCCATAGATAGAGGTCCGCTTCTGTGTGATCGGGGAATTCCTCCAGCACGTCGTTCTCGCGAATGGCCTCTATGACGGGCAGATACACGTTGTCGTACCAGTGGGTGACGGCTTCCTCCCACGTCAACTCGCGCGATTCCTGGGTCTCTACAAAGTACTTGTGGGTGCGTATATGCTCGATCAGCTTTTGATAATCGCCTGGCAGGGTCACGCGTATCTGCTGCTCGGGGCGTAGTCTGTCGAGTTTGGTTTGGGCGAGAAAATCGCGATACGCCGCCAAGACATCCAGGTCATCGAGGGTCAAATCGGCACTGACGGGCACCTTGCTCTCGACCTCGGTTACCTCGGCGTCTATGAACTTTTGCCCCTTTTGCCTCGCCACCGATACCCGGTGGTGACCATCCACCACAAAGTAGGCGTCCCCTATCTTGTACAGGGAGATGGGTGGGAAGGTCACCCCCCTATTGTAGGCCGAATCCACGCTGAGCCATTTGCTGCTCGAGTGTTCCTGGGTGGGCAGAAAGGCACGATCAAAGTCGCGGCTGCGACCAAAGCTCCCGATGATCTTTTCTATGGGCACGGGCTGCACGCCGCGATAGCTCTGGCTGGTGGCATCGACAGTTTTGCTGAGTTCCTCAAAAGGGATCAGTTCGTTGCTCTGCCCCGTGAGGCTCGTCCAGATGCGCCGTATGAGCGCCGAGCGCCTTGCTTCGGCATATTCACCTTTGGCTTCAGAGAGAGAAGCGGAGCGATTACGCGTCATCCCATATATCCTCAAACACGAATAACACGACGACGGTATGATAGCACACGCCTGGGAGGCAAGCAATTCTTGGGCCAGACCGTGGATCAGTGTGTGGCGCAGGCGATACAGGGATCAAAGGCCCTCACCACGCGTCCCACGGCGCGCTCCAGTTCCAGATCGATACCCTCGTCCGTGATGTAGCGTTGTGCTGCGATCTTGAGCGCCCGCTCGATGGCCAGTATGTTATGCTGTGTGGGGATGAGAAATTTGGCGCGTCGGATCAGCCCATCCTCGATCAAATAGTCGTGAATGAGGGGGCCACGGGGGGCCTCGACGGTGCCGCATCCCCGACCATCCTGGGGCTGGTGGGTGACGCGAAACTCGCCATGTTCGAGATCCTGTTCCAGGATCTGCGCCGCCCGTTCTATGCAGTAGACGAGCTCGATGGCCCGTGCTAGGTCAAAGAGCAGGATGGCGTGGACGGGACGCCCCCATTCCTCGTGAAAGCGCGCCAGATACGCGTCGGCCAGGGGTGTTCCCATGGAGGGTAGCATATTCGCCCGTGCCAGGGAATTGGCCCGCAGGATATCTCCACGATAGAGGGTGCCGTTCGAATAACTCGTCTCGATGGGCACCTCTTCCAGGTATTGCTCATAGTCACACACGGAAAAGGTCACGTCCTCCTCGCCGTCGGGCGCCAGCACGCATATCTGGCCGCCATAATAGGTGTGCCCCTCCGCTATGGCCGCCAGATAGTAGGAAGGGTTATCGTCGCCCAGGGTGCCTATGCGATCCCGCAGGTCGAGGAACATTTCCCAGTAGCGATCCACCATCTCTTGCGCTGTGGGCAGGGTCTCCGTCAGGAGGGTGCGCATCTCCTCTGCATTCTCGGCGGGTATGCCCGACGTCACGCCGCCCACCGCGGCCCGCACGGGGTGGATGAACTGTCCGCCGGCCAGGCTGATCAACTCGGTGCCGGCCCGGCGTATCTGCAGCGCCTTGGGAGCCAGATCGGCATTCTCCGCGCCAAAATGAAAGATGCTCCGCAGCCCCTCCTGGCCGGGGAAATCGGGCATGGTAAAGAGGAACAGCGATGTGGCCTGGTTCTGGATCAACTGTCCCAACATCATCAAGCCACGCAGGGTGACGGCCTTTGGCGGGGGTTCGACACCAAAGATATCCTCCAGGGCCTTTACGGAGGCCACGTGGTGGGCGGTGGAGCAGACCCCGCAGATACGAGGGACCACCACGGGCATCTGCTCAGCCGGCGCGCCCTGCACAAAGTACTCGAATCCCCGGCGTTCCGTGGCCTGAAAGTGGGCTGAAAGTATGGTGCTGCCCTGAAACTCGATCACGACGCGGGCGTGTCCCTCTATGCGGCTGAGGGGGATGGTCAGGCTTGGCATCAGAGCACCCTCTCCTTATCTCTGGGGACGGCGGCATAGTCGGCGAACTGGAAGACGAACAGGGCCAGCTGGGGGGAGCGGAGGGCCGCGTCGATCTCTTGGTCTGGGATGTCAGTCATGTTGTCCAGGATTCTTTTGATGGCCGAGAACCATTCCTCGGAGGAGAGGGAAATGAGCCTGTCTGAGGGGCCGCGGCAGCCCACGCAGGGATGGCCCGCCCGGGTGCAAGGGGCGCCACATCCTCCCCGGGTCGATGTGCCCACACACAGAAATCCCTGATTGATGAGGCAGATCTCGGGATCGACCTCCCCGCCCTGAAAGCCTTGCAGGTGTTTGGGGCGATCCTTCGTCCTGCGACGTCCACACTCGATGCACACCGTCTTGGCCGGCTCAAAATCCCCCTGGTCGAACAGCGCTTCGATAAACAGGTGGGGCATGGGCGGGCATCCGGGCAGGTAGCGGGTCACGGGGACCACGTCATCCACCGGGTGCAGTTTGGGAAGGATGTGGGGCACGTGGCGCCGTTCCATGGCCTCAAAGAAGACGGACCTTACCTCCTCCCGTGCCCCCAGATTGGCCACGCCTCCCGATATGGCGCACGTTCCCACGGCGACAAGTTCCCTCGCTCGCTTGGCCGCTTTGCGGAGGCGATAGAGATCCTCATCTGTGTACACGGCTCCGCTGACGAGGAGGGTGTCCACCTCAGGCACGTTCTCGCTGGAAAGGATCAGGGGCATATAGGTGAGTTTGCGTCTGCCGATCCAGTCCTCGGCGTTCAGTAGGCTCACCTCACATCCCGAGCACCCCGAGAGCTGCAATACGGCGAAATCTCTGACCATCGCTTCCTTCACTACCCTTTGTTTGCATTCCGCTCACTATTATATGGCGAAATGCGTGGGTCGGAAAGCGGGGGAGCCGAGAAGCTGCTCTCAGTCTCTCGCTTCCCCCTGGCACACCATCTCCCGTAGGCTGGAAGGCCGTTCCGACCAGTAGCGTACTCCCACTCTATTCTACACGTGGGAGCGGGAGAGGTGGATTTGACATCTGTAAATC
>JAWLEV010000016.1:0-33124 GCA_041685915.1 Anaerolineae bacterium | reverse complement strand
CGGGAACTGAATGGCAGAGGCGTGACAATTCTGCTCACGACGCACTATATCGAGGAGGCCGATCAACTGTGCCAGCGCATCGCGATCCTGAACCAGGGTGGGATCGTGGCCATAGACACCCCCGAAAGCCTCAAGAATCTCGCCCGAAAGGAAAATGTCATCAAAGTCTCCTTCGACCGCCCAGCGGACACGATCCGGACCAGCCTCCAGGAACTGGATCACGTAAAGGCAGTGACCATTTCTGGAGAAAAGGGCAGTCTTTACGTTCAGGACCCTTCGGACGTGCTATCATCGCTTGTGAAGATGGCCGAGGAGAACCACCTGAGAATTGTATCCCTTAACACGACAAGACCCTCGTTGGAGGATGCCTTTGTCGCCCTCACGGGGCTGTCGCCTGAGGCCATGGCCGTTGAGGAGCAGCAAGAGTGAAGGTGAAGGAAGAGCGATGAACAAGAGATGGATCGGAGGGCTCCAAAAAGTTCTCTGGATAGGCGAAAAGGATGCCAGAATATACTTTTTCAAGGGGCCCAATCTCACGTTCGGGCTTTTTTTGCCGCTGGTCCTATATTGGGCGTTTGCTCTGGACAGGGAAATGGAGTTGGCCATGATCATCCCTGGCCTGGTGGCCATTGCGATCTTTTTTGGCGCCGGGGCCATCCAGGCGGTATCGTTGCCCCTGGAGAGAAGGACAGGGACCCTGCACACCATGCTGGCCACCCCCGTCACCCCGTTGATGATCGTGCTGGGCAAGGCACTGGCGGGAGTCGTCTTTGGCCTTGCTCTGGCCATAGTCTATATGGCGGTCGTCCTGCTGTTCCTGCCCCTACAACCGAATCTGATCCTGTTTTCTGTCGCTACCCTCTTTTCCTCGTTTTGCTTCTCCTGTTTCGGCCTTTGCCTGGCGGCTCCTTTTCGCGATGTCCCCCAAGCCATGCCGCCGGCGACGGTCGTGCGCATTATCATGGTCTTTCTATCCGGGGCCTTCGCCCCGCTTGGAACCGCGTCGGCGTTGTGGCAGACTATCGCTTTGATATCGCCCCTCACCTATGCGGTCGATGCCCTGCGCCAGGCCACGAATGGCCCTGCGGACGCGCAAAGATTCATGATCGATCTGGGCGTTCAGTTGCTTTATGGCGTCATCTTTTTGGGCATCGCTACTTGGTTATTGCAAAGAGAGAACGGATAAGATCGAAATAGTACAAAGGAGTTTTCATCTTTATGGAACGCGATACGGCACAATACCCGGACTTTGAATTCAACATGCGCGAGTTGGGCGGATCCATGGGCGATTTTGGCACCCTCTTTCCCCTCGCCGTGGGACTCATCGCCGTCTGTCGCCTGGATCCCACCTCCATGTTTGTGATGATGGGGCTGGCCAACATCCTCCTGGGAGTCGTATATCGCCTGCCCATGCCCCTGGAGCCAAAAAAGGTCATCGCGGTCACAGCCATCGCCCAGGGTTGGCCGGCCGCCATGGTCACCGCCTCCGCGCTGGGCCTGGGCCTGCTCTGGTTCTTCCTGGTGCTGACGGGCCTGGTGAGCAAACTCGTAGAAAAGGTCCCTACCTATCTCATCCGCGGCATCCAGTTGGCCCTGGGCATCAGTTTGGGGATGAGCGCCGTGGAGATGATGCTTCCTGAACTGTGGCTGGGCGCCCTGGCCATCGTCATCATCCTGCTGCTGCGGGAGAACCGCTACGCCCCCGCGGCGGTGGTGATCATGGTCCTGGGCATCGTCATCATGTTGCTCAGAGGGGATCTGGCTCAGGGGCTCGACTTTGGTATCGGACTGCCGAGGTTCTCAATACCCAAATGGGCAGACATATGGGAGGCCATGGTGCGGGCGGGATTCGCCCAGATTCCCCTATCCATCACCAATGCGGTGCTGGCCACGGCCACCCTGATCCGCGACCTCTTTCCCGAAAAGCCTGTAAGCGAGAGAAAATTGTTGTTCAACATGGGACTGATGAATGTCGTCTCTTCTTTCTTTAGTGGCATGCCCCTGTGTCACGGTGCCCACGGGCTGGCCGGCCAATACTATTTTGGTGCCCGTACCGGCGGCGCCAGCATCCTGGAGGGGTTGATCGAAATCACCCTGGGTATCTTTTTGGGACGCGCCCTGCTGGCCATCCTCACCGCCTTCCCCATGCCCCTGATCGGGGGGATGATGTTCATGGTGGGTATTCGACTGGCGGTTGTCATAACCGAACTTCGGAGGTGGCCCCTCTACCTGGCTCTGCTTACGGCCGCAATCTCGGTGGCCTCCAATATGGCCATCGGTTTTATCGTGGGCCTGGCAGGCGCCTACCTGGTACGCTGGCTCATTCGCCGGGGCACCATCGAGGGAAATCTGCAGGAGGTATGAATGCGAGAAAGCATGGCATCTATAGAAACGGAGGGACTGACGCGTTACTATGACGGCCTGTGCGCCGTCGATCATCTGGACCTGACGGTGGAATCGGGCGAACTGTTTGCCTTTTTAGGGCCCAACGGTGCGGGCAAGACGACGACCATCCGCATGCTCACGGGCCTGATCCAGCCCACAAAGGGCACGGCCCTCATCGATGGCCTGAACATACGCACGCATCCCCTGGAGGTCAAGGCCCGCGTGGGGGTCGTTCCCGAACGCTCCAACCTCTATGGCGAACTCGGCGCGCGAGACAATCTCATCTTTATGGCTCAACTCTACGGTCTGCCCCGCCGCCAGTGGCGGCCGCGGGCCGACGAACTCTTGCAGCGAGTGAGATTATCGGAGCGGGCCGAGACCCCCTTCAGGGCCCTCTCCAGGGGCATGAAACGCCGGCTCACCATCGCCGCAGCCCTGGTGCACCACCCCACTATACTCTTTTTGGACGAGCCCACCACGGGCCTGGACGTACAGAGCGCCAGAAGCCTGCGCAGCATGATTCAGGATCTCCGCGCAGAGGGCGTGACCATCTTTCTCACCACCCACCTCATCGGCGAGGCGGAGCGTCTATGCGACCGCGTGGGCATCATCATGGAGGGAAAACTGGTCATCGTGGATACCCCCTCTGCGCTGCGGAGACGGTATCAGGATGACGACCTTGCCGTGGAGGTGGTGACGCCGTCGCCCAGCGAGGCGCTTCGCCGCGATCTGGAAGCTTCTGAAAAGATCACCGTCATCTCTTCGAAAACAAACTCCTTGCGTCTTGGCGTGCATTCGCTGGATGAGGATTTGCGCGAGATCTGCGCCATCATGCACCAACATCATGCCCCCATCGAGGAGATACGAACGGTGAATGTATCCCTGGAGGATGCCTTTGTAAAACTGACGGGTATGGACGTGGAGATATTGGAACAAGAAAAATCTTCTAACGGCCAAGGAGGCAGAAAATGATGAATGTACAACTGAAACGCGCCTGGTATATCACGCGCAAGGACATGCGCACCTATTATCTCAAATCCCCGATCATCAGCTGGGGCATCCTGTTCCCCCTGGTGATGATCCTGGCTTTTTATATCCGCAACCCGGACGACATCCGCTCCGTTATACCTGGCCTGATCGGCGTGACCGTGCTCTTTGGCGCCACATCCCTGGAGGCGGTGGTCATAACCTTTGAAAAGCGCATAGGGGCCATGGAGCGCCTGTTGCTGGCTCCCATAGCACCTCCCACGCTGGTTGTGAGCAAGATGGCCAGTGGCGCCCTGTTCGGACTGGCCACGGGTTGCCTGGTATGGCTGGTCGGTAGCATAGTCTGGGGCCTGCGCTTCGCCTGGTTGGGTGTCTTTGTCACCATCCTCTTGGGCAGCATAACCTTTGCCCTGCTGGGCGTGGTGATCAGCCTCCTGATGCGCGAGGTGTTCGATGCCATGACCATGTCCAACTACTTTCGCTTCCCCATGGTCTTTTTGTGCGGCGTCTTTGTCCCCCTTGCCGAGATGTCCACCGCTTTGCAGATCATGGCCAGCTTTCTGCCCCTCACCTACATGGTGGACGCCTTGCGGCACCTGCTGATAGTCGACGGAGGAGCCCATTATCCTCTGACGGTGAATCTGGGGGCCAGCGCCCTCTTTGCCCTCGCTCTATACTGGGCCGCCTGGCGACTCACAAGATACCGCCTGGAGGATCTGATACAGTGATATACCTGCTGTATATACTTTGTATGCTCTTTAAGGAGGAACGGGCCGTCCCGAAAACATCTGGCCTCACCCCCTGACCATGACAAAACCAAGGACTGCGAGGGCTATGAGAACGATCAGGCCATAGCGCGCGGTACGGTATAACACCGCGCTCTCCTCGCCACTCAGTCCCACCGTGCTACACCCGACGATGATCTTGGCCGGCGCAAAGACGGACCCGACCGCAGCGCCGGCGTTGTGCAGGGCCAGAATCAGCGCCACGGGGAGGTGCAGGGTCTGACTAACCTGGAGTTGGAAAGCGCTAAAAAGCACGTTCGAGTTCGTGTTGCTTCCCGTCATGAACGCACCCAAAGCGCCGATAAAGGGAGAGATGAGGGGAAAGTACTGTCCCGCCAGCGCGGCCATCGCCGTCGCCAGTTCACTGACCATGCCCGTGTCCTGCATGGTAGTGGCCATGGCCATCATCGCCAGGATACCAAGGGAGGCCTTTATACCACTCTGCAGGACGCCCTTTCGAATCCGCTCTCCACTGCCAGGCGGAAGGCTGCCCTTGAGTTTGGCAAGGACGAGGGTGATGAGCGCAGTATAGACGAGTTGGGCGCCAGGATGTCCAAAAACGGAGATGGTTTTTGTCTGATTCGCCGGGATCCACGTGCCATCGCGCAGGCTCAGCGAGGGTGTACCGATCCCCAATATCACCCGGTTGAGAGGATCGTGCAGGAACGGCACAAAGTTGACGGCCATGATGATGGTGATCAAAAGCACATAGGGTAACATGGAGAAAAGGGCTCTTCTCGGCGAGATCTCAGTCTTGGCGCTCGACGGAAGGCGTAGCCGCCGAAAGATGGCCCACATACTTCCGACAGCCAGGCCGCCCAGCGCACCCAGCATGGCACCGATATTCGGCAGTCCTACGCGAACGGCCGCGTATTGCACGGCGATCATGGCCACAGCCATCGTCAACACTGTCAATAAAGAGATGCTGAAAGGTCGGCGCGTCTCACGCTTATTGGCGATACAAAGGACGCCCCCTCCCCCCAGCAGACAGGGGACTCCCAGCATAACTGCCATCCAGGGAGCCACCAGAGACCCCTCGATGCCGGTCGTGGATATCAACGCCTCGTAAGAAGCGCCGAGGGATCCAAAAGAGATGGACCAGCTATATCCGAGGGAGGGCATCACGACGGCATCCAGGGGAGAAAACCCCATGGCGACCAGAATCGGCGCGACCACGGCAAGCGGTACGCCGAACCCGCCGACCCCCTGAAGAAATGATGTGAATCCCCAGGCCATCAGCAGTACCTGAAGGATGGGATCGGGGGCAAGCCTTTGAAGGATATCGCTAACCCGCTCCAGCGTTCCGTCCGCCTCGGTGACACGGAAGAAAAAAAGGGCACCCCAGATGATATAGAGGACGTAAACGGCGCGAAAGACCCCCCGCACCTGCGCCCAAAAGAGCACGAAAGGCCCGGCATCGAACCACAAGACAGCGATGAGGAGAGAGGAGAGCCACCCAACAGCGCCCGCCCGTACCCCTCCCCATTTCAACCCTAGCATAAGTACCAAGATAACGAGAAGAGGAAAAGCCGCAAGGAATATACCCATATGGTGATGTGATAACCTTTCGATGAACAGATACATTATAGAGGCAAATATGAAAAGCCATGCTTTCAGACAAAAATCCTGAACCCAGAAAAAGCCTCTGGGCTCAGGATGCTACATACAAACTCTTTCTACTCGATCCTGCCCCTCCCACTGCCCTGGAAATAGTCGGCATTGGGGCCCAGTTTCAAGCGCAGTTCCTCCGTGGCCTCGTCCAGGGCGTCGATCACGTCAGAGGGCAGCTCCACCTCGGCGGCCGCCAGGTTGCGTTCCAACTGGTGCACCTTCCGCCCTCCGATGAGCACGCAGGATACGCCAGGTTTCGCGGCGACCCAGGCCAAAGAGACGTGGGCCATGGGAAGCCCCAGGTCATCGGATATCTCCCTGATCCTCTCCAGCGCCGCGAACATCTGTTCCTCGGCGCCCCCCTCGCCATGTCGCGCCTGTGGGCGATTCCCACTGAAATGACGCGTGCGTGCGCGAAAGGCCGGCACCTCGTCCAGCGATGCCCATACCCCAGCTAATAAGCCCTGCATGAGGGCCATATAGGGGATGATGCCGATACCCCGCTCTCGGCACAGGGGCATAATACCCGTCTCGATGGCCCGGCTCAGCAAGCTGTAGGACAGCTGGTTGCTGACGATCGGCACCCCAGTGTCAAAAACCTCCTGGAGCTGCTTCACCCCATGATTGCTGACACCGATGGCGCGTATCTTGCCCTCTTCCTGCAACTCTTCCAGGGTGGCAAAGGCATCCTCCACCGAGTAGTCGGTGATGGGCCAGTGTACCTGATAGAGATCGACATAGTCGGTGCGCAACCGTTCCAGGCTCGCCTCGCAGTGGGCGCGAAGGGTGTCCGGTTCCGCGTTGGAGGGCGATATCTTGGTAGCGATAAAGGCCTCGTCCCGTCGCCCCTTCAGCGCCTTGCCCAGTATCTCCTCGCTGCGTCCAGCATTATAGGCCTCTGCGGTATCGAACAGGGTCATACCGTGGTCAAGGGCCGCATGGACCGTGGCGATGGACTCTTTTGTATCGTGTTCGCCCCAACCGGAGCCACCCCCCAGGGGCCAGCAGCCCAATCCAAAGACGCTTACCTCGAAATCAGAGTCGCCCAAAGTTCTCCTATCCATGTTACCTCCCGACAATAAAAAGAACTGGGAATTCCACACAAAATGGGGTCCCCAAAATCTTTAACTCCACCTGACGGCCTGCCCGCTCCATCCCAAAAGCCCTTTTCCATGCTAGACAGCACCACTGGAGCAGACTCTGGGGGCCTTTCTACCCAAGTCAAATACAGAACTACTCGAACGTGATCTCGTCCAGGCGGTGGGATTCGATGTAATCCCAGTTCAGTTCCACACCCAACCCGGGCTCCTCTGGTGCATAGACGCATCCCCTCTCATCGATGACCTCAAGGCCGTCCTGGTAATCCACATACACAGGCGACGCCGTCCCCGGGCTCCCTGGATTGACCAGGCCCATCTCATAGTAGTTTGTATTGCGAATGCTGGTCATGACGTGCCGCTGGGCCGGTCCCGGGCCGTGCATCTCCACGTCGATCCCCAGGCCCTCGGCGGCATGGGCCAGCTTCATCACGCCCGTGATGCCATCATATCCCACGTCACCCCGTAAAAAGTCGGTGGCGTCGGCCAGAGCAAAGTCCACGTGGGGCTCCAAGGTACGCACGTGCTCCGTCTGCAGAAGGGGCGTGTTGATGAGCTGACGCAGCTTGCGATGGGCAAACTGGGAGATGCCACCATCCTTGTAGGGATCCTCGAGCCAGTAGAAATCCTCCTCATCACAGGCCCTGCCCACCTTTATCGTGTCGCCAAAGGTATCCAGTTCGCAGGCAGGATCCAGCATGAGATCCATCTCATCCCCCACCCGCTGGCCCACGGCATGGACGTTGGCGATCTCCAGATCGACGAGGGACTGTCCCCAGCCATGAATCTTGAAAGCCGGATAACCTATCTCCAGGCAGCGTTCGGCAAAGTCCGCATAGGCCTCGGGCGAATCGAGCCCTCCGTTATGATCGCCGTGGGTTGTGCTGGCATAGCACTTGAGGGGGCGAATATGGCCACCCAGCAACTCCCAGATGGGCGCCTCATAATACTTGCCGGCGATATCCCACAGGCACACATCGATGACCGCCACCCCGATCCGCGCCATCTGCCGCATGGCCCGCTTCACATCCTGATAGATGCGCTCTCGCTCCAGGGGGTTCTTGCCGATCAGATATTGGGCCAGCCCGGAAAGCGTGGAAAGTTGCCCCATGCCTGTAACGTATTCGCCCGTGATGCCCACGTCGGTGTGAATCTGCAGGACGGCGCTTTGACGCGTGATGGTGCTGCCGGGCTCATAGACGAGGTTGAACCCGTTATAGTCCGTCCCCAGTTCATGCAAAGTGTATTCGAATTCCGTGATCTCGATGCTGGTAATAGTCGGCTTGTCCACCATATTTCTCTCCCTCAACGTATACAGAAACTAAACGCCGCTAACGGACACTAGCATAACGTGAACGCAAGAGCATGTCAACCGAACAAAAGGGAAACTGGCTCCTCCTGCTTGACGCCCCTATCAAGCAGAATTATGATGATCCAAGCAAAGGTCTCACCCAGCAGCGTGCTGCCGGAAAATGTCAGAGGACGACGATCCCATGCAAAGAGAGCATCGTAGTCACCCTATAAAAAGAGCGCTCCACCATGTCCTGCTATGTATCATCTCCCTCCTCGCCTTGCTTCTTGCCTGGGGCTGTGCCCCCCAGATGGCCATGGGTCCCACGCCCGAGCCCGTCACCCTTCGCATGGCCTATCGGGAACATACACGGCAATTGCAGCCTCTGATTGCCGACTTTCACGAAAAGTATCCCTGGATAACTGTCGAGGTGCGCGAGGTAGAGCGTTTCGGCAACGAGATAGATCTGCTGATGCGCACAGGAGAATTGGATATCTTTATCGAAGGGCAACAGGCTCTCGCCTATGCGCAAGGGGGGCTTCTCAAACCCCTGGACGATATTCAACTTGGAGAATGGGCGGGAATTCGCAAGGACTACTACAAAGGAACGTGGGAGGGACTGCAGATACAGGGCCAGCAGTGGGGAATTCCCGCCGGGCTGGACATGATGGTCGTTTACGCCAACGTGGATCAGGCTGAAGCCCTCCAAATTGATCTCCCCTCCGAAGCATGGACTCTTGAGGATTTCCTAGAGTTCAGCCTCAAGATGAACTACCCTCAAAGATTGCCCCATACAAGTTCTAGGCTCTTTGGCTACTGCACCACGTCCCAAAGTATCGATCCCATCGTCTTTATCTACCTGCACGGGGGCAAGATCGTGGACGACCTAAACGCCCCTTTCGAGGTGACTCTAAACGATCCCTATACCATCGAGGCCGTGCAATGGTATGCCAACCTCTACAACGTCTATGAGGTGGCGCCCGACCCTGAGGTGATCCGCACCACGTTCCGCCAGGGCGGCATCATGGAAGCCGCCGTCAGGGGCGCCTGTGGCGTGTGGCTGGGCTGGTACAGCAGCCGTGGCGGCCAGGATATGCCCTTTGAATGGAGCAGCAAGTGGGCCATGCTCCCCCTGCCCAGTGATCGGGCGGCTTTCAGTCTCGGAGACATGGAGGGCTACTATATCACCAGGGAATGCATACACCCTGGGGAAGCCCTCGAACTGTTGCGATTCCTCTCGGATCACCAGGCGGCCTCGGGGCAAAAGCTGCCGCCTCGCAAGAGCCTGGTGAGCGCCAAAGCCTACGAGCAACAGGTCGGAGAGGAGGTGGCTGAGGTCGCGAGAACCTTTTCCGACGACGTGTTCTTATTGCCTGCCGAGAGTTCCGTGGCGCTGCAAAAGGTGGGTGGCGAGTTATTGGCGACCATCGAGCGCATCATCGTCGAGGATCTGGACGCCGCGCCAGAATTGCTGGAGAAACAGGATGAACTGCACGCTGCTTTCCAATCGCCGTAGCGCCTACCAGACGAAAACGAAGGTCAGATCGTTGACGTTGGTATTTGTGGGCCCCGTCATCAGCAGATCGTCGAGGGGGGCAAAAAAGTGGTAGGAATCATTGTTTTCCAAATAGTCCCAGGGGTCGAGCCCTTTCTCCTTTGCGCGACGGAGGGTATCGCCGTCAGCCAGGGCACCCGAGGCGTCTGTAGGACCATCGGTGCCATCGGTGGCCAGGCAGACGATGGTCACGTCGTCCAACCCCTCCAAACCAATGGCCGCCGACAGGGCCATCTCCTGATTGCGCCCTCCCTTTCCGTCGCCGCGGAGGGTTACCGTCGTCTCCCCCCCCGCCACGATACAGGCGGGACAGGGTACAGGCTCACCCGAACTGCGAACCTCCTTGGCCAACGCCACGAAAACCTTGGCCACCTCCCTCGCCTCCCCTTCGACAAAAGTGGATAGGAGCAACGTGTCAAAGCCCAGACCCGCGGCCTCTTCTACGGCCGCGCGAGCCGCGATCTCGTTGCTGGCCACCACCACATTCTGGGATGCGGAAAAAACGGCATCTCCCGGCTTGGGCGTCTCCTCGATCTCACCCCGCTTGCCGCGTCGTAGATGCTCCACAATCGACGCAGGAACGGTTTCCAACAAATCATAGCGCTCAAGCAAGTTATACGCCTCAGCGAAGGTGCTCGTATCGGGAACGGTGGGGCCAGAGGCTATCACATCCAGAGGATCTCCCACCACGTCGGAGAGGATGAGAGAAACCACGCGCGCCGGACTGGCCAGGCGGGCCAACTTTCCCCCCTTTAGGCGATCCACATGCTTGCGAATGGCGTTGATCTCGTTGATCGTGGCCCCCGCGCGGAGGAGTGCATCGGTCAGGGCCTTCATATCCTCCAGGGGGACCCCTTCCACGGGGAGGGTCATGAGGGCCGATCCACCTCCCGATATAAGGCAGAGTACCAGATCGTCGGGTCCAGCCTCCTCCAACAGTTCTGCGATACGACGCGCGCCCTCGACACCTTGCTGATCCGGGACGGGATGTGCGGCCTCGGTCAACTCGACGTGTTCTGTGGACAGAGCATAGTCATACTTGACGTTCATATATCCCGCCGTGATGCGGTCGCCAAGGATCTCTTCCACCGCCTGCGCCATGGGCGCCCCCGCTTTGCCCGCACCCACCACATAGATATCGGAAAAACCATTCAGATCGTAGCGGGTGTCACCTATGCAAAGAACGTCCCCATCCCGGTCAAGCTGACGCTTCACCGCCCTCTCGGGATCGACGGCATCCAACGCCCTTTCCAGGATGCTGACGATCTGACGGCGGCGGACTCCCTTTTCGCCCTCGCGTTCGTACAAAACCGGATCAAAGGTAACCATAGCCAGCCTCCATTACACAGATGCTCAATCCGGAACAGATATCGGTGGCGCCTACGCCGCCGCACGCTCCTCGCGCGAGCGATTGAAGAGGGCGCCAATCTCGCCTTCTTCCCAGGCCACAAGCAGGGGCACGGCGAAGAAGAGAGACGAATAGGTTCCCGTCACCATGCCGATCAGCATCACCACCAGGAACTGGCGGATGGTAATGCCGCCAAAAAAGATGATGGCGATCATGATGAAAATGGCATTCAGCTCCGTAGCCAAAGAGCGATGTAGGGTCTCCAAAAGACTTCGATTGACGACGGTCTCAAAGGGCTCACCGCGCCGACGCCGTATATTCTCCCTGATGCGATCAAAGACGACGATGACGTCCTCGACGGAAAAGCCTACCACGGTGACCACGGCTGTGAGAAAGAGCGAATCCATCTCCCATCCAGCGACGAGGCCCAGGAGGCTTGCCACACCTAAAAGGATGACAACGTCGTGGAACATCTTGGCGATGGCGCACACGCCGTAGCGAAAGGCGTTGGGCACCTTTCTAAAGGCGATGGCGATAAAGAAGAGAATCGCCACCGAGGCGGCTAGAATGGCCAGCACGGCAGCGCGGGTAGTCTCACGGCCCACGGTGGGCCCCACGCTCTCGAACTGAAGTTCGGTCGCCTCGCCAAATGTCTCCTCTAACTGACCTACCAGCGCGTTCTTGGTATCGATGTCCATAGGCTCCGTACGGATGCTCACGGTCCGTCTATCCCCCACCGTCTGCACGGTAGCATCGGGGAACCCGGCCTCCGCGACGCCGTCACGCATCGCCTCCAGAGTCAAGGGTTCGGGGAAACGCAGTTCCAGCAGCGAGCCACTCGTGAAATCGATACCCAGGCGCAAGGGCAAACCGACGGAGAGGGTAGAATAGATCATGGCCCCCATACTGAGCGCGATGAGCAAGGCAGAGATAGCAAAATACCAACCCCGTTTTTGTATCAGATTGAACATGTATCCTCCCTTATTTCCCCATCGCCTTCCTAAACACCCAGAAGCCAGTCCTTTCCCTGCAACCTTTCGCCCGCCACAGCGAAAGCGGCGTGGATCAACGTCCGCGTGACAACGACGGCAGTGAACATACTCACGAGCACACCGAGGGCCAGGGTGACGGCAAAGCCCTTCACCATACTCGCGCCAAAGCTGTTGCCGAAAAACCAGAGGATCAAACACGTGATCCACGTGGAGACGTTGGAATCCAGGATGGACGTCCAGGCACGGCGAAAACCGGATTGTATGGAGCGCTGCAGGGTGCGCCCCAGGCGAAGCTCCTCGCGCATGCGCTCGAATATCAGGATATTGGCATCCACGGCCATACCTATGGAAAGCAGAAAACCTGCGATGCCTGGTAATGTAAGGGTGATAGGCACAAGTTTAAAGATAGTCAACGTCAGCAGCGCATAGACGATGAGAGCCAGATCAGCCAGAAACCCCGGCAGACGATAGTAGACGAGCATAAAAAGCAGCACGACGACGAGCCCGATAACCCCGGCGCGCACGCTCTTTCGAACGGAATCTTCACCCAGCGAGGGCCCCACGGTGCGGGTATCTACCACCTCAAGGGGAATGGGCAGCGCACCATACCGAAGCTGAAGCGCTGTGGCTTTGGCCTCCTCCACGCTAAATTGGCCCGTAATCTGTCCCCGCCCCTCGGGGATCGCTGATTGAATGCGGGGACAGGAGATGACCTCCTTGTCCAAAACAATGGCCAGAAAGCGACCGATATTATTGGCCGTATGCTCGGCAAAGATCTGCGCACCCTCGCTATCCAACTCGAAGGCGATGACGGGCAAACCGCTTTGGTCAAATTCTACTCGCGCCGTCTTGAGCCGGCGTCCCGTCAATACGGTATGATAGACCTCTTCCGTGGGCGATACCTCCTCACCCGCTTCTACAGGCTGATCAAAGTCGGTCTTTATCTCTGTGCCGGGAGGTACATATTCTGTTCCCGTATCAACCCACTCCATCAGACCCGTTTCTTTTAGCGTATCGATGGCCGTCTCCGGATCCTCTATCCCGGGAAGCTCAACCTGAATGCGACGGCTCCCAATAGATTGTACGATGGGCTCGGTGACACCCAGGGCGTTCACGCGGTTCTCTACGATATTGCGAGCCGCTTCCATGGCCTCTGCATCCACGGTTTCTCCCGTGGGCAAATCGGCCTCCAAGAGAACGCGCATCCCTCCTTGCAGATCCAGTCCCAATCGCAGGTCAAGATCACGCTCGAACCGGGTGTTCCCCAGACGAAGATGAATGCCCGGATTCCCCGGCCACGCCACCCAGGCGGCAAAAGCGGCGACGATCACGATCAGGACGAGCAAACGTTTATCCCTTTGCCGCATCTACTAGTTCTCCTCTTGTACGACAAGACAGCAAAAACAAACACCCTTTCGGGTGCCCTATCTACCTGACGATGTAAACAGTTCATTCCCTACGCCATCACACACGAGCACCAATTATATCGACGCCTATGGAAAGCGTCAAAACACTAAAAGGCTCAGGCCACCAGGTGAAAGTTCTCTTTCAGGGTCCTGATGACCACGCCCAGCACCTCTTCCTCGTCAAGATCGTCCGTGTTGACGCGGATATCACAGTGTGCCCGCGCATGCCGCAGACGATGACGTTGCTCCTGCAAATACGCCGTATCAAAAAAAGTACGTCCCCGTTGCTGTACAATCTCCAAAGAGGCCTCCAGATAGACCAGAATTTGGGGGCGAACCAAAAGACGCCACATATGGGGAACATAGGAGTGCTCCTGGGCACAGGCCCGGGCATCGTATCCCAAGGCGCGTAACTTTTCCACCAGCACGGTCTTCCCCGAAGCACATACGCCGACGACGGCGACCCGCCCCTCGATGGCATCTGGAAAACCTTGATCGTCATCTACACAGGTCATCACGTGCCACCCCCAGGCAACGTGTCGCTTGTAAACGATGGAAAACCCTTCTATACGGGAAAACTGGCCAAAAGGCGCCGCACTTTGTGAGGAACCGTATTGGGAAGCAGCACCATGGCCAGTACGCTGATATCATCGCTGGGACGCCCCTCTTCGACCTCCAGAGCCCTGAAAAGCAGCATATCGGCTAGCGCCTGGGCAGATAGATGCTCCTGAGCAGCGCGCATCACCATACCCTCCAGGCTCGCATCGTCCGGACATGCCTCCTCAATACAGCTCAACCCGTCCGTAAAAACCGCCACGACTGTACCACACCGCAAGGGCAGTTCCACGATCACGGGCTTTGTATCCACATGAACGCCGATGGGGCGGCTGTCAGCATCGAAGCGTCGAAACCGCCCCTCATGCACGATGAGGGCGGGACAACGGGTATTGCGAGAGATCACCACCGACTCGCTGCGCAGATCCGCTGACACGATCTGCAGTTCAGCCGATACCCGACCGGCACGATGCGTGAGGAGATAATCATGCGCTGCGCGGGCAGCCGCGCCATCCCTCACACCCTCTCCCAAAAGAGAGATAGTCTTTCGTGCTACGATGTTGCTTATGATCTTGGCAGAGCGTCCGCTTCGCTGCCCATCGACCAAGACGGCCGACAGCCCCCCATGGGGACGCTCGATAAGTTCCAGGGTATCCCCACTCTCTCGGGTAGCATACTTGGCGACCTTGGCCACCCCGAACTGGATCTCCAATGTCCGTACTCCCCAGATAAATCAACTGCAAGCATTGTACCATATCGATAGGGAGACAGAAAAAGGGAAAACCCTGGCGACATATATCAGTCCCCCTTACCAAAGTTCTGACGCAGATAGGTCTCGGCCTCCTCCTTCGTACTTACGCGCCCCTCAACCTGGGCCTCGGTCAATTGTTGCAACGCGCGGCCGACAATGGGCCCCGGTTCTATCCCTAAAAGACGGATCACATCGTGCCCGGAGAGCAAGGAGGGAGGTGCGACGATCTCCTCGTATCTCTCGAACCATATTCGCAACAAGCTTTCGGTTCTGCTGATAGTCTCATCAAGGGATAAGCCCGTCGCATGTACACCGTCATCGGCAAGACGACCTGCCAGGGCCACAACGGCGCCATCGACGCCGGCTTCCACCAGATCACGGAAAAAGCGGTGCGCGGCTAGGGCCTCCACCTGACCCTCCGCCCCCCAGATGTCTCTCCAAAGACTGCCCCTGATCGTGTTCTTGACGTGATGGATCTCCTTTGTGCTCAACTTGAAACACTGCGCAACGCGTGCGCCCACGCATTCGGCATGTGGAAGCACGCTCAACAACGTGGCCAGTTTCAAAGCGCCCCTCCGGGCGCGTCCGCCGGCCAGTTCCTCTTTCCACCCCTTCCACAAATCCTTGCGAAATGCGCCCAAAAACTCCTTTCGACCATTCTCCGGAGTGAAAGTGCGCTCCAGTGTGGCCAGAACTTCCAACGCCCGTTTCAGGCATCCCTCCAGTTCTGACAGCACGACGCGGAACAACCCCAACCGCGCACCATAGCGCAGGGAATGTGCAGCACAGGGCAGGGCCAGTATCTGAAAGAACTCATCTCGGATGCGCTCCACAGAGACCCTCTCCAGGGCAGAGAACCACTGGCGAGCCAACATTTCGGTTTCTGGAGTCAAGGAGAACCCAAAAAGACCACGCAGCCGCAGACCACGAAGGACACGCAGGGGATCGTCCGCAAAGGCTCTCTCCTGGGTGATGCGAATCAGCCCGGCAGCCAGATCGCTTTCGCCCCCCGTGGGATCGTAGAATTCTCCCAGGCCATCGTCGATAGCCACGGCCATGGCGTTGATAGTATAGTCCCGCGCCCAGAGATCCCCCTCGATATCGTCCGCCCGGAGCCCGGCAAAGTCCAGCTGATATCGAGCACCCCCCCGACAGATCACCGCCCGCGCCACGTCATGCTCCGCATCCAGGGGTACATACGCCCCACCAAGGGCGTCGGCGACCCGACGTGCAAGGCCCATCGCTTCGCCAGCCACCGCGATATCCACGTCATGACCGGACCGCTCCAACAGTGCATCGCGCACGGACCCACCTACGAGATAGGTCTGTGCCGTCTCGGCAGACAACATGGCAAGCGTGACATCCCAAAGGGGCACCCGACCCAGCCACCGTTCCAAAAGAGCCCTGCGCACCCTCACCTCAACATACCATGGCCCGCTGCATACGCAGCGGGCTCTTCCACACAAACGAGATCTTCATATCCTATACATCATCCCCATGAAGAAACAGATATTGCAACGCGATCACCGTTTTGGCATCCACGATCTCTCCATCCTCTATCATACGTAGCGCCTCATCGAGGGAAAAAGTACGCACAAGGATATCCTCCGATCCGATACCTCCCCCACATCCCACACGATCCCCCTGTTCGAATGGCCCGACATAGATATGCACGCGCTCGGAACTGGCCCCGGGGGTGGAATAGATGGTCATCACCTTTTTCAGACCACCCAATTGATATCCCGCTTCCTCAAGAGCCTCCTTACGGGCTACCTCCCGCAGCGTCAAGCCTTCCTCCTGCATGCCGGCGATGATCTCCCACAACCAGCCCGGGCCACCCCTCACGTATGCCGGATAGCGAAATTGCCTGATGAGAACGACCTCACCCCGCCCTCGATGATAAGGCAACACGGCGACAGCATCGCCTCGCTCGAATACCAGGCGGGTAAGCTCGCCACTCATGGTGCCATCAAACTTGGCATGACGAAATCGCACGCGATCGATCTGAAAAAAGTTATCGAAGACACGCTCCGTGGATATCACCTCCACATTCTCGGGATGCGAACCGGCTATCCTACCTGACCTGGCATCTTTTCCTGACATGAACGAAAACGCACTCCTTATCCCATCCTAACTCTGTCGCAGCCTCTCTCCCTCTTCCAGTCCAGCGGCCAGTGCTTCCAAATTGATCTCCGCTGTGCCCTCTGGCGCTCTCTCTGCCACGGCTTTTTGCAATGCCTCCTGTGAGACAACGTCGGTGAGACCGGCCAGCACCCCCAACCCAACTATATTTGCCGTGATGGTACGCCCGGTTCTCTCCTCCGCAATATCGGTGATGGGCGGACTGAAAGCCCTGTTCGTGGGTACGCGGCGCACGTGCACCGAGTCCACGATCAGGAAGCCACCACGCTTCAGATCGTGATAATACTTGTCACAGGCCTCCTGACTCAGGGCCAACAGCGCATCGGCAGCGATCACCTTGGGATAGCCGATGGGCTCATCATCGATGATAACTTCTGACTTGCTGGCACCGCCACGGGCCTCGGGACCATAAGACTGTGTCTGGCAGGCCTGTTTGTGATCATAAAGAACCGCCGCCTCGGCCAGAATGAGGCCTGCCAGCAGCAACCCCTGCCCTCCTGCCCCCGCCAGTCGAATTTCAACCCGTGCCATATATCTCCATCCTAGAGGCCCTCACGTCATAGCCTCCGCCTGCGCCCGCTCGATCACCTTTGCGTATTCCTCCGTGTACTCGGGAAAATCGCGATTCTCCAAAACACCTCGCACGATCTCGTCCGCGTGTTCGTCGTCGTTCCTCTCCGTGGCGGCCTCTACTGGGACGCTCTTCTCCTTCAAGTCGCGCATCATCTCCACAACGGAGCCCTTCTCATTACGCCGCCCATACGCCGTGTAGCAATAGCTCATGGTCTCGACGACGGCGAAACCCTTCTTCTGCATCCCCTCCTCTATCAGGCCATCCAGTTCTCGTGCATGATAGACGGTCCCTCGGGCGATAAAGGAGGCTCCGGCCGCGGAGGCCAAATCACAGCAGGAAACGGGCCGTTCGATGGTACCATAGGGCGCCGTTGAGGTAAGGGCCCCTTTGGGAGTGGCCGGCGAATACTGCCCCCCCGTCATGCCGTACACCTGATTATTGATGATGATAGCCGTCAGATCGATGTTGCGTCTTGCCGCATGGACAAAGTGATTGCCCCCAATAGCCAGTGCATCGCCGTCGCCCATGACAACCAGCACATGCATGTCCGGCCGCGCCATCTTTAGCCCCGTGGCAAAGGCCAGAGCACGTCCATGGGTGGTATGCATGGTGTTGAAATCAGCGTAGACGGGCATGCGCCCACTGCAGCCAATGCCCGATATCAGGGCCACATCATCCTTGGACACCCCCATGCGATCCACAGCACGGATGATCGCCGCCAACACGATGCCGATACCGCAGCCGGCGCACCACATGCTGGGGAAACGCTTCTTATGCCTCAAGTACTCGTAAATCTCGTGTTCTTCTCGTATCATCTCTAGCCCCTCTCGATGGCTTCGACGATCTGTCGCGGAGGAATCAGCTCACCATCCACACGATTGACGCGCGTCACCTTGGAACGTCCGAGAACGCGCTCCACCTCCAGTGCCAATTGCCCCCGGTTCATCTCTGGCAGGATCACCCGACGTGCTTCAGCGGCAAGTTCCTCCATCAATAACTCGTGAAAGGGCCATAGCGTCTGCAACACCACAAGTCCCACCTTGTAGCGTTTCGAACGTGCCATCTTGACGGCCTGTGCTGCAGATCGCGCTGTGGATCCGTAGGCGATGACCACCGTGCGCGCGTCTTCTACACCATCTGTCCTGTACGTGACGATTTGGTCCAGGCTGCCCTCGATCTTGGCGAATACCCGGCGCCACCAGGGAACGATCTCATCTTCTCGATAGGTGGGGAAACCTGCACGGTCGTGCATCAGGCCGGTGACGTGATAGCGAAACCCCTTACCAAAACTAACCAGAGGGGGAATGGTTCGCGTGTCGTCATAGGGAAAGTACCATTCCGGGGGGACATCGGTCCCCATACGCTCCACAATCTCCACCGGCAGGTTGGTCTCCAGATCAAAGGGCTCTCGCATATGCCCGATGACAGCATCCATGAGAACGATGACCGGAGTGCGGTACTTTTCGGAAAAGTTGAACGCCTCCACCGTCAGCGTAAAGACCTCAGGCACAGAGGAGGGACATAACACAATGATGGGATGATCGCCGTGCGTTCCCCAGCGCGCCTGCATGACATCTCCCTGAGAAGGGGATGTGGGCAAGCCCGTGCTTGGCCCCCCTCGCTGCACGTTGACGATCACGCACGGTATCTCAGTGGCCGCCGCGTAACCCACACTCTCCTGCATGAGAGAAAAGCCGGGACCGCTCGTGGCAGTCATGGCTTTCAGTCCACCAATAGAAGCCCCGATGACCGAGGAGATGGAGGCGATCTCGTCCTCCATCTGCATATATTTCCCTCCCACCTTGGGGAGTTCCTCCGAGAGCAACTCGGCTATCTCTGACGCCGGCGTGATGGGATAGCCGCCAAAGAAACGGCAGCCCGCTGTTAACGCTCCTTTGACGCAGGCGGTGTTCCCCTGCAAAAACTCCACCGTCATTTCACAGCCTCTTCTCCCGCCTCGACCTCATCGACAACAATGGCAAAATCCGGACAGTGAATAACACACCACTGGCAGCCTACACAGCGCTCCGGATGTGCCACGACCGGCCGCTGCTCCGCATCCGCCTCGAAAACCTCTTGGGGGCAAAAGGCAATGCACAGCCCACACCCTTTGCACCATTTGCCAAAAACGCGGACACGCATACGCGCCCGCTCCTTCTTTCCATCCCTTGTCTGTACCCCCTCTTCCTGAATGACCTCCCGGGGGACCGCTTCCGCAGTTGTCATATGAGAACCTCCTCGTCCCATGGCAGCGACCCCTGCTCAAAAAGAAACAGGGCCAGCCCCTCCGCCACCAACCCAAGGGTCTGACCCCAGCCTCGCTCCGCTGCTATACTGCCTCCACCTCATCCTCGAGTAATGGACCATTTTATAGAATACCCATAGTCAATTCTACCTTCATCATAAAAGCATTACGTCGCCCTGTCAAACGAGTTTCGCTGTCACAATGTGCATCAATCCACATATTTTAAAATCTCTGACGGACGCGAGACGATGAGATCAGGATCGACACCTTTGAAACGTTCTTTTGTCATGTTGGGTGTAAGGACGCCCACTGTCAGCGCGCCGATGCGTTTGCCCGCGATCACATCCATGGGATGATCCCCACACATGGCAGCGCGCCGCTCTCCCTCGGGGAAATGCGCCAAAGCCCTCAGCAGATGACAGGGATCCGGTTTGACATGCCTCACATCATCCCGGGTGAGCAGGACATCGTGATAGAGGGAGAAACGCTGCAGGATGCGCGTCACGGCAGCCCGAGAGTTGCGCGTCACAATGGCCACTCCAAACCCCCTGTCAGCCAGTTCTTTCAGCATTTCGGGAACGCCCGGATAAACTTTGGCACGTTCTGCAGCCTCCATCTCCACGTCGAGAATCGCGGCATGGGCCCGCTCCAGGAATTCGTCACGTGTATCATGGTCATCTCGCAAAAGTATCCCGGCGCGCTCCACAATCTCCAAAATGTGCATTCGCTCCATGACATCCTCATATGCGCCAAACTGATGTGCCATGTGCCGGACCCTTTGATACATCACATCGAAATCTATGCTGGGCTCGATCAAAGTGCCATCGAAATCGAAAAGAAAGACGTCAACGTCCAGTATCATGCTCTTAGCCCATCGCCTCATACAAAAACTCAGACACCTGTGCCGGTTGCTCGGCCACCAGTGCACCGGCTGCCCGCAGGGCGGCTATCTTTTGCTCTGCACGGCCGCCCTCTCCGGAGATGATTGCCCCTGCATGTCCCATGCGCTGTCCTGCAGGCGCCGTGCGCCCGGCGATAAAGGCTACCACGGGCTTGCTCATCTCTGCCTGTACGAATTCTGCCGCCCGCTGCTCCGCCTGTCCCCCGATCTCACCAATCAGCACCACCGCCTCCGTCTGCGAATCCTCCTCGAATAACCCCAGGATGTCAACAAAGCTAGTTCCCACGACAGGATCCCCACCAATTCCCACACACGTCGACTGGCCCAGATCGGCCCGAGTCAGACTCCACACGATCTCATAGGTCAATGTGCCGCTTCGCGAGACCACCCCCACATTCCCCGGAAGGTGGATGTGCCCGGGCATGATGCCCACCTTGGTGACACCCGGCGTGATGGCTCCCGGACAGTTGGGTCCCACAAGGCGAACGGGCTTGTCCTGCAGATAGCATACCGCACGCAACATCTCCCACAGGGGAATGCCTTCCGTCACGCAGGTGATCAGGGGAATTTCCGCATCCGCTGCCTCCAGGATAGCATCCATGGCATGGGTGGCGGGCACAAAGATGACGGACGCGTCGACATCCATGTTCTCAAGGACCACCTCAACGTGGTCAAAGACGGGCACGCCTTCGACGCGCTGGCCTCCCTTCCCCGGAGTAACCCCTGCAACCACGTCGGCGCCGTAGGCCAGCATCTCCCTGGTGTGAAAGGAACCCTCCCGCCCCGTGATGCCCTGCACGAGCACCCGCGTGTCAGCGTCGATCAGAATACTCATTCGCATCCCTCCGCCGCCGCGACAGCCGCCTGCGCTCCCTCGGCAAGGCTGGGCGCGGTCTCCAGTCCCGCCTCATCCAGGATGCGGCGCCCCGCCTCTTCATTCGTCCCCGCCAGACGAATGATCACGGGGACATCGACATCCAGGCACTCCAGAACCTTGACAATACCCTCGGCCACCACATCGCAGCGCGTGATGCCCCCAAAGATGTTGACGAGCACGGCCCGTACGGCCACATCTTCCAGGATGATCTCCAATGCTTCCATCACCCTATCAGTTCCAGCGCCACCTCCGATATCAAGAAAATTGGCCGGTTCGCCACCATGAATCTCGATCACATCCATAGTAGCCATGGCCAATCCCGCACCATTGACCATGCAGCCGATATCGCCCTTGAGCTTGACATAGCTGATGCCCGCTTCTCTCGCCCGGCGCTCGCCCGCGCTCTCGTCATCGACCAACCGCATGGCGGCAATGTCCCCGTGCCGAAAGAGGGCACTATCGTCGATAGTTACCTTGGCATCCACCGCGCACAGATTCCCTTCCTGTGAAACCACCAGGGGATTTATCTCCACCAATGTGGCCTCGGTCTCCTGGGCTAGACCGTACAGGCTGACAGCAATCTCCTGCAGTTCTCCCCACAGGGAAGGCGAAAGATCTGTAGTCGACGCAAAGCGGGTCACGTGATAGGGACGGAGCCCGATAAGGGGCTCGATGATCATCCGCTGCACGGCCTGAGGTCGCTCGCGCGCCGTCTCCTCGACATCCACGCCTCCCTCGGAGGAGGCGATGAAAACCATACGTCGCGCTCGGCGGTCGAGGATAAACCCCAGATAGATCTCGTCGGTGGCGTCGATCTTTTCCTCAACGAGCACACGGTGCACGGGCAGCCCTTCAAATTCACGCCCCAGAATGTCACGAGCCTTTTCAGCGGCCTCTCCCGGCGTCGCTGCAAAGGCGATTCCACCGGCTTTGCCCCTGCCGCCAGCCAACACCTGCGCCTTGATGGCCACCTCCGTGTCGAACCGCTCCGCGATCTCTGACACCTCCTCCACCCGCTCCGCCGTCTCGCCAACAGGCACCGGAATACCATGTGTAGCAAACAGCTCTTTTGCCTGATATTCGTGCAGTCTCATGGGCTTCCTCTCTTAACGCTCCTCGAACACCAGGACGCGCCCATTCCCAGAATCGCTTACCAACAGGTGTCCCGACATATCCGCAGTGATACCCGTCGGCAGGTTCATGGAAGCAAGATCGCTCCCCTCCTGCCCCCACACACGCAAAAGCTGTCCCTGACTATCAAAGGCGATGATACGATGATCCTCCGGATCGGTGGCATAGACATTCCCCCCGGTCCCCACTGCCAGATAGGGCTTGTTGACTACGGACATATCCACCCAGGCGTGGATCGCCCAACTATGTGAAAAGTTTAGATCGCTATCAAAGACCTGAATGCGCTGGTTCCAGGTATCGGCGACGTACAGATCACCTTCCGGGGACAAGGCGAGTCCCACAGGTTCCTGCATCTGCCCCTCTTTATCGCCAGCGCCTCCCACAGCCTTGACCATATTGCCCTCGGGATCATATTTCACTACCCGCTTGTTTCCCGTGTCACTGATATACAGATATCCTTCCTCATCGACGACGAGATCGCGCGGGCCATACAAGAGATCGCCTGCATCCATAGGATCACTCACTTCGCCAAACGTCCCCCATATTCGCTCGAGTTCTCCCTGCCCGTCGAATACCTGTATACGGTGATTCCAGGTGTCTGCGACATAAACGTCCCCTTCGGGCCCCACCGTGACACCCCAAGGCTCCTTAAACTGGCCAGGCTGATCGCCCTCCGTCCCCCACTCGCGCAGGAACTGGCCATTGCCGTCAAAGACTTGGATACGGTGATTGTGGGCATCCGTCACATAGACGTTTCCTTCCGCGTCCACAGCAAGATCTTTGGGCTTGTTCAACTGCCAACTCGGCTCGCCAAAGGCGCTATCCGCCCTGATCTGCTCCCATTTTTCCACGTACTCGTCCTCCGGCAGGGGCTCCGCCGCCGTGAGTGCCTCGGGACCATAGTCCCACAACTGCTGCACCACGTCCCGACGCACGTACATGGCAAACTTGTGTACGTGGGGCCATTCGGTCAAAGAAGCTTCCTCGTACTTGCGATAGAAGAAAACGTCCCGGAGGCTCTGACGCGCCGACCTGTCCCCGACGACCCGCCAGACCTTCTGCAACATCTTGCCCATGTACAGGAAACTATCGGACAACCTCCCCATGGGGCCTTTATCCTGCATGCCCTCCCGAATACTCCTCAACTCTGGATCCATATACCAGTCCTGGTTGGGCCACCAAATGAGCCGATACTGGCGCCGGTAATAGTTGTTGCCCAGCAGGGGCTTGACGGCCGACTCGTTGGGTGGCCCGACAAGCACCACTTCGGCATCAAAGGGGGCATCCGGCTTTTTGCCATAAAACTGGGCATTCTCAAAGTTGCGCAGATACCATACAAAAGGCCAGCTGGCGTCGTCATCGTAGGCTACCTTCATGTGCAGCCCGCCCGTCAATCGGCGGGACATTTCCTCGATCTCCTGTGCCACCAGGGCCACGTCCGGCGACCCCTGGGCATACACCAGAAACTCGGTCGCCAGATCGGCGTTGATAAAGGAGGCCATCCAGGCAAAGCGTAGCGTCAACATGCTGAGAAGGACGACCAGCGAAACCAGAACGATACGCCAGCGCTGGCTATGGCGCAGACGATACATGATACGAGAGATGGCGACCACCAGCCCCAGACCAATTAGCAGAGACGTCAACCAGGCCATGGTCTCGCTCAACTCCTGTTTTGTCGTGCCTGCCGAGGGAGTGAGGGCGAGCAGACGCAGGATCACATAGATGAAAAGGGGAACCAATAGGAGAAGCCAGAGTGCCCCCTTCTCCTTCAGCTTGCGCCAGTCTGTATCAAAGAGCTGCCCGATGGCCCATCCGGCCAAGAGTTGTAGAGGAAGGGCCAGATGCATGGTCAACCAGGGCATCTTTTCCCCGGCCCAACTATAGATCACAAAAGCCAACACACCCCAGTAGAGGAGCATGGGGACAAAAGGCGTTCGCTCGGCAGCGCCCTCCGCTCCCTCATCCCCGGTCGACCCTTTAGAAAAAAAGCATATAGCTCCGCCGACGCTACCAAGCAGGGGCAGGAACTCGTACATGGGCATCAATACAAAATAGTAATACGGCGGCTGATCGCCACGTCTGACACCGTGCTGAGAAAGCCAGTATCCCAGTTGGCCCACCGTACCCGTGGCAAAGCCCTGACCGTTGGTGAACATTGTGGTGAAAAGCGGCACAAAGATCCCGTAGAATATCCCCGCACATATCAGCCACCGGCGCCAATCCCACCAGAAGCCGATGGCCACAGAGATGCCCAGAACCACCAGGAACATACCACCAGAAAAGAGCACCCCCTGCTGCGTATAATCCAGCGGATCTCCTCCTAACATCTTGATGGGAAAGGGAGAAGCCAGAGGCAAGAGAAGAGTGCCGATGACGACGACCAGATCAAAGACGGGCATATCACGCCAGAGGCACGTGCGATCGCGCAGCCATCTATAAAGGAAGAAAAGAGCTAAAAAGGTACCAAAGATGAAATAGGTGATAAAGGTTGTCTCCTTGGCACAAAAGCCCAAAGAGACCGCTGCCGCCGCCAGATAAAGGTCTTTATCCTTACGCTGATCCAGATAGCGAAGGATGGCGATGAACAGCAGCAAATTGAACACGGCAGCATATACGTCATGCCGCAGGAAACGGGATCGGTGCATCATCACGGGAGAGATAGCCATCAGGAAAGTCGCTGCCAGGACACCCTTTTTGCCCAACCACTTTTTCAACAGAAGGGGCATAACTGTCAGGGCGATACCGAAAAGCGCAGGGCTCAGACGAGCCGTATAGTCATTATGCCCAAACAGAGCAAAGATAAAGGCGGTAAAATGATAGAGAAAGGGACCGTGATAGGTGGGATTGTGACTGTACCCCTGACCCGTGACCAGCTTCCAGGATTCCCAGGCATGAATGCTCTCATCGTGACTGTAACCGCGGGGCGACAGCGCCCATAGACGGGTAAAGATGACAAAGAGCACGAGAAGGACATATAGCACCTTCCACCACGCGATCCTGCCTTGTATAACGGGCCTGTCCAGAAATGCGAACTCCTTTTCTTCACTCATCCGTGTGCTTTCTCCTGTTTATTGCTCGCCAGCTTCGATACGCACCCATACATGAATACATTTTGCCTCCACAATCCCCACAGCATCGCGGTAGAACAACCGGCGCAGGAACTGACGCAAAGATAGAGTCTGCGCAGGAAGACGCTCTCGGAGATAGAAGCGTTGTCCTACATAGCCTCCCGGCCACTCCTCTTTGGGGCGCTCCTCGGTGATCAGAACCGTCGTGCCCCTCCGGGCATCGCCAAAAGGCACGGCGCGTGCATTGGGATAGTCGCGTAAATACCAACTCATCCACGGGTCCAGGCTCTCTTCATAGTCGACATCCACGGCGCGCAGTCCTTCCGCCCGGCGGTTGGAAAAATCCAGCAAGAAACGCTCCAATGCGCGCAACTGCATCGACACGGGACGATGGACCATCCCCTCCCTCGCATCGCGGCCCGTCTGGTAAACCAACGCCGTCGAGGCTCGAACGGTCACAACGGCCATACACAACATCAGAATGCCTATACCGACTGCCAGGGTTCCCCGGCGGCCAAGCCAAAGCCAGGACACTCCCCATCCTACCAAAAGCACGACCCAACCTCCAACAGCGTAAAGGAGATACCGCCCCTGCGCCGTATGTGTGAAGGCAAAGAGTTCCAGGAAGCCAAAGGCTGTCAAGGCAACGGCCATCCAGAACGCTGCCCCTTCGATCCACCCCACGCCAGGGATGAGGTGATCCCAAAGACACTGAAATCCTCTTGCCGCCAAGATGACCAGAGGAAGAAGCAGATGGGGCAGCCAGTGTGGCTCACGATGCCCCAGGGCGACACTCAACAACAACCCCCAGGCAACCCACAGGGCGAGAAAAGGGATGAACCTGACTTTTCGACGCAGGCCCCATACGACGCCCACCAGGGCAAAGGCCACAGTCAAGAGTTCGTACGTCAGCAGCACCTTTACGAGGGTGAGTGGAGTCAAATCGTTGAGAGAGAACAGCGCCTGCACCCACCATCCTCCCAGGTTGATACTGGCCCCAATACCTCCCGGATTGATCAGAAAAGCGCTACCGGAAAGGAAGAACGCCCCCGCAAGGATCGAGATATTTCGCCTGGTAAAAGCACCCTGAAACAGGTCTCGCATCCGTTCGCGAGAGCCATCATCGCCCGGCAAGAGCCACCAGATGCCACCATACAGCAAACCATAGACCAAGAACGTGTATATCCCCGGCCCCGCCGTCAGGGCCAGCCCTAGAGCGGCAAAGGCCCACCCCAGACGAGACGTATCACTCACCTGCAAATAGCGGTGGATCGAAAAAAGCACGATCGCACTCAGTGCCGCGGTGAGTATGGTTCCCTCGGCTGTACGCGAGAAAAAGATCCAGGTGGGGGCAAAAGCGAACAACAAAGAAGCCAGCAGGCTTCCCTGACGCCCCAGCACGTCGCGGCAAAAATAGGGCAATAGCACGAGAGCCGCCCCAGTAAAAGCGGGTAACAGACGAACGGCTGCATCCGACGCCTTTGTCAGGGCAAAGAGCGCCAGATTCGCGTTATGGAGCAGCGGAATGTACTCAAAAGCCTGCACGGGCGACATCCCCTGCAGGGCGCGCCATGCGGCCAGTGCCGTATGTGCTTCACCTTCCATAAGCGGCCAGCACCCCAGGGCCGCCAGCCGCGCTACAAGAGCGGCCAGAGTAATAATCCCATATAGTGTGATCTCGACGGTCAGCTTCCCAGCCACCAACCCTTGCCTCGCTCTCCCCTTCTCCAGGCCAACGGCACCTGAAGACAGTGGGGAGCAGGTACGGGATTCGTTGGAATCGACGGTCATAGGCGATCTATTCATCTCCCAGTGAACGGATAGAATGGATAAACAAGACTACAAAAACTATAGCATGTCCGAGCACGCCCTTGTCGAACGGGATGCTCCGTTTTCAGGGTGCCCAACAGTAGATGATGATCCCATCCCCCTCGTAACAGCGCTGCATGAGACGATCAAAGGCATCGATCATGTCCGGGCTTAGTTCGTACTTTTTTCGCTCCAGCGATCCCACGTACACAAAATCTACCTCGTACTTTTCCAAGAGCTGGCGTTTTTGTGCACCGTCGAGACTCTGGTAGATGGTGGCAATATCCGGCTCCCGGCGTCCAGCCTCATCATAGTTACCTCGCCACTGCAGTTCGTGTCCCCCCCAACCCAGAAGGGTGGGTATGCCCGTATGCGCAGAGATCCAGTTATACTCCGAATAGGAGCCTCCGGGAGCCTCCACGAGCACGCTACCCGGTGGAGCATTGGTCTTCAGCCACTGGATGGCCTCATAGTCCGCCTTGCGGTGTTCCCTCACATAGCGAGTGCCATCGAGGGTCGGCTCCCCTCGAAATCCGCCGGCCTTGCTGACCGTGGCAGCCACCGTATAGCTCATGCCGGCCAGCAAAAGTATCGCCGTTACCGCCAGCCACGTCCCCGTGGCAACGCGCCCCAGCATGGAGACCACCTGCTCCCAGCGGTGCAGCACGTAAAATACCCCATAAGCAGAAGCGATGGCCAGCAACACCCACGCCTGGTAATAGAACTTGAAAACGGTGTTCATACGGGTACCGAATATATCTCGCAAAAAGATAAACTCCACGCTTCCCGTCAGCGCAAATCCCACTATAACCAACAAGAGCGCAAAGGACGTGCTGGGCGAGAGGGACATTTCCGCGACACTCCACTCACCCCACAGCCAAAGCGTCGCTGAAAACCCCACCAGACCCCATACAAAAGCCGCCGTCCACCACTGCTGTAGCAGACAGAATAACACAAAAAGTGCCATCAACCCCGCGATCCATTCAGCCCACGCGGGTGCGCCATTCCCTTCGCTCAACCCCCATTGATGAGACACGATAAAGGCCAAAAAGCCAGCCTGTACAAACACAAAGATGCCCATTATGATCAGGTATTGATGCAATCGCGTCTTGATTGTCCCTACCCAGCCGATGCCCCCTGCTTGAGAGCGAAAGCCGATGTAAAAGGGCAAATAGGCCAGGATGCCCGTAAAGAGCAATCCAGCAAAGACGCCAAGTACGTCCACAAACCATCCACCATCGGGCTCCCGTCCCGCCTGACGGCGAACAGCATAGACCAGAACCAGAATCCCCAGATAGATGGGATAGTCCCAGGTATTGAGAAAACCCAGGCCTCCTAGAATCACAGCACAAAAAAGGAAATCCAGGACATCACCAGGCCAGATCCGTTCAAAGAGGTCAACCCCCGATGCCCAAAGGCTTCTCCCCTCTTCTACTTTGGAAGGCGCTTTCTCCCACGATCCGCTCAACAGCAGGTTCAGGGCCACAGCCAGAGCCAGGAGAACAAAGGGCAACGCGAGGACGTGAGGATGATTATCTCCTAAAAGAAAACTGAAAAAGGGGAACTCGGCGATCACCTCCATGGAGCGGCCCGACGCGTCCACATCATGGATAACACGCGAAGCCCGCCACCACCACCAGGAATCATCGGGATACCACGTGGAACTCGGCGGCGTGGTACGTAGACTCCTTATATCCAACCAACGCCACAACGCCTCCGAACCCCCACCATGGGCCCGAAGCAGTTCAAAGACCCCCTCCAGGTTGCCCATCAAAGTCACAAAGACCGCGCCCAAAAGCCCCGTACCCACGGCAGCTCTCGACTCCAAAGACGCCTCCTCCGTTGAACCATCCCCCCGACAGTCAAGGTACGCCTGCACCATATCGTAGACGAGGCTGAAGGAACCACTTAGGGTAAGGGCGAACAGGGTACTCCCCATGAGATTGAAGCCGATCTCACTGGCGACTCCCGAGATTCTGATGAGCATAGCCGTCATAACGTAGCCGAAATAGTAGTAACTGATGGCATAGCCCGACATCCAGGGATCGTGGGGCGGAAAGGTGCGACTGCGTAGGATGCCATTTATGAAAGCGAACTCCATGGGCTTTTCCGTGCCCGCGATATCGGGATTATAGGCCCGAAAGAGGGCAAAGCCGGCCAGTCCCACGAAAAAGATACACTCTGTGATGATGAGGATCCGCTTTCGCTCCCCCAGGACGGCCAGCATCCGTTCCCCATCCTTGGACCAAAGATAGGCGGAAAAGCCCCCCATGAGCAGCAATACGAACACGATACACGACGTCGTATTCTGCAGGATTCCTAGGCTCACCAGCAGCCAGAAAACAAAGGCCCACAAAAGCAGCCCCACCTGACGGGAGAAACCGAATCCACGGTCGGGCAGGAAGCGCAGGAGTCGCGACGTGATGGGCAGCGCCAGCAGCCCTATGACTTGAAGGACGAACCACCAAATCAGGATCTGCACCATAGACCAGAACCCTTTACGATTGTCGACGGATAAAATATCCCTACCGTCTCAGACATCCCCGTTTTCCACCACCTCATAAATATCGACGCCTGCATTGTGAAATACCCGCGCGATGGCCCCCTGATCTACCAGGACATCGAATTTGGCCAGCGCCGCCGCGTCATAGGCGTTGCGTTCCAGTTGTCCCACGTACACATAGCGCACGCGATATTTCTCCAGGATCTCCTGCACCTCCTCGATATCCCTGCTTTGAAAGATGGCCTCCGCATCCTCCTGCCGCGATCCCAATTGCTCCCGGGGACGTTGCTCGTTCACATGCGCGCCGATGATCGTGGGCAGACCCGTATAGGAACAAACCCGCAGTCCCCCTTCCCGATAATAGCCCAGGGGCGCCTCAGCGATCACCGGCGTACCCTCTACGTTTTCCCAGAGCCAGGCGATGGCCCGTCGATCGTATTTCAAGTGAATCTCGCTTCCCTCATCCGGCCAGGAGTAAACGGCTGTCTTCATATAGGCCGTGCCGTCGAGAGTCCCCAGCGGCGGTTGCCCATTGGGAAAGCGCTGGGTGACCCGCGCCGGAATCGCCAGCACAGTATACATCATGGACGACGCCAACCCCAAGAGCAAAGCGCCCCTCCACATAGTCCCTAGCCATCCCTTTATCCTACACCATAGTATGGGCAAGATACCGCCCAGTGCCAAACCGAGCAGCACCCAGGCCTGAATGTAGAACTTGAACACCGTATTCATGCGCCGCCACTCGGAGCCGGCCAGGAAATCCTTCAGATAGACGACCTCTACCATCCAGAGGATGCACAAAGCGGCAAAGGTCATCAAACGCCGCAAAAAGGCGGCGCGATTCGTCCCACTGCGAAAAAGGGCCAGGCCCGTCAATCCCACCAGGGGAACGAGGACCGCCCAGAGCCATTCGCCGGAGCGGATGAAAAGGATGCTTATGGCAACCAGCATGACTAGAGACAGGGAATAAGCCCCCCAGACCGCCATCCTCCTTTTCCGCCAGGACCAAAGACTACGCAGGGTGCGACTCAACCCCCGCCTCTTGACCACGTTCGCCACACGGGACCATGGCCAGGCGCGACGCGTCCACCACAGGGCCGCAGAGATGACCAAAAAGATGTAAAAGCCCCAAATAACCATAAAAGGGATCAGGGGCGTGCGTTCATCGGGAGAGACGATCCCCAACCCCACATGCTGGGCCCGATAGTGCGTGTAGAAGGGGGCATAGGCCATCAGAGAGAGCAAAAACAAGATCAAGAAGGCGGCCGCACCGATCATGGCACGCCTCCATCCTCCACGTGTATTGGCACTGTAAAGCATCACACAGCCCAAAAGCGCCGTGTACGCGGGCAGATCCCAGGTGTTGATCACTCCCAAAGAACCCAGGGCGACGATGGTCAGGAGGCTGGCCGTGATGAAACGACCGAGACGGCGCTCCCTACCCCACCGCCAGGAACCTGCCAGCCCCACGACGAGGATGGTAAAGGGAATACTGATCAGGTGGGGATGCAGATCGGCAAAGAGAAAGGTAAAAGAGGGAAACTCGTTGATAGTATGAGGGATGATACGCGTGCCATAATACCAGTATTCGAATTCCAAAGGAATGCCCTCGCGTATCATGCGCACCAATCCCGGGATGATGCCCGCGATACTCGTCCACGTCACCTGGAAACCCGAGAGGGAGGCCCCGCCAGCCTCCGCAAGTTGTTCCAGCACCTGCAATACACCGGAGAGGTTGCCCATGAGGGCCACCAGTATCACCGCTCCGATCCCGGCCCACAGTCCCCGGGAGGATATGGGACTGGCGCGAGAAGCAGCCTTGGCAATTTTGACGTCCTCTCCCGCCTCCTCGATCTCTTCTACCCCTCCTTCATCCAGAACCGCAAGACCGTAAGAGACGCCAAAAGCATGGGATGCTGTCAGAGCAAAAAAGGTGGGCACAGCCAGGTTAAAGGCCACCCGCGGGAGCACCCCCGTGAGCTTGATCACTGTGCTGACGATAAATTGCCCATAATAATAATAGTTGATATATCCACCGGCGAAATAGGGATCATAGGGGGGCATATAGGCGGATTTGGAGATGGCATTGATGAAAGCCATCTCCATCATCTTTTCCCCACCGAACCAGGGTTGCCACAGATCTGGGTTGAGGAGGCGCAAGCCCACAAAAAGCAGGAATCCGATGCTAAAGAGGCCTTCTTCGATCAGAATCAGCCTTCGCTGTTGGCGCCATCTACCTCCTAAAGAACGGCGGTGACACCGCCACAGAAAAAAAGAGCATCCCCCTATCAATAACAAGGCCGACCAGGCCACATGGGGTCGATTGGTAACCACACGCAGGCTGGCACCGAACCATACGAGATAGGAGACAAGCAATATCCCCATCCCCTTGCTCAGGTAATAGCCGCCGTCTGGCAGATGGGGAAAGGCATATCCTACAAGGGGGAGAGCAATCAACCCAAGGATCTGCAGCACGATCCACCACGAGAGGAGGGCAAAAATCGTGCTATCCGCAGCCGGGCCGTTCCAGCCCCGATCCTCGACCACCGGTAACTGATCGACAGGTTCATCCAACACGAGCGAGGGTCCCTCCGTTCCTGCCTGCAACCCACCCGAGGGATGTTTCTGGGGTTCCTCCGCCCTAACCACCCCCGGTACCCAACGCCTGGCAAACCAATCCTTCACGGCATCCCACGGGCTCCCCCCTCCCCCAGAATCCGAGGTCACCAGTTCAACCCCCGATCCCCTGACGCGATAGATCGTGACCGGATCACGCCTGTAAACGACCTCCAGCGTGGAACCAACCATACGGTCGAACTTGTCCAGCCCCTGGGCGTCATAGTAGGCCTGCTCCAGTTCGCCCACATATATATAGCCCACCTGGTAGCGATCAAGAATGCGGACGGCAGCCACGGTATCGGTCGTATTATAGAGCTGCCGCAAATCCTCCAGACGCCAGTTCACCACTGAGTCGCCCACCGCCGCGCGCTGCTGCTTCTGATGCCAATCCCAGCCCACGATAGTAGGCAATCCCGTGTGCACCGATACGCGGTTGCCCCAACGATAGAGGGAGGTATTGGCTTCGGCGATCACGGGCGATCCTTTGATATG
>JAWLEV010000104.1:0-8251 GCA_041685915.1 Anaerolineae bacterium | reverse complement strand
GCCGTGCTGCAAGAGGGCCTGGCGCCAGGCGGCAACCAGGTCGGTGGTTCTGCCGGGGGCACCCCACACCTCATAGCCTCGATCCCTCAGACGCTGTACGATCTCTGGCCGGACAGCCCGATAATCCCAGGGGACCTGGACGATATCGCGGGGCAGCAAGGGCTCGGCCACCAGGGACTTTTCGGCATGTACCAGGGCCCGACCGCCATGGGATGAATCGTTCCAGATGATGGTGCGCAGGTCACGCTCGGTGAGACCCGCATGGAGCCTCTCGATGGCGGCCACGTACTGGGAATGGGCGCGATTGTGATCCTCATCCATGCCGATGTGGAAAAAGCGCGAGGGACGACAGGCGGCGATCAACTCGTCGATGAGTTGAAAGGCCCGCTGCCAGTATTCCTCGTTGTCAAAAAGCTCATGATAGGGACGGAACCAGTCATTATGGTGATGATAATGACTCTGCGAAAAGTTGAGTTTGGGCACCACCTCGATGTCCCGTTCACGCGCCGCCTCGGCCAGATCGGCCAGGGTACTCAGGGGCACGGTGTAGCCTCGACGCAGTTCGGGGTGCGAGGCATAGGCCACGCCATCGGCGCAATCGATGACCAGTAGATTGAGGTCGACTTTCGCCATGGCCTTGATGACATCCAGGCCCAGGGCGGGATCAAAGGGGGTCTCGGCATCCTTTTCGGCGTACCAGGACGGATCATAGTGGGTGATGTGCATCAAAAAGCCCCTGACGGGCAAAGGATTTCTCTCGGACATATTTCCCTCCCTCCATAGATGATTTACAGACTCGGCCGAAGGCCCTCCCCTGCGGAGGTATTGTAATGCCAGCAGGACACGAGATGCAAGGCCGGCCAGGGACCGGCCAGGGCGAGAAGGACACAGAGCCGATTTCGCTTTGACATCCTTGGATGGTGGGAGTATAGGCGTTTCACCCCAATTTGTGTCACAAAACGGGATGGAATGGTACGAATGCCCAACCAGAGGGGATGGGGTCATGTCCTGTAGCGCACAGCCCCGCCCGCAGCGTTTCGTTCTGTTCTATCCCCCGCCCTCGACTCTCACAGGCACCAATACCCGCCCCTCCTCAACGATTCTTCCTTCTACCACTGTCTCCGGCCGGGTGCTGGTCAAGGCGTCGTACAGACCTATCGCCAGGGTGTAGGGACCGGCATCCAGATCCCGCGGAACGTTCAAACTATGTTCGTCCATCACCACCTCGTCAGGGACCCAAGAGATGGTAGGATAGGTACCCTCAACCGGGACGCCATCGTGCTGAGCCACCACCTGCCCCTCAGCGTCCAGCAGGTGCACAAAGACAGTTAGCTCATCGTCGGGACGGACCAATGCCTGCCATATGAGTGTCACCTTCAAGTGTTCGTCAGAGCGAATTGTGACAGCACCGTCAGAAGTCGCACGAACTGTCTCTCCCGGTAGGATGAGACCGGCCAAGCGGATGGCGCCCCCGTAGACGGCGTTCAAGGGCACGTCGACTTTGGGTAGCTCATCGCTGCAATCCGTAGTCCTCAACTCCACCTCCCCAAGAGCCAGCGATGTCCCCTGACTTTGTGCCACCACAGCGTAGGATCCCGGCAGAGCTCCACTCTCCTGGATCACGCCCGACGCAGTAACGACCACCCGTTCTGCCCGGGTTTGATCCACCTCCAGAGCCGAGATATCCAGGGATTCCGCCCAAACCTCCTCGTCCGCACCCTGCAGTGCCAGATCCAAGGCAGAGTACTTTTCCAAAGCCTCCCTGTCCATAATCAAACTGACCTGGAAGGGACGCTGCAGATCCACTCCCCCCTCAGGCAGGACCACGCCAAGAACGCCCAGCTCATTCGCCGACACGCGCTGGGTGTTATCCGGCATTTTCTCCTGAGAGAGAGCGACCATACCGCTCAGGGTAGGCCCCGGTAGCCGGACACCGCGCCCCCCCTCGGCAGTAAGAAGGTGCTGACCGGTGGGTGCGTGATACAGGCCCAGTTCCAAGCTATAGGTGCCAGGAGGCGATGTAGGATCCACAGGCAGACGATGGCGATCGATGACGACATCGCCCGTGCGCCAAGAGGTAGTGGGATAGCTAGCCCGACCTGGCTGCTCATCCATCTGGCCGCAGCGTCGTTTGCGTGGCCCCAACAAGTGGACATAGGCAGTATAAGGCTCCTCCATAGGAGCCACACATTCCCACACTAAGGTCACTTCTAGCGTTCCATCGAGGGCTATACTCTCGCTCACGGCGTAGCCCAAAAGGCGAATACCCTCACCATAGGTCACATCTAGAGGCATGATCTCATCTGGAAGTAGGCGGCCTGTGTGCACGAAGGCCTGGGCCTGGTTCAGCGGGGGGCGAAGCGCGGCGGGTAGCGAGACCAGATACAGCAGCACCTTCCCGCGTTCATCGTAAGCGCACGATAGGCGCGCCCCCAAAGGACGCCAATCTTGGTACATAGCTTGGGCCTTGGCCCGAAGCTCGGCCGGATAAGCATAGAGGACATCTTTATCCCTCTCGGAGCCATCTTGAGTGCTGGGGAGGACGACGGCGGCGTCAGTCTCTGTAGTCCTCAAGTCAGCGTCTCGCGTCAGTAATCGGATCGTGGCCTGTCGCGCCCACAGCCGCGACAGATACACGACGTGATCATCCATTTTCTCCAAGAGATACTCGGCAGCTTCGATCTTGTCCTTATCATAGTGATAAGACGTACGTGGGTCCTGACCAAAGCGCACAAAATAATCATAGGTCGTGAATCCGCCGCTGATAGCCAGGATAGTACCCAAGGCGGCCATCGCCCATACCGTGGATACCCGGTCGCGCAGCCAACGCCAGACGTAAGCAAGGGCCGAACCCACAATCACCATGATTGACGGTAACACTCCTATGGTCCGCGAGTAGTTGGGGGCCATGTCGCTAAAGACTGACAACGGCAAGTTGATAGCCATCCACACCAACAACATCCAGGGTAGGATCCGATCACGACGCGGGCGGCCTCTATGCATAGCCGCACCGATCGTAGCACCCAAGCCGAGCACGAAAAACAGAGATAACAGGGGATCAAAAACGGGGCGCCCAGGCAAATTGTGGATCCATTCCTCACTCCCACGCACAGTAAAGGCCCCCAGCACGCGTACGGCATTGCAACCCACGCGTCGCAGGGCGTCCCAAGTCGTGCCTGAGCGAGTGACAGCCACGTCGGAAATATGCCCATAAAAGGCCACCGGATGCCGCCAAAAGTACAGCAGCAGTGGAGCGCTCAGCACGAGGCCAGCGACCACGGTGAGGGCCAATCCCCCAAGCACTTGGGCAGGGGAATGCCGCTTGGCCCAAATCACGAGAGCGGCATAACCTACGATCAAGACAGGAGCGATGCGTCCGGCCGGGTGGGTCCATATAGCCGCGGCCAGGAAGAGGCCCGACCATGCGAACCAACGCCACCGCGCCGTAGCGAGGGCACGCCAAAAAGCGTACCACGCCAGCGACATCCAAAGTGGTACCAGAATGGAGCGGATACCGTAGCGCGAAAAGTGCAGGTGCCAATAGGAGAGCGCCAGGCAGGCCGCCGAGATCACAGCCAGCTCGCGCTGCCCGGACACATGCCAGACGATGACATATAGAACGGCAACTGTCACGGTCCCGGCAACCGCCGAAGGCAGACGACAAGCTTGGGAGGTAGGGCCCAACAGAGCCACATAGGGCGCCTGCCAATAGGTGTAGAGAACTTCGCGGCCAGCGTTGCTCCTGAGAAAAAGACGATGCCGCCCTTGCAACAATTCCAGCGCATCCAGAGCATTGTAGGTTTCATCAAACTGGAATCCGGGGGGCACAACGCCAAGCCCCGGCAAGCGCAAGATACCCGCCAGGATAACGAGGCCCAGCAGCCAACACAGATCCTGACGGGTAAGCGACGGAATACTATCCATGATAAGCTTCCTCGGGTAAATGGCGTAGAAAAGGTAGAGAGCACAGGCTATATTGATCTAGAATCACCTTGACAATTCCACACTGGTCCAAACCGATAATTCATAGCAGAATGCCCGCCAGTGACACAAATCAACCGATCACAGAAGATGCCTGTGCTCCACGATGGGCGCGTCGCCGTCGAAAGCCGTGTGTGTGCCAACACGGGGGCGTCAATCTCTCCAAGAGACGCGCATCCCCTGGATCAGTATTTGATCCTGCTCCAAGGGCTCTCCCTCAGCGTCAAGAAGGAAAAGCCTCTGCATTGTCTCCAGATCGTACAGCCCCAGGGCGATGGAATACTCCCCAGGCGGCGCATCTTTCGCTACAGTGACGCGGTGGTCGTCCACGATCACCGCGTCGGCCTGCCAGCGCGTGGTGGGCATCCAGCCCTGCTGGGGTAATGCATCGTCCTGACCATACACCTGACCATCTGGCCCCAAGACGTGCACAAAGACATGATAACTCTCCTCCGTGGCACCATCGCCCTCCCAGTAGAGGCGCAGCGAGAGGGTCTCCCCGGGCGCCAGTTCCGTCGCGGGGAGGTCATAGCCCAGGAGCCGGATACCCTCTTCAAAGTGCACGAGCCGTCGAACCATGGGACGTGGCACAAAGGTCGCACGATCATCGAGTTTGTAACAGACAGCCTGCACGTCGCCCACCGTGATCTCTCCCACCCGCTCCCCTTGCCTGTCGAGATGTTCGTGCACCAGAGCATCCGTCTCCTCAAACACCTCGGGAAAGGTCAGGAACCAAACGCGCCGCCCATCGGCAGAGGCGCGCTCCAACATGGTCAGCACAAAGTCGTCGCGCGGCGCCCCTGCCAGAACAAACAGTGAAAGGGGACCCTCATAGTCCTTGATCAATGCGGCGTCTGCGTCAAGGATGACGACCTGTTCCTCCCCCGGATGCTTCTCCTCAATGTAAGACAGGACCTCTTCAGTCTCAGCCCGGTAAAAGGTGTTGGGATAAACCCAGGCATACTCCAGGCCCTTGACGCGGACCGTGTATTCTGGCTCTTCTATCCCATACAGCCGCCCCGTCACCTCTGGTACGAACTGGCGCTGCACCGCACAGGAATAGAGCACAAAGTAGTCGGGCTCCACCAGCGGAGCGCGGCCGGCCAGGGTCGCTGTGCCCTCAAAAAAGGGGCTGAACTGATTGATGTAATGGGCGGCCACGTGTAATTCTGAAGCCTCGGGTTTGCTATTCAGGTAGGCGGCCGCTTCGTCCAGTCCCTCACCCCATCCATACAGGAGGACATCGGAGGCCACGGGTCCGCCGCCCAGCATATCATTGTAGTAGGCCAGATAGTAGGGATACGTCGGAAGGATCAGGGCGAGCTCAAGTCCCGCTATGAGCAGCGTGATCACTGCAAAGGCCGATGTGGGTCGGACATCGCCCAGTTTCGACGCCCCATGGCGAACCAATGAGACAATCCCCACCGCGGCCAGGACATCGAGCAGGGGAAAGATGGGAAGGATATAGCGATCGAACTTTTTGGAACTGGCGGTCATAAAAGCCACATAGCCCGCAATGAAAAGCACCATTAACAGGATGTGCCGCTTGCGTGCGTCCCATTTCTCACACAGGCCCAATCCCACCAATCCCAGTATAGCGAGGGGTGTGGCGCGCAAGACCAAGGCCACGGGATAGAAGGCAGGGCCCGGGTCGGCCCGCTTTTCGAACCAAAAGTAATTGCCCCACTCGTGGGGATTCAGTCCCTGCCGAAGGGCACCCCCTATCATCTTTTGGGCCACTGCCAGGGGCCGCACCCACATGGCGGGCCACAGAGCGAACATCGTGCCGGCCGCCACCAACCCCCAGACGAAGATCCTCCTGACTCCCCGCCCCAGATGCTGCCATCGCGCCTCCCCACCCCTCTGCCAGGCGTCCACAAGCAGAGCGAGAGCCACCCAGGGAATCAACAGCACGGCGGGTGACTTGTTGGCCATGGCCAGTCCCCCACATATTCCCGAGAGGATTAGATATCGTTGCCTGTATCTATCTCCCTTTCGAGAGGCCAGTAGACTCGTGATTGAAAGGGCGACAAAGGTCGTCAACAACGCATCCAGATGGTGCACGCGCGAGTGCGCCAGATAAAAGGGATCGAGGCCCACCAACAGGACGCCCAACAGAGCGACCGCTTTGCCAAAGAGGCGCCGCAGGGGAAAGTAAAGCGCCAGGATGCCCCCCCACGTCACCAGGGCCACGCCCCAGCGCGCCCAAAAGGTGATGACGGCCACGCCCCCGCTCCTTGCAGAGATGGCGTTCCACAGCATGCGCAGCAGCCAAAGCCGCGGACTAAAGGCCTCGGCAGCCCGCGCGACGCGGATGGCCAGGGCACCGATCCACATGGTGACCACCCCCGGGTGCTCGGACTGATAGGTGCGAAAAAGGTTCCCCTCGACGAGGGCGTCATGGAAATTCTGGCTGCGCGCGGCCCACACCCGCTCATCGATGGTGATAAAAACGCCCAACCCGGTCACCCGCAAAAGGAGCAGGACCGTTACCAGCGCCAGGACCAGGAACACCAGGGACCATCTCGTATGATCGGGAAAAAGCGAAACGCGTTCTCTCACAAGGCCATCCTTTATACCAGGCCGTTGACTAGCGAAAATAATCGCCCCTCATAAACTGCGAACCACAGGCACATGCCGCCCCCTCGATCCTCGACGGGCAAAAGCATCATCGGGCCAGAGTATGGATCTTGAGGGCCAGCAGCTCCTAGCAGGGCCTTATCCCACGGCACAGCCAATTCCCCCACCTCACGCGCCGCCACGTGGGACTCCAGTCATTCGGCCATTGCGCTGCGAGTCTCCTCCTCCTGCAAGCAGAGAGCCCCCATCATCCTTTCAGAATAGTATAACAAATGCGGGGATATATGGAAAAGGTGAAAGAAAGAGAGCGCCCAGGGCTTGGAAAAAGTAGTATGAACCGACGAGGGGCGAGAGGTCCCCAACGGCTTGGGGAGGCCCTATGGCCTCCCCAAAGTCCCCCACATGGTACGTCGGCAAGTATCCCATGCTAGCGCTGGATCAGGGGTAAGAATAGCCTCTTGACAGTGTAGCGCAGAATAAAAAAACCGGCATTGTCATCGGCCACGTAGGAGTATCCTCCCCGCACGGCGACGGTGCAGACACCTCCTCCAATGTGCCCCACGAACTCCACGTTCTCCGTCGAGGAGCTTTCCTGGACCCGCACCGTCGGAGGAGTGAGGGCGGCAAGGGGAGGGGAGAAAAAGAGAAGGACGAGGAATACCACCAGGAAAAGACGCCAGCGCTTACGCGTGCACTACCTCCAGAAACCTCTCAAAACCGAGGCCTTCCCGAACTCACAATTCGCGAGGCTCCAGGATGAGGCGAATGCCATCCAAGACCTCTCGCAGCCTGGAGGCGCTAAGGATACCGATCTTCTCCTCCAACTGGCGCTTATCCACCGTGAAGAGCTGCGATATATTGACCACGCTCCGCTTCGGCAGGTTAGCTTCTCCCGACTCCAACAGGACGTTTCCCGGCGCCTCCGCCAGACGCACGTTGGACGTCAACGTACAGACGATGACGGTATGGATACGGCTGCGGTTGAACACATCGTTCTGTACGACGACGTGGGGATGCCTGTAGCCCGGCCCCGAGCCCCTTGGCTCCCCAAGCTCTATCCAGTAGATGTCCCCCTGCCGTATTACCATTCCCCCTCCACAAGGCGCCGCTGCTGACGTCGCATCGCCTCCAGGCGTCGCTCATCCTCTGCTGTGGGGGGATTTTCCTCATAGATGCGGTTGAGTTGTCCCAGGATTTGTTGGCTTTCGCACTTTTCGACGAACATCTCCAGGGCCAGCGAATACAGGTGGCTACGCGACATCTCCATTCGCTCGGCTAGCCTCTCCGCCCGCTCGAAGAGGGGTTCCTCTATGGAAACTGCTGTTTTAATATTTGACATGGTTATACCTCACCTCCTACTAATAGTATAACCTGAGTTATAAATCTGTCAATTGCGCCTTTCCTGCATCGGGGCCGCGAAACTGAAACGCCTTGCTCCCACGGTTCTCCACATGGTAGGTCAGCAACTATCCCGTACTATTGCTGGACCAGGGGCAAGAACAACCTGTCTTAGGGGATGAAGGATATTAACGGCAAAGGGGATATCTTTTCAAGGGTTTGAGATCGTCTTGGGATATAAATCGTTCCTCCCGCTCATCATGCGCCAGGGGAGGTTCTTTTGGTGCCCTACCAATAGGGGAAGGCGCTATACGAGGAATGCCTCGCGCCACTCGCGCACCGAGTTCACTAC